>JBKEAI010000239.1:0-20060 GCA_047972145.1 Microthrixaceae bacterium
ACCTTGTTGCGCAGGGAGCGGATCGGGTTCGTGTTCCAGCAGTTCAACCTGCTGCCCACGCTCACCGCCGGGGAGAACATCACGTTTCCCCTCGATCTGGCGGGCCGCAAGGTCGACCAGCCGTGGATGGACCACGTCGTGGCCACCGTGGGGATGGCCGACAGGCTCCACCACAAGCCCTCGGAGCTCTCCGGGGGCCAACAGCAACGCGTCGCTGTGGCCCGTGCGCTGGTGGAGCGCCCGCAGATCATCTTCGCGGACGAACCGACGGGCAACCTCGACTCGCACTCGTCGGCTGAGATCCTCTCGTTCCTGCGCAACGCCGTGAACGAGTTCCAACAGAGCGTCGTGATGGTCACCCACGACCCGGTTGCCGCGACCTACGCGGACCGGGTGCTGTTCCTCTCCGACGGTCGACTCGTGGACGAGGTCCTCGAACCTACCCGCGAGACGGTCCTCGCCCACATGGGCGCGTTGGCCGGTTGAGACTCCGTCATGTGGCACCTGACCCTGCGGAACCTGCGCGCGAACCTCACGCGCCTGGTCTCGACCGCGGTGGCGGTGATCACGGGCACCACCTTCGTGGCTTGTGGGCTCGTGCTCACACAAGCGGTCGCATCCGCTGTGGCGGGCAACGTCGAGTTGCAGTACGCCTCGGTGGACGCTGCGGTCGTGCCGACCTCGGGCGCGGAGGGCCCCGACATGATGGGCGGGGTGGATGCCGGGATCCTCGGTGACCTCGAGGCCCTGCCGGAGGTGTCCGGTGCCGCCGCTGAGTTGGTGGCCAGCACGCAGTTGCTCGACGCCGACGGCGATGCCCTCCGCTCCCAGATGCTGGGCCGATCCTGGATCCTCGATGACGAACTGAACCCCTTCACCGTCGACGAGGGACGGGCACCGGAGACCTCCGGTGAGATCGCGGTCGACCGTGGCACCGCGGCCGACCACGACATCGCGCTCGGTGACACCTTCGACATGGCGACTCCCTCGGGGCCCCAGAGCGCGGAGGTGGTAGGGATCACGTCGTTCGGCAGCTCAGCGAGCGCAGATGGCGGCGGCACGGTGTTCTTCGCACCCGAGGCGGCCCTGGACGTGCTCGGTGCGGGATCGGATCAGTACAGCCAGATCCTGTTGCGCACCGACGGTTCCCAGGATGAACTGGCGCAGGCCGCGCGCGACGTGGCCCCGGCCAACGTCTGGGTGCTCGACGGCGATTCGTTCCGCACCGACCAGACCGCAGCGACCAAGGAGTTTCTCGACTTCCTGCGCCCGGTGCTGGTCGGGTTCGCGTTCCTCGCACTCTTCGTGGCCGGGTTCGTCATCTACAACACGTTCACCGTCGTGGTGACCCAACGCTCACGCGAGCTCGCCCTGGTGCGCTCGATCGGTGGCACCCCCGCACAGGTGCGCCGATCGTTGCTCGGCGAAGGGCTGATCCTCGGCGTGGTGTCGTCGGTCATCGGTCTCGCTCTGGGTGTCGCGTTGAGTATGTTGTTGCAGTGGATCCTGGTCCGCTTCGACATCGGCCTGCCGAGTGCCGGGTTCGCCCTGTCGGTCTGGGCGGTCGTGATCACCGTGGTGTCGGGAACGCTCATCACGGTGGTGTCGGTGTTGATCCCTGCGTTCCGTGCCGGGCGGACGCGACCGGTCGAAGCGATGCGCGCAGCGGCGGTGGACCGTTCGGGTACCTCGATGCTGCGCCTGTACGCCGGTGGGGCCCTGCTGGTTCTGGGGATCGGGCTGTTGTTGTTCAACCGGTTCGTAGAGGCGCATCCGCTCATCCTCGGCTTCGGGATGTTCTGGTTGTTCTGGGGCGTGGTGGTCGGTGGGCCACTGCTGGCACGGATCTTCGGACGGCTCCTCAAGGCCGTACTGTCACACACCCTCACCGGGCGCATCGCGGCGGACAACATGGTGCGCAACCCCAAGCGGACGGCCACCACCGCGAACGCCCTGGTGATCGGACTGTTCCTGGTCACCCTCGTGACGGTTTCGGGTACCGCGCTGCGCGACTGGACCGTCGCCGAGGTGTCCAAGCTCTCCGAATCGGACTTCATGGTGGTGGCGATAACCCCGATCCCCGACGACGTCGTGGCGGCGATCGACGACGTGGAGGGTGTGGTCGCAACCGCCCCTGTGCGCACGACGAACGTGACCGATGCGACGGGGGTGACCGCAGCGCTCAGCGGCGCCGACATCGACCTTCTCAACGCCACGATGGGCCTCAAGGCCGCGTCGGGCTCCCTCGAAGCGGTGGCCAACGGTGAGGGCGCCGCGGCGACCAGCTTCGAGCAGCTCGGCGAGCAGTCGGGCTCCCCGGGTGACAGTGGCAGCTCCACGACATCGGGCAACACGACCGGCGACCCGGATGGCCCGGGTGGTCCGACCGTGGACATCGGGGGACCCGCCACCGCCACACCTGCACCCACTGTGGGTCAGGTCTACCTGCTCGAGGACACAGCCGGTGAGATCGTCGAGGTGCCCGTCGCGGCGAAGTTGGAGCTCAGCCTCGACACCGTGTTCATCGGCACGTTGGTGAACGAGGAGCTGTTCGCCGAGATCGCGGGCGACCAGCCGGTCAGCCAGGTCTACGTCAGGGCCGACCAGGACCGCATCGACGAGGTGGGTACCGACCTCGAGAACGTCCTCGATGACTACACGGGGATGCAGGTGGTACCCGGCAACTTCATCGGCCAACTCCTCGGGTCGGTCATCGACTTCATGATCGCGGCGATCAACGGGCTGCTCGGCCTGTCGGTGGTGATCGCGATCGTGGGGATCATCAACACGATGAACCTGTCGATCCACGAACGCCGCCGCGAGTTGGGGATGGTCAGGGCACTGGGGATGACCGTGGCCCAGGTCCGCTCGATGGTCAGGGTCGAGGCACTCGGAATCGGTGTGTTGGGCACGCTCATCGGTGTTGCATCAGGTGTGTTCTGCGGATGGGTCGTGATCGGGTCGATCACCGACACGACACTGCCTCTAGCATGGGGCCGCGTGGGGATCATCACGGCGGTCGGCCTCGTGATCAGCATCTTCGCTTCGATCTGGCCAGCGCGCCGTTCCACGAAGGTGCCGATGCTCGAAGCGATGGCCGATACTTGAGACTGACCGAACCACAGCCCACCCGAACCACAGCCTCACCCGTATAACACGGGCAGCACACGACCTGGGCCACTACATGGCTCATGAGCACCGCAGGGAGAACAGCACATGTCAGATGACCAGGGATCAGGGGCCGCGACCCCCCAGGACCCATCGACGGAAGCCGACGACGCCGATCCCCGGGGTGACCTCGAAGCGTTGCGCGCCGAACGCGACGCGGCACTAGCCGAGTTGGCCCAGCTCCGCGAGACCCCACCCCCGCGTCGCACGGGCCGCCGGATCCTGACCGGCACGTTGGTTGTCATCTCGTGCGTGGCGTTCCTCACCAGCACGATCGGCATCTGGGCGAACCGCAACTTCCTGAACACCGGCGTGTGGGTCGACCATGTGGGTCCTCTCGCGGAGAACCCCGCGGTACAGGAAGCTCTGAGCAAGCGGATCACCGCGGAGTTGATGCAGATCGTCGACCCCAAGGAGCTGTTCGAGGAGGCGCTGCCCGAGCGCGGACAGATCCTCGCGGTGCCCCTGTCGGGAGCGGTCGAGGGGTTCGTGCGCAAGGAGGTCGACAAGTTCGTCGCCAGCAGGGCGTTCGACACACTCTGGGTGGCCATCAACCGCAACGCCCACCGGGCGGCGGTGAACCTGATCGAGGGTAGGACCCCCAACGTGGAGGCCGGCGACGACACGATCACAGTGAACCTCCTACCGCTCATCAACCAGGTGCTCGCACAGATCACCAGCACCTCACCGGAAGTGTTCGGGCGCACGATCAACATTCCGGATATCCAGATCGACGAGGTGCCCTCGGAGGCGATCGATAAGTTCAACGACACGTTCGGCACCGACCTGCCCGACAACTTCGGCCAGATCACGATCCGCAGCTCGGGCACCCTCGAGCAGGTCCAGGATGCAGTGGCGCTGTTCAACAAGATCATCTGGATCTCGATCGCGGTGTTCGTCGCGTCCACGATCGGGGCGTTCGCTCTGTCGGTCAACCGTCGCCGCACCTTCTACCAGTTGGCGATCACCGCGGTGTTCATGTTGTTCCTGCTCCGACGCGTGGGGGTGCGAGTCGAGGACCAGATCCTCCAACGCGTGCCACCCGACGGAAGCGTCCCCGCGGTCAAGGCTGTCACCGACGCACTGCTCCAGGGACTCTTCGACGGCACACGCGTGGCGCTGTGGCTGCTGATACCGGCGCTGGTCATCGTGTGGGGCACCGGGCCCTCGGCACGTGCAGGGGCGGTGCGGGCACGCATCGGTGCTGTCGGATCGTCGCTGATGGGAGCGGCACGCGAACGCGGATCCGATCCCGCGGTGCTCGCCTGGATCCAGCGGTACCGCGACGCCCTGAGGTTCGCGGGGGTCGTGGTCGCAATAGTGTTGTTGGTGTGGCTCAGCCTGTCCTGGCTGTGGATCCTCATCCTGATCCTCGCGTTGGCGGCCTATGAGATCGGCCTCGAGCGCCTCACCGCCGGATCGGACGACCAGGAGGTCTCAGGTGGTGACGTCCAGTGATGACGCACCCGCGGCCTGATCGAAGCTGACCGCCGTGGTCACCGGTGAGTTGCGCCAGCGGGGATCGACTCCACGGAACTCGACGTGCAGGCCGTCCCGGGTCGCCTCCACATAGCCGTACCCGCGGCGTTGCCAGTCGACCCAGCGGAAGTCCGGCGAGGTGCCCTTGGTCACCTGCGCGGCGATGTCCGCCAGCTCCGGTGACCAGGACAGCGCGGTCGAAGAGATCGAGCCGCACACGAACTCCTGGGCGACGACGGGACTCTGGTGGTCCTCCATGTCGGAGTGGATCGACGACTGCCAGAACGAGTGGATGTCACCTGTGAGCACGGTCGCGCCCGAGATGCGTTCCGATTCGAGGAAACCCGTGAGCAGGTCGCGCTCCGCGGTGTAGCCGTCCCACTGGTCGAGGTTGAAGTACCAGCCACGGTGCTCGGGGCCGGCTCCGAAGAACGGCTCGTCCAAGTCGAGTATCCGCAGCGGTGCCATCATCACCTGCTGGCCGATCACCTTCCAGGTGACGCCGTCACCCTCCGCGGCACCCAGGCCATCGAGCAACCAGTCCCGCTGCGTCGCACCCATCAGCGTGCGCCCGGCGTCGTGTGCGACCGAACCGGGGGGTTCCATCGTGAACACGAGGATGTCCTGCTCGGGCAGGTCGTCGCGGTACTGGCGCGTGTCGAGCAGCGACAGGTCAGCGAGGCGTCCGAAGCGCATGTTGCGGTAGATCCGGGTGCCGTCGATCGGCCACACCGGCTGGTACTCGAACCACGCCTGGTATGCGGCGCTCGCCCGGTCGGGATCCGCGGCGAGGGCGTTGCGGTCGTAGTTGTCGTGGAACTCGTGGTCGTCCCAGATCGGCGCGAAGGCGTGCGCCGCGTGGGCCGCCTGAAGGTCGCGGTCGCCCCGGTACATCCGGTATTTGGCGCGGTAGGTATCCAGGTCCTTCGCCGCTTCGCTCGGATCGTCGCGCACGTCCCAGAGGGGGTTGACCTTGCCTGTGGACTCGTAGATGTAGTCGCCGAGGAACACCACCGCGTCGAGCTCCGCTGCGGCGACCTGGCGCCACGCCGGGTACCAACCGGCCGAGAACTTCTGGCAGCTCGCCACCGCCAAGCGCATGCGCTCGGGTTCGGCATCGGGGTGCGGCAGGGTGCGGGTGCGCCCGACCGGCGAGCGTTCGGCACCTGCGCTGAAGCGGTACCAGTAGGTCGTGGCTGGGGCGAGTCCCTCGGCGAGCACCTTGAGGGTGCCGTCGGTGGAGCCGTCGACCATCGCGTTGCCCCGCGCGACCACCGAGGTGAACCCCGGATCGGCCGATACCTCCCAACTCACGCGCGCCTCGTCGGCCGCTGCGGGAGCGAACCGGGTCCACAGCACCGCCGCGTCGTGGGCGTGCAGTCCGGAGACGACCCCGCAGTCCCAGGGGCCATCGACGGGGTCGAGACCCGGATAGGTGGTGCATCCTGCAACCGTGAGTGCCCCGGCGGCACCTGCCCCGCCGAGCAGCACCCGGCGACGGCTCACCTGCCGCGCCGGCGCGGTACCACGTCGAATAGCCATCTGTGATCCCCCAACTCGCCCGGACGAGCCGTCCTCTCCGACCATCCGGCCGGCGACCCACGACACGATCGTACATCAGTCACCCTCTGGAGTGCCCACGGGCGACCGCGCGACATGGCCCTGCCCGGGCGACCTAGGGTGGCTGATCTGAGGGAACGGGAGTCCATCGCCAGCCGAACAGGCTTCCCAGGCCCCATGAACATGACTGCAACGCACCAGACCAGCACCGCCGTCGTACCGGCTGATCGTGGATCAGCACCAACCGCTGATCCCGAGTCCTACTGCGACGTGCGTTCGCACACAGAGGCCCTGGCAGCTCCGCTGTCACCGGAGGACCAGGTGGTCCAGTCGATGACCGACGCGAGCCCCACCAAGTGGCACCGTGCCCACACCACCTGGTTCTTCGAGGAGTTCGTGCTGTCGCGCACCGACTCCCACGAACTGTTCGACGAGTCGTTCCGGTTCCTGTTCAACAGCTACTACGAAGCCGTCGGGGACCGCCAGCCCCGCCCGCGCAGGGGGATGGTCACCCGCCCCGATGTCGCGACGGTTGCGCGGTACCGCAAGCACGTCGACCGCTCGATGCTCGAAGCACTCCGGGACGGCCTGTTGGACGACACCGCCCTCGCGTTGGCGGAGCTCGGCCTGCACCACGAACAACAGCACCAGGAACTGCTGTTGATGGACATCCTGCACCTGTTCGCACAGAACGTGGCCGCGCCGGCATACGCGGACGACACGACCACCGTCACGCCCCACCCACCGGTTGCGGTCGGCCCCGGTGGTGGCGACTCGACACACAGCTTCGAGGGTGGCGTGGTCGAGATCGGCCATGAGGGCTCCGGGTTCGCGTTCGACAACGAGTCGCCGCGCCACAGGGTCCACCTGGAGCCATTCGCGCTCGAGCATCGCCTCGTCACCTGCGGTGAATGGCTCGAGTTCATGGCCGACGGCGGATACGACCGCCACGAATTGTGGCTGAGCGACGGCTGGCACCACTCCCGGGAACACCGCTGGGGTGCCCCCGCGTACTGGCGTCGCCACCCCGACGACGCACGCCGCTGGCAGCGCTTCGGTTTGGACGGGCTCACCGCCGTGTCCCCAGACGAGCCGGTTTCCCATGTCTCGTACTACGAAGCAGATGCGTTCGCGAGGTGGCGGGGCGGTCGCCTTCCCACCGAGGCCGAATGGGAGGTAGCGGCACGCTCGGCTCACACCTGCGAGGGCGGCGGTCCCTCCCAGATGCACGGGGCGCTGTGGCAGTGGACATCGTCGGCGTACTCGTCATACCCGGGTTTCTCACCGGCGCCGGGAGCTGTCGGTGAATACAACGGCAAGTTCATGGTCAACCAGCAGGTACTGCGCGGCAGTTCCTTCGCCACTCCCCCCGGACACGCCCGGGACACCTACCGGAACTTCTTCGGCCCCGCGTCGCGCTGGGTGTTCGCGGGATTGAGGGTCGCCCATGACCACACCTGACGACGGTCTCTCGGACGACGACAGTCCCTCGAACGACGACGGTCCCTCGGACAACGACGGTCCCTTGGACAACGACGGTCTCTCGACCCCCGACGAGACAGACTCGCCCATCACCGTCGATGTCCAACTCGACCAGTCGGCCTGGTCGACGCACCTCGCGGACGAGACCCGCGAAGGGCTGAGCGACGACCCACCGTGGATCCCACCGGTGTGGTTCTACGACGAACCCGGCTCCAAGCTGTTCGACGAGATCACTCGGCTCACCGAGTACTACCCCACCGAGGCCGAACGTTCGATCCTCGCCGCACACGCAGCCGACATCGCAAAGATCACCGGCGTCGAGACCTTGGCCGAGCTCGGTTCGGGCACCTCCGACAAGACAGCCCTGCTGCTGGATGCGGCCCAGGAAGCGGGAACGCTGCGCTGCTTCGCCCCTTTCGACTGCTCCGAGGAGGTGCTACGCACCGCCGCTGCACAGATCGCCGGAGCCAGACCCGGCCTGAAGGTGCATGCCGTGGTCGGCGACTTCCACGAGCACCTGTACGCGATACCGACCGACGGTGTGACCGTGCTCGCGTTCCTCGGTTCCACGATCGGCAACCTCGACACCGCTCAGCGCAAGGAGTTCCTCGCGGACGTCGCGGATGCCCTCGACGACGACGACTGGTTCCTGCTCGGATCGGACCTCACCACCGACGAGTCGGTTCTCCTGCCGGCCTACGACGATCCCGTCGGGGTAACCGCACGGTTCAACCTCAACGCGCTCACCGTGCTGAACAGCGAACTGCTCGCGGATTTCGACGTGGATGCCTACCGCCACCGTGCGGTCTGGGACCCGCGCGAGTCGCGCATCGAGATGCAGGTCGTGGCCCACAGCGACCAGGGGGTGCGCTTCGGGGCCCTCGACGGATTCGAGGTGCATCTCGGCGCCGGTGAGCACATCCGCACCGAGATCAGCACGAAGTTCACCCGCAGCCAGGTGCGCGACGAACTCGCTGAGGCCGGGCTGGGGACCGTGGAGGCGTGGACCGACGACGAGGAACGCTTCCTGGTCAGCCTCGCAAGACTCTCGCGCAACGCCGCCTGAGCCCCACGGGACCACCCCGGTGGAAGGTCAAGCGCGGAGCCCTACTCGGTGATGCTCCCCGTCGGCGCCAGGACGCTGAGGGCGATCCAGCCGTTGGTGAACGCCACGACGTCGTCGACCGGATCGGCGGTCCCGGCGCAGTCGACCTTGGTGACGTCGATGGTGCTGTCCACCGCGACGGGCACCTCGACCTCGCCCTGCACCTCGCCCGTGGGACATGTCGGGGCGTTGATGTTGGAGATCGAGTCGGTGCCCACCTCACCGGCAAGGAGCGCCTCGATGTTCTGGTCGAGCCATTCCATCGCCGCTGCGACGGCGACGTCGAAGTCGGGTGGGTCGCCGAGGCCCTGGCTGACCGCGATCGCCGGAACCCCCATCTGGGCGGCCTGACGGGCTGCGCCGACGGTGCCGGAGAGGGGGACGAGGGCGCCGATGTTCTGGCCGTCATTGACCCCCGAGATCACCAGGCCGGGGGTGATACCGCCCTCGTCGAGTGCCCAGATGACCGAGTCGGCCGGGAAGCCCGCGACCGCTGTGGCCTCGAGACCCGAAGCGGTGGTCGTCTCGGTGGCGCTCAGGGGACCGGCAGTCGTCTTGCCGCCGGAACCCGACTGGTTCTCCGCGGGCGCGACCACGACCAACTCCACATCGTCACGCCCGCTCAACACCTGGGTGAGCGCGTCGATGCCCTCGGCGGACACCCCGTCGTCGTTGGTCACGAGCACCGTCAACTTCTCGGTCTCCTCTGGCGCCGCCGTGGTGCTCGAGGTGGATTGGTCCGATGCCGCGGTGGTCGTCGTCGACCCCGCATCCTCGGAATCCGAATCGCTGCTACACGCCGCTGTGAGCAGTACGAGTGCGGCGAGGATGACTCCGAGATGCTTTGTTCGCATGACGAGGGAATCTACAACTCGGGTTGCCGACGTGCGGGCCATCGCGCTGTCCGCGGGACCTGTCGAAGCGGCTTCAGCCGGCCTCGCCTCCGATGGCTGCCGCCTTGACCCGCTTGGAGGTATCCGACGCACGGTCTTCCAATCCGCCGAGTAGCACCGTCGCGATACCCGTCAACACGAACGTGACCGCCAACACGAACGGGACCGACCAGTAACGGTTGAGACCGAGGTCGACCGACCACTGCCGAGCGATGATCGTTGCGGGGAGATGCCACAGGTAGATGGTCAACAGCCGCTTGTTGAGGTAGCGGATGAAGGGTCCGAGTCCGCGCACGTGCATGGAGGCCTCGAGGGGGCCCCGCAACAGCATGCCGACCGCGAGCCAGGCCGCGCCCAGGCCGGCCATCGAGATCCCGAGGCTCGACGGTGAGAGGATCACACCCGGCTCGGCGGGTGTGATCGTCGCCCCCAGTCCCAGCCAGTACCAGACCGACACGATCGCGGCGGTGAACCCACCGACCACGGTGGTGACCAGGAAGCGCACCGAGGGCACCTCGCAGTCGCGCGACGCCCAGACCATCCCGGTCACCCAGGCGAGTTGGTAGGCCATGCCGACCGCCGACTCGTTGAGGTCCGCGAAGGTCATCACGACGATCGCGACCACCTGCACGAGGATCGTGACGACGACCGAACGGCGGATGCACCAGCGGTAGACCCCGCTCATCGCCACGAACAACAGGAAGGTCCAGATGTACCAGAGGTGTGTGGTGGTGCCGGCCATCCAACCCGTGAGTTTCATGAGGGCAGCGAACGCGAGGTACAGCGCGGTGGGTGCCGCGAGACGTGAGAAACGTCCCTTGAACACCGTCCACACCGACCGGTTGCGCAGGCTGCGCCCCACGAGGGTGCCCGACACGAAGAACATCACCGGCAGTGACTCGAACCACTTGAGCCACGGCCACGGCAGCGCGTGGTTGACCACCACGCGCAACACCGCGACGGTGCGCATCACATCGACGTAGGCGAGCCGGTCCGCGCCGATCACGGGCTGCGGTGACCGCTGGTCGCCCCCTGTCATGCGCGCCACGGTTGCACCACCCCCGATGGGTGTCAAACGCCGGCCTGACACCTCCGAGCATCCCGCACGGACACCCCAGGCCTGCCGCGCAGGGGTGTCTCAGAGAGGGAGCTCGACCACCTCGGTGCGCCGCGCGGGAGTGCGCTCGCCGGCCAGGATCACCCCGGTGACGTTGAGGGGATCGACCGCGTTGAGCGTCACGGTCCGCCCGTCGGGCTCGGTGCGGCGGATCGACTTGAGGCCGTCGACCGCTTCGGGCAGCGCGAACTGCTCGCCGCTGAAGCCGTTCACGAAACGTCCGCCGCGCACCAGGCCCCGGTCCTCCATGCGACGCAGCGCCCATTGCAGGTCGCGCCAGCGCACCGCCGCACCCTCGTGGGCTGCGATGTCGTAGAACACCACACCCCAGCGTGCGAGTAGCTGTTCGGCCCATGCCTCGGCAATGTCGTCACGCAGGAGGTCCTCACGCACGATCGGATCGTCGGGGGCCGTGCCGACCGCTGTGGTGGCGGGCGCCGTGGCGGCAGGCGCTGCTAGGGCCGGTCGGCGCAGCAGCGACCAGCGACCGGCAGCACGCCCCTGCGCGCGGCCGACCCGTCGTCTGGTGCCCTGTTGACGCAGCCCCGGTCCACGGGTGCGCCGTCGGTCCCGCTGCTGGCGGCCGGTGCGGTCGCCGTTTCCGAGGGCTCGCACCGCTGCGAAGCCATCGCTGGTGAGCAGACCCCGGGCGACTCCGTCCCAGAGGGCGTCTTCTATCTCGCCGGGCATCCGCCCGGTGATCTCGGCGATCTCTCCGGCGAAGAGCGCCCCGTGCGCAGCGATGGCCTCGACCACCTCGGCGACCGCGCCCACATCGGGCACCGCTGGTGCTTCGGGGCCGTGGAGTGCCTCGGCCAACCAGTCGAGGTCGTCACGGAACACCAACGACACCGGGGTCGCACGCGATGGTGAGGCTGAGCGCACCGAGTCGTTCACCGGTGGGTCGAGACGCCCCCAGCACAACGAGCCGCCCAAGGTCATCTCGTCGAGCCAACCGCTGCGGTAGTCGCTCACCCTGGCGCGCAGCACCTCGGGTTCCCATGCGCTGACAGCGACGGGCGCACCCTGGAGCTGGCCGAGCACCGTCTCCAACCCGCCCGGACCGCTCAGCTGGGTACCCGGCGCGACGTGTTGCCAGCGCAGCCAGAACCTCGCTAGCTGTTCGGCGGTGACCGGTTGGATCTCACGCCGGCGGTTCTGGCGCGAGTAGCTGTGCATGCGGGTGAGCAACCGCCGCGAGGACCATTCGGGCTCAGACAGGCCGACGCCGGTGAACTCGCCCTGGAGGGCGAAGCCGCTCGCTTCGAGCGCGGCGAGGCCGATCGCCACCTTGGTCGGGGCCAACGCGGTGACGGCTTCGAGGCCCGTTGGGGTGATCGGGCTGTGAAGTTCGAGGTGCCCACGCACGATGTCGGCGGCGACGTCCTCGGGTTGGATCGCTCCGACCGGTTCACCCGAACGGATCGCCTCGACAGCCTGGGCGGCCTCGGTGGTGTGCCACCGTTCGGTGCCGTCCACATCGACCAGCCGCCCCACGCGCCCACGCGACTCGAGCTCGCGGAACAGTTCGGCCCACCCCGGGCGCGCCCGGGTGACCACGAGCGCGGAGAGCAGGTCGTGGAGCTCGTCTGCTGAGTCGGGGTGCGGTTCCACCTCGGCGCGCACCGCCTCGATCGCCTCGGGTTGGAGCCGGCCCATCTCCGCCGGGTCGAGGGGAACTCCGCGGGGCAGCGGCACCGCGTTGGTGCGACGGTCCTGGGCCTCGCCGTCGTCGAGGAACGCGTAGGGCCGGGCGGTGAGGATCTCGTGGGCGAGCAACGACGGTTCGGTGGTGTCGCGGTAGTGCAGTTCCACCTCGCCGGCGTCGATCCTGGTCCACAGCTCGATCAGCCCGTACACATCGAGGCCTTCGGTGAGCGTGTCATGCACGGTCTGCGCGACGATCGGATGGTCGGGCACCTCGATCGGCCCGGTGATGTTCTCCTGGCACGCCGCCGCACCGGGGAACAGGGCAGCCATCAGGTCGTCGGACTCCATGCGCTGGATCGCCGGGGGGTTGCGCTTGCCGCTGCGGAACCGGGGGACGATGAGCGCCCTGTTGAGGTTCCAACGCCAACGTGACTGGAAGATCGGCTGGTCGAGCACGGCCTGGGTGAGGGTGGCCTCGATGGTGGCCGGGGTGAGGAACCGGGGTACGTCGCTCAGCGGGAAGCTGTGGTGCGGGCCGAGGGAGATCACGATCGTGTCGTCGTTGGCCGACGCCTGGAGCTCGAAGTTGAACGTGCGGCAGAACTTCTTGCGCAGCGAGTACCCCATCGCCCGGTTGATGCGACCACCCCACGGCGAATGCACCACGAGTTGCATGCCACCGGACTCGTCGAAGAACCGCTCGAGCACCAGGTGGTCCTGTGTGGGCAGCAACCCGAGGGTGGCGCGACCCGCGGCGAGGTAGTCGACGACCATGGCGGCGCTCGCCGCATCCACTCCGGCCTCGGTGGCCACCCAGGCCTTCCCGGCCGCGGGATCCGCCGCAGCGAGGTGTCCCTCGACGTGTTCCCTCAGCCGGGAAACCTCCGCGGACAGTTCGACTGTGCGCGCGGGCGCCTCACCCAACCAGAACGGGATCGTCGGTGGCTTGTCGCCGGCATCGACGACGCGCACCTGGCCGGCTGTGACCTGGCGGATCTGCCACGAGTGGGTGCCGAGCAGGAATATGTCGCCTGCCATCGACTCGGTGGCCCAGTCCTCGTTGACCGTGCCGATGAACGTCTCGTCGGGTTCCATCACCACCCGGAAGTCGCCCAGCTCCGGGATCGCACCACCGGATGTGAGCGCGGCGAGCCGTGCCCCCTTGCGCCCCCGCAGCTCGCCGTTGACCGCGTCGTGGTGCACGTGCGCGGCGCGCGGGCCGCGACCTGTCATCACTCCCTTGCTGACCAGCTCCAGCACCTCGTCGAAGCTCTCGCGCGACAGATCCCGGTAGTGGTGCGCGGTGCGGACCAGCTCGTAGAGATCGTCGGTCTTCCACTCCTGTGCAGCGGTCTCCGCGACGATCTGTTGGGCGAGGATGTCGAGGGGCGCTACCGGGGGCTCCACCGCGTCGAGGCGCCCGGCACGCACCGCCGCCATCAGCGCCGTGCTCTCGACGAGCTCGTCGCGCGTCAGCGGGAACAGTCGCCCCGTCGGTGTGCCGACCCGGGTGTGGTTGGAACGCCCGACGCGTTGCAGGAACGTGGCGATCGAACGCGGTGAGCCGATCTGGCAGACCAGCTCGACGGGCCCCACATCTATGCCCAGCTCCAGCGATGCCGTGGCGACCAGGGCCCGCAGGTCGCCGGCGCGCAGGCGCGACTCTGTACGCTGGCGGCGCTCACGGCTGAGGCTCCCGTGGTGCGCCGCGACCACGTCGTCACCCAGGCGTTCGCCGAGCTGGTGAGCGAGGCGCTCCGCGAGGCGTCGGGTGTTGACGAACACCAGGGTGGTGCGCCGGGTCGTCACGAGCTCCGCGATCCGTTCGAGCACGCTGTCCATCTGGGCGGCGGAGATCGCCGCCTCGAGCTCGCCGGCGGGAAGCTCGAGGGCGAGATCCATGTCTCGCTGGTGGCCGGTATCGACGATTCGTACAGCGGGCTCACCCCGTGTGCCCCTCCGGGTGCCGACGAGCAGCTCGGCGATCGTGTCGATCGGGCGTTGGGTGGCAGACAGCCCGACGCGCACCGGTGGGCGCTCACAGACGTGTTGGAGGCGTTCGAGCGTGAGCGCGAGGTGCGCGCCGCGCTTGTCGCGCGCGAGAGCGTGGATCTCGTCGACGATCACCGTCTCGATGCCCGCGAGGATGCGGCGGCTGCGCTCGGCTGTGACCAGCAGGTACAGAGATTCGGGGGTGGTGACCACGAACGTGGGTGGGGTGCGCACCATCGCGGCACGCTCCGACGCGCTGGTGTCGCCGGTGCGAACACCGATGGTGAGCTCGGGCGCATCGAGGCCCATCTCCCCGGCCAGCTGCGCTATCTCTGCGAGAGGGCCCTCCAGGTTCTGCGCTATGTCGACCGCGAGCGCCTTGAGTGGCGACACGTAGGCCACCCGCGCACCGCTGACCGGGAGCCCTGCCGCGTGGCGCAGGTAGAGCTCGTTGATGCACATTAGGAACCCGGCGAGCGTCTTGCCGGATCCCGTCGGCGCTGCGATCAGCGTGGACCGCCCGGCGAACAGGTGCGGCCAGCCCTGCGCCTGTGGAGCCGATGGGCCGTCGGTGAAGCGACCCTCGAACCATGCCGCCACCGCAGGGTGGAACTCGACGCCGTCGACCAGGTCGCTGCGGGCATCGGGCATGGCCCTCCATCGCCCACCCTCAGATCGCCCACCCTCGGATCGCCCACCCTCAGCGGGTGAGCCTGCGGGCGCTTCGAGCCCGGGCAGCAGCGGCGATTCGACGGCGGTCACGACAAGCGAATCGTAGATCGCCCCTGTGACAGCGGTTCCCTCAGGCCCCGGGGAGGCTCTCACCGATCAGCACGCTCGGGTCGAGGTCGGCCACGTCGGTGCGCCCGCAGAGCCCCATCGCAACCTGCATCTCGTGTTCGAGCGTGGAGAGCACCTGGCCGACAGCGGCCTGTCCGCCACCGGCGACCGCCCAGGCCCAGGCCCGGCCGATCAGCACCGCCTTTGCCCCCAGCGACAGCGCCCGCACTATGTCGAGTCCACTGCGCACCCCGCCGTCGACGAGCACATCGAGGCGGTCCCCCACCGCCTCCGCTACCGACGGCAACACGTCGATCGTGGCGGGGGTCCCGTCGAGTTGGCGCCCACCGTGGTTGGACACGACTATCCCCTCGACACCACCGTCCGCGGCCCGCAGGGCGTCCTCGGGGTCCATGATCCCCTTGAGCACGATCTTGCCGTCCCAGTGCTGGCGCACCCAGGCGAGGTCGTCCCAGGTGACCGACGGGTCGAACTGCGAGTCGACCCACGACTTGAACTGCTCGGGTGAGCTCGCGCCCGGCACGGCCTTCTCCAGGTTGCCGAAGGTGTGCGGTTTACCGCCGAGGGCCACCTCGCGCACCCACATCGGGTGCAGAGCGAAGTCGAGCGCTTTGACCACCCGACCGGCGGGCCCGACCGGTACCACCATGCCGTTGCGCACGTCGCGGTAGCGCTCGCCGACCACTGCCAGGTCGACCGTGAGCACCAACACGTCGGTGCCCACCGCCCGCGCACGCGCCATCAGGTCCTCTGCGTAGGAGCGGTCGCGCATCACATAGAGCTGGAACCACGGCGGGGTGTTCGTCGCCCTCGCCACCTCCTCTATGGAACAGATCGACACCGTCGACTCGCAGAACGGCACCCCGAAGCGCTCCGCCGCACGCGCACCGGCCACCTCGGCGCGCTGGGCGAACATCCCGCACAGACCGACCGGTGCGAGGATCGCGGGGATCCGCAGTTGCCGGCCGAGCACCTCGGTGGACAGGTTGATCTCCGACACGTCTCGCATGACCCGTTGATGCAGCTGGATCGCTGCGAACGCCTCCTCGTTGGCGGCGAGGGTGCGTTCCTCGTATGCGCCACCGTCGAGGTAGTCGAAGAGCTGGCGCGGGATCCGCCGGCGTGCCGCCTCGCGGTGGTCGCGCACCGACGCGGGGCGGAGGTTCAACGAACGGTCACCGGTGAGTCCCATGCGGGCGATCGTATGCGCAACTCCCCCACTGTGCCGCCCGCGGGCGACCTGGTCAGCCGGTCAGCCGGTCAGCCGCTCAAGCCCCCACCCAGCGGTCCGCCTCCTCCGAGTGGACCGTTGCCGCCCAGAGGGCCGTTGCCACCGAGCAGGCCCTCGTCACCGAGGAGGCCGTCGTCGCCCACGAGGGGATCGGTCACCGAACCGAGGGGATCGTTGCGGCCTGGTGCACCACGGCTCGGACCCTCCGGACATCCCGACGGAGCTCCCGGACCGGTCTGATCGAGCGGTGATCTCGGGGGCAGCGGTGGGCACTTTCGGTCTCCAACAGGGCCGGCGGGGCCCCTACGCATTCGGGTGGCTACACATGGTCCTGCCGGTCACCCACGCGCGCCATGGGCCATCCGGCCCGAATCCGACTCAGGACACCAGAACCCGCGGCGGATCGAAGCCCTCTGCCTCTGCGAGCGCCATGTACGCCTCGAGGGTGCCCGGGCCGTCGAAGACGCTCTCGATGTTGCCCTGCGCGTCGAGGTTGAGGTTCACGCCGTACATCTGGAACCACACCCGGGTGTCGTCCTCCACGCTCTCGAGCGTGTGAACCGATCCGGCCGGTTCGAACAGGAACGACCCCGCCCGGTTCACGTAGTCGTACTCCTGGTACTTCCACGCACCGCTGGTCGTGTAGGCGTACACCGGGCCGGTGTGGCGGTGTGTCTGCACCACGTAGCCGGCGTGGAAGACGTTCTCGACGATCCAGAGCCCCTCGGCGCGGTCCACCTGGATGACCTTGAGCTTGTTGCCCTCGCCGATGTCCACGAAGGGCAGGTCGTCTGCACCGAGGTGAACGGCCACGGGGACGCCGGCACCGACCCCGCCGCCATCACCAACCCCGACCCCAACACCGACTCCGGGCACGCCGCTCACCCGAAGGTGACCGAGTACTCCGCACGCCCACCGGTGACGTACATCCGGAACTCACCACCGGCATCGGCCTCGACCGCCTCGGCGACCTCGGTGCCGGGCTGGGCGCTCGTGTCGAGCTGCCGCCGACCCTGGGCGTCCTCGATGACCACACGGACGCTCCGGTCGCTGGTCGCCTCCGAGGAGATGGTCACGTTGAACGTGGGTCCGGGGGCGGTGAAGGTGTAGGTGTCGCCCTCGTCCCAGTCACCCACCGAGCCCGTCACCGGGCTCGCGATGTCGACCGTTCGGGCATCGGCCAACTCCTCGGGAGCGTCGCCCGGCACTCCTCCATCGTTGACCTCGACGAAGCCGACGGTGAACTCATACGGGTCGCTGCCGCTCACCGACACCTCTACCTCACCGGAGTCGGTACTTGCGAGGAGCATTGACGCTTCGTCGCGTCCGCCTGGCTCGATGTTGAGGTCGAACACCCGGGAGCCACCGATCTCCACGACGAAGCGGACCCGGCGCGCCGCCTCGGCCGGAGCCGACGCGGCGAAGGTCAACTCCGTGCCCGACTTGACCGCTGTGGTGTACATGTCGCCGACGTCCTCCCCACCGAGCAGGCCTGCCACGGATCCCGGGGACACTTCGAAGGCCTCGGTGAGCTCGGCCCCGGCATCCGCGCCCTGTCCGGCGTCGTCCTGCATGTCGAGCCCGACCCGGAAGGTGAACTCCGCTGTGCCCGAGAAGTACAGCTCGAAGGTGTCGCCGCCCTGGGAGTCGAGGATCACGACCTCAGACTCCTCTTCGCCTGGTGCGACCGAGATGTCGACGAAGCGACCGGCCGCGGGGGTCTCCAACAACGTACGCAGCGACTGGGTGCTCTCGCGCAGGCTCGACACCTCGAGGGTCATGATCGCCGAGTCGGGGGCATCGAGGGTGAAGCGGGCCTCGATGCGCTCGCCTTCGAGGCGCACCGTGTACTCGGTGTCGAACTCGATCGGCCCGTCGTCGGTGAGCTCGCCGGTGGCATCGCCGCCGGCGGAATCGGCATCGTCTGGACTGGGATCGGAGTCGGCTTGTTCCGAATCGTCGTCGTCGCCACCACCGAAGACCAGCCAGGCACCTATGCCGCCCGCAACCAGCAACAACAGCACCACTAGAACTGCGATCAGCTTGCCCTTGCCCTTTTTCTCGTCCTCTTCGGGAGGCATCTGGGCACCAACCGCAGCGCCTCCCGCCACGCCCGGGGGAACCTGACCCGGAGGGACTTGACCCGCGGCATGGCCAGGTGCGGCATGGCCAGGTGCAGGTGGGGCTCCTGGTGGCTGTGTTCCAGCCTGGCCAGGTGCAGGTGGGGCCCCGGGTGGTGTTCCAGCCTGGCCAGGTGCAGGTGGGGTTCCGGGGGGCTGTGTTCCAGCACCCTCAGCGGGTGCCCCGCTGAACGGCGGCGGGGTCTGAGCGGGTTGCTGGGCTGTCGGTGCGGACTCCGGCGGGTAGTACTTGCCGTCGGAGGCCTGCCACCAACCTTCGCCTTGGGGGGTGTCGCTCATGGGCTGCGGCTCCAGTTCAGGTCGAGGTCATCGGGCGCGCCGACTCTCCCGGGCACCGACCCCTGCCGGTATAGCAGCAACGCCTGGTCCGATGTCGGATGTCGGATGTCGGATGCCGGATGCCGGATGTCGGATGCGGGAGAGGTCGCTGAGGGCGGGGGTTGGGGAACAAAGTTCCACAACGAATCGGTTCGTACCGGTGTGGATCCCGTTGTACGGTCCTGCGAACTCGTCGGGGTCGCTGCGGACCAGGTCCTCGATGATCTGGAGGAGTTCGACCCATGACCCCAACACCGCAGTCCACCGCACCGCAGTACGGCGAGGTGCTCGACACCACCTGGTTGACCCCCCGCATGGTCCGGGTGCGCCTCGGCGGTGAGGGCCTGGCAACCTTCGAGCCGACTGCGTTCACCGACCAGTACGTCAACGTCCAGTTCCCGCCCGAGGGAGCACCTTATGAAGTGCCCTTCGACGTCGAGGCGGCGCGTGAGGGCGAACACCACCCGATCGGTCGGCGCTACACGATCCGCTCCTGGGACCCCACCACCCGCCAGGTCACGCTCGACTTCGTGGTGCACGGCGACGAGGGCGTCGCAGGACCTTGGGCGATCTCAGCCGCACCGGGCGATCTGTTGCAGTTCGTGGGCCCGAGTGGCGGGTACGCCCCGGATCCCGATACCGACTGGTACCTGATGGCGGGCGACGAGAGCGCGCTGCCTGCGATCGCTGCCTCGCTCGAGGCGGTCCCCGCCGGCAAGACCGCGATGGTGGTGGTCGTCGTCGACGATCCCGAACACGAGATCCCCCTCGAGTCCCCTGGTGAGGTCCGCATCGACTGGGTGCACCGCCAGGTGACTTCGCCCCGGGACTTCAACGCAGCACTGGAGATCGCTGTGGCAGAGGCGTTCGGGGCGCTGCCCGGGACCCCCGACGTGTTCATCCACGGGGAGGCCGGCGAGACGCGGGCTGCCAAGAAGTTCCTGGTGACCGCCAGGGGCATGGACAAGAGCGACATGTCGGCCTCGCCGTATTGGCGCCGCGGCCACGACGACGAAGCGTGGCGTGCGGTCAAGCGCGACTGGCTGGCCGAGGCCGAAGCCGAGCTCTGAATGCCGCCGTGTACCACCACATGTGACCCACGGGCATGACCGGCAGCGTGGCC
>JBKEAI010000012.1:0-13517 GCA_047972145.1 Microthrixaceae bacterium
GTGAGATCGGCCCCGTCCACCCACCCGTCATCAGGGTTGTGGTCCGAGGTGCGCGCCGAATGCGCCGCGTCACCGATCGTGCCATCAGATGCACGTGAGCGGTGCGGGGCCACCGCGTTGACCTGGGCGAACAACGTCGACAACGCGGGAGCAAGACGCCAAACCATCAGAGATCCCCGTCGATCACCACAACCTCGACTCCCCGGTTCTGGCGACGCGCTTTACGGATCATGTACCAGCGGTGGCGATGACCCTGCTCCGACGCGGCGACCACCTGGTAGTTCCCCGCGCGACGACGCCACCGCCAGCGACCCTCGGAGTCGCGATACACCTGCACTTGGTGAGGACGTGGCATCAGATCGCCTCCACCGCCGTGGTCGACATGACAACATCACTCAATCCGACCCCTCCGAACCCCGCGCAGCGGAAGTAGTCGGTTTCGGAGAACAGGCCGTCCTCGATCAGCGCGATCGACTCGAAATCGTCAGGGGTGAGAGTGATCACCGCGATGTTCGTGCCGTTGCGCTGCACTGCTGCGACATAGTTCGTGCGAGGAACCCTGGGGCCAGATGTCCCCGAGACGTAGGGCCTGTCACCCGCGGGGGTCCAGAGGCCCTTCACCTCGAAAAGCGTCACACGGCGAGGGCCATCACCGTTGCGGATCTCCTTCTGGGTGCCCGTGACCTGAGCCAAGGTCACGGGATCATCATCCGGGGAGAACACTGGGAAATCGCGGCGCTCCAACTTGCCCGATGGCAGATCGCCGGCGGGCTGCCAGATCGTGGCCACCGCCGAGCGTCCGCCAGCGGTTCCGGCCGCAGCCATGTCCAACCGGAGTTGGTCTCGCTCAGCGGCGATCTGAGTTGAGGTGACGAGTTCCAATGCGAACGTCGCCAATCCGTTGCCGCTCTGTGAGGCCGACCACATTTCCACTCGCACCTCGGCGCCATCAACGGTGACCGTGTCCCCCGCGTCGAAGGCACCAGGCAGATCGGCCGCAGTCGCGGGCTTGACCGCAACCGTTCTCGAGGTTTTCGGGGTGGCCTCGAGGTCGAAGAACGCGTCAACCGCACTGGCGCGTGTCGCTGGCGAGGATGCTCCAGAGAGATTGAGCGTGTCACCCACCGCGCCGTGGGTGGATACCGACGCTGCCCGTTGCGTTAGTTCCCAGCCATCTTCGGTCTGCACGAGCAGCGTGTTGATGATGTTGCCATCGGTGGTGGTGGCGTCCTCGTCGAGGTCCACTGCGTCGGTGAATACCGCCGAGGACGCGGACCCGAGCCCACCGGGGCGGTACAAGCGCAGCACCTGCGACGCCTTGTCCATCTTCCACTCGACAGCTCCGCCGTCGCGCCAGCCGTCGAGCACCGACGAGAGTTTCGATCCGACTGCCAACGCGGCGGGCACCTCGGTGTTCCATGCGTTGGAGTTCGCGTCGACTGACGCTGTCGATGACAACGTGACCCCATCACACATGTCCACTGCCTGCGCGTCATCGAGGAGGGCGTCAAAGGCCTGATGTGGATTGCACGCGGGGAAGTCACCTGGCGTTGTCCGGCACTTCCAGGCGGTCGACGTGCCAGCGATGTAAGTGCTCGGCCCCAGGATCGTCCCCGCCGGTGGCAACTTGTGAATGGACACGGTGGCCATCCCGCGGCGAGGCCCTGACGGGGTGCCTGGCAGCACCTCCAACTCGATCGAGATCTCGTGGTCACCGGCCGTGGCACCACGGACGATGTTGCGCCACAGCGAGCGGAACGACCCTTCTCCCGGGTAGCGCACTGTCCAATCAATCAGTTGTGAGCCATCCATGAACACGCGGCACCCGTCATCTGACGACGCGCAGATCCACAAGTCCTGCGTGGCCGGATTCGTGAACGTGAAGCGCAGCGGGTAGATACCCGGCGTCGACGCTGGTGCATCCTCGGCGGCGATCCAATCGGGCTCATCGAGGGGGCCGGGGTGGCCATCGGGAGACACCCACGGCTCGAAACCGGGGACCCCAGCAATGGGGGACGCGACGCCGGAGTATTGCAACACCGCCGCTGGCCATGATGTGGTGGGGGTCTCCGGTGCATGAGCGCCGAAGCTCCGAGATTGCGAGGTTGGGCGGAAGTTCTCGCCGCCATAGGGTCGCACCACACCTTCGCTGAGGATCTGCGCGTGGGACTCCGAGAGGATCGTGAGTACTTCACCCGATGGCCCACTCGGGGACACCCGCGTATCGGTCGTGCTGATGATGCGTGTGGTGTGGGCGTGTACACCACCGATGAACCAGCGCAGGTGATTGCCTCGCACAAGGTTCGCAACTTGTGGGTGGTCGCGGCGCACCACCAATTGAGCCTGTGCAACCGCCATGCGCCTCGATGCCACCGAGCACGAGAGCACGCCATGATGCGTGGTGCCATCGGTGGAGACATTCGCGATCTTGGAGCTGTTCGCGGCGTTCCACAACTCAACGAAGATCTGTGCCACTACACCGCGGTCCAATCACTGAACCGGGTCACCTCGACCGAGTACGCGAGGTCTGTTGGCCACGCCGAGGTGACCTGCCAATTGGCCACCTGCACATCGGCAGTGAAGGTGTCCCAGCCGGTCGCGGTGCGTCGCTGCCACTGCGCCACGAGGGTTGCTGCGGAGAACTGCGCCGCGAAGATCGCCTCGATCGACCGCCAGTTGGTGCGCACCCCGATCTTGGGGTCGGAGTGTGCTGCCGCGGTCGGCATCGCCAGGTCGACCTCACCGACAATGTGGCCAGCAAGAGTGACTGTGCGAGGATCCATCGCCGGCACCTCAGGTCGGCCGCGATCAAGCCCCGACACTTCTGTGTTGCGGATGCGCGGCGCGTCGGGCTGTTCCAACTCGAACACGTTCAGGATCGTGGATCCGTGCGTGATCAGGTCACTGCCGGCGATCTTGAGCCGGTCATCGTTCAGCAGCGGCAGACTCACGCTGCACCGATGAACTGACGTTGCGCGGTCATTGCCTTGATCGCGTCGATGGTGCGCCGGGCCGTGTCGTTGGGGTCGGTGCCGTGGTTCTCCTGGTTGACGACGAACGTGTCACCCTCACGACCAGGCCCGGAGTCAAGCGCTCGGGTTTGCGCCGGGCTCAACACCCGCTCACCCGCGAGCGCCTTGATGAGCACCTCCTCACCCGGCCTTCCAGGCACCAGCCCGCCGGTGTGAAACTCCCTCAGCCTGGGCATCTCGATCTTTGTTCCACGACCCGGCAGCCCCGGAATATCGGGGATCGAGAAGGACAGCTTGCCGATGGTGTTGTTCCACGCCTTCACCACGAAGTTGAACGCAGAACGCAAGGGTTCACGGATGACATCTGCGATCGTGGAGAACGCGTCACCGATGCGGCCACCGACACTCTGAAAGAACCCGATGATGTCGTCGATGCGGTCACCGATGAAGGTCGCCACCGCTTCGATGCCGGAGCGCAGCGCCTCCCACACGGGCTTGATGACGTTCTCCCATGCGAAGCTCACGGCCTTGCCGATGAGGTCCCAGGCCTTTGTGATGATGTCGCGGCCGCGCTCGAACGCTGGGATCAGGGTATCTGTGATGAACCCACCCACGGCCTGAAAGATGGGGTGGAGCACGTTCTGCCATGCCCACACCGCGACCTCGGTGATCACGTTCCACGCGGCTTGGATGCCCTTCCACAACACGTCCCACACGGGTAGCACCACGTTGGTAATGACTGCCGCGATCGCATCGAACAACGGCTGGAGGACGTTCTGCCACGCCCACACCGCGACCTCGGTGATCACATTCCACGCGGCTTGGATGCCCTTCCACAGCGTTTCCCAGAACGGCAACGCCACGTTGGCGATGTACCAACCGATGGCATCGAACAACGGCTGGATGACGTTGCGCCACGCGAACCCAATCACCTCGCTGATCACGTTCCACGCGGCTTGGATGCCCTTCCACAGGAGCTCCCACTGCGGGATGGCGATGTTGGTGATGTACCAACCGATGCCCTCGATCACCGGTTGGATGACGTTCTGCCACGCCCACACGATCACCGCTGAAATCGCATTCCAGATGCCCTGGATGGCCTTCCACGCGGCGTTGAACGCTGGGATTACGACGTTGGTGAACACTCCGGCAAGGAACTTGGCGACGCGCTGAATCACGCGCCACGCCGCTTGTGCCCCCGTCTTGATGCCCTCCCACATCGCCTTCGCGGTTGCAATGACCTTTGGGCCGTTCGTGGCCCACCAGTTCTTCACAAAGTCAAGGACCTTGAGGAACGAGTCCCGCAGGAATCGACCGACCGCGTCAACGACTTTGCGGAACCCCTCGAATCGCTTGTAGGCCGCGAAGATCGCCACCCCGAGGGCAACGATGCCCGCGATGATCAAGAAGATCGGGTTCGCCAGCAGCGCCGTGTTGAACGCGAGCACAGCGGTACGTACCGCAGTGAACGCGGCACCAAGGCCTTTGATGATCCCGATGACCTTTGCTGCGACTGCGATCCCCCCGAGGGCGGTTGCGATGGCAGCAAGGCCGATGGCAAGCCCCTTGGCGACACCGGGGTTGCGCTTGAGAAAATCGACGAACACAGCGAACTTCTCGGAGACGGACGTGATGAAGGGAGTCAGCCCCTCGACGGCAGCCCCGATGCCCTCGAACACAGCAGAGGCCGCGGGCTCTAAGGCGACAAGTACGCCGTTGACCAGGCGCTTCCACTTCTCGGCGAAGTCCTCGGTGTCAGCCGCGGCGGTACTGATCGTGTCAGAGCCGTTCGTGACCGCATCGACCATTGCGTCGATCTCGAACTTGCCGCCAGCGATCGCATCCGCGAGGTCAGGGCCAGCGCGCTGGCCGAACAGTTGGATCGCCTTCGCGGTCGCCTCTGATCCGGGCCCGAGTGCCGTGATCTCATCGACAATGCGCCGGAACGTTGTCGGCACATCCTCGCCGGCTTTAGCGAGAGTGCCGACCCCAACCTTGAGCCCGGCGAATGCCGTCTCGGTATTGACACCCGCCTTGTCGAACTGGGCAAGCAGGCTGACCGCCTCGTCAAAACCAAACCCGAGATTGCGCAGCGGCGCACCGAACTGGACCACCGAGGTCTGCAACTGATCGAGACCGATCCCTGACGCCTGCGCCGCGCGGTACAGCTTGTCCATAGCGATCGCTTGCTCAGCGCCGGCGATGTTCCAGTCTCCAAACACACGCGTGACCTGCTCGATGTTGCTGGCCAGATCGGTGCCGGTGATCCGTGAGAGATCGAGGAACTGCTCCGCGAGGAACTGCAACGGCTCGCCGGTCCGCCCGAGCCGGGTGTTCAGATCAGCAATCGCTGTGCCCACGTCGGCTGCGCCCGCGGGCACCGCCTTGAACACGGCACGAAAATCGTCCTGGAGTCCTTCGAGAGCCGTCCCCGTCGCGCCCGTCCCGACGCGGATCTCATCGAACGCGGCATCGAAGGTCTCGCCGAGTTTGAACGCACCGAGGCCCGCGGCGAACGTCGCGCCAATACCAACCGCGAGTGCTTTGCCGGAGTTCTGCCCGATCGACTTCGCACCGATGCCCTTCTCGACGTCCTTGCCGAGCGAAGCACCCGCCGCGGTAGCCGCGCTGGACCCGGCGAGGCTCTTGGTGATGGCCGCATCGACACCCTGCATCGACGGGATGATCTGGAGCGTCGCGTAACCCACGGAGGCTGTAGCCACTATCCGTCACCTCCTTCTGCCTGTGCTTGCTCCGCGAACTGGCGGTGACGAGCCGCGCGCCGCCGGCGAGCATCGGCGACCTTCGCTGGATCTGGTCGAGAAGCGGCTGGTCGCGGCCGGTCAGGATGAGGCTTCGCGGCCTTCTTCTCGGTGCTGGTGAGCACTATCCGCAGGTCATCGAGCAGGTGGGCCTCGATCGACCATGCCGGTTGCTTGCGCAGGGCGTCAGCCGTTGCCGCATCGGCCGGAATGTGGGAGATCAGCACCCACATTCGGCGCAGCGGGAGCATGGACACGCCCGCGTCGTTGCGGAGCCACCGGTCGCGTATGTCGACGGCGTAGTACCGCTGTAGGTCCGCCTCCACCGCACCCGGGTACTCCCGCAGTAGCCGGAGGAGGCTGCCTATTCCCCCGCCGTGTCGAAGCCGTACGCCTCGGCGATGACCTCCATCAGCCGACCGAGGTCGCCGACGGTCATTTTGTGGCCGTTGGCCTTCGCCCACGCCTTGCGCGACGACTCGTAGGTGTCGGACCCCAGCAGCGATCGGATCGCGGACATGGCCTTGCCGGTCTCGAACGCTTCGAGTGTGTCGGGATCCCAATCGTCGGGGGTGGGTGGGAGTTCAAGGGTGAGTCCCTCCCACTCCACGACGACCGGAGCGCCGGTCACCTCGTGTTGGGTGGCATCGCCACCACTCATGCGCTGACCTGGCGGTTCCACAGCAGTGCGCCACCCAAGGCGTTCGTGTCGCTCACATCGGGGTAGATCGTGGCGATCAGCGGGAAGGCGGTTAGCTCCGCCTCACTCCAGTTGATGTCGCCGTCCCAGCCGACTTCCGCCTCGAAGGCTGAGATGTAACGCAGCTTCTTGGCACCATCCCGGGTCTCGAACGCGATCTTGATGCGCTGTGGCCGCGGCTGGTACAGCTTCGCGGCGGTTGACCCCGGCCACAGAAGCTCCCGGGTCACATCGTTGTCCTCGATGACAGTGAACCCGCGGGTCAACTTGAAGTTGCGACGCGACGTTCTGACATGGACGCCCCACCCGTAGTGATCCTGGACGTCCTCTTCGATCGCGTCTGTGAACCCGGCGTCCCCGTTCAGGAGACCGACAAGGTCCCAGGTCGCGCCGAACGCAGTGTCGATGTCGGCTGGATCGGTTGCATCGGTGTCGCCGACATAGACGTCTGCGTCCGCCCAGATGCTGGCATTGTCTGGGTTCCCGGCCATGCCGGTCCTCCTTGTGGTTGGGCGCGCGAGGTCCGCACGCTAGGGAACTTGCGAAATCGACTTCGGGTGAAGTCAGGGCGTGGAACGCACGACGACAGCAACGGTGAACGACGCCAGTTCTGCGCCGGTGTCTGGGTCGCGTGCTGGCAGGGAGCCGGTCAGCGGCTTGATCGCCGTGATGCCGTCCCCGCCTGGGTGTGCGTGCAGATGGCCTTGCAGCCGGGCTGCACTGAGCTTCGCTGTGGTGGGCTGATCCGCCCACACGGTCACTCGCACGGTGTGGCGCTGCATGACTGACGCGATGATCGTGGTGGTGCCATCGAGAGCTACTTGGGCGTGCACGCCAGCGCCGGGGGTCCAACCCTTCGGCACTCCGATACCGACTGAGTCCGCGATATCGAACCCGTCGATGAGGTCGACAATGAGTCGCTCGACGTCTGGCCAGTCGACAACGACTTTCACCGGCTGCGCACCTCGAGGCCGGCTTGCGCGGCGGCGCTGGTGAGGATGCCCTCTTTGGCTTGCCGTGCGGCAGCCGCACGGCCAGCGAGTAGCACCGAGGCGGCGGCACGGTCGGTGGTGTATTCGTTCACATCCACGATGGCGTTCACTCCAGCGCGGGTCTGGACGTTGTTGGCGACTTCCTCAGCGAGGTCACCGATCACGGCCGCAACCTCGGGTGACTTGAGGATCTGCTCGATCCCCTTGGAATCGCGAGTGAATCGGACCGTCATCCGTCCCCCCTTGCCAACTCGGCAACCATGCCTGGTTCCCAGCCAGTGAACGGAGACCGCCACTCGCCCGGGTTGCCCTCGACGCGCCAGTCCTCATCGGCGACGGTCACCACGTCGTTCGCTTCCAGGTCGGAGCCAATCGGAGCGAACAGCGTCCAGCGCGATGTGTCACCGAGTCGCCCGGGTTCGTCGGTCACTGATGCCGCCGCGGTGGGTGCCACGGCACACCCGGCGATCATCCAGGGGGCCGAAGTCGTCACGTCGCCGTAAGCGTCCTTGGATGGGCGACGGACCGTCACCGTCACCGAATGAGGGAAGTCCACCTCATCCACCCTGGTCGTATGCGCGTTCCTCCGGCGTGAACACCTCTGGTGTCTCCAAAGGGCCTCGTGTGGTTTCAATCACGGCCAATCCGCCAGAGACCCCTGCCGCGGTTCGCAGTTGGGTGATCTCGTGAGCACGCAGATAGGCATCAGACGACGAGTCCGCGAACTGCACACCCTGGGAGAATGGGCCAGCGGATTCGCTCTGCTGGGTGACTCCGAGTGGGTTGCGCAGAACGCGCTGCGCAGCGTTGCAGCAGATGGTTCGGACAACTCCGGGAATCGAGTCCACGAGCTCACCGGTGTCCGCGTCGATCCACGCATTCGAGGTGTAGTGGTGGATCAGATTGGAGACGTCTTCGATGGCCGCTTGCGCCCGCGACGCGTCCGACACATTCACCCCTCGGGCGGATAGGTCGGTGAGCGCCGCGAGCGCAACATCAGCCATGATCAGGGAGTCCCGTCGATCTCGACGGCGCGCACGAACACCAGGTCGGTGTTGGTGTCGTTGTCGGGGTCCTCAGCGGGGGTGAACACGCCACCTGTCACAGTGCCGTGGTCCTGCACGACATCGGCACCGACGAAGGCGTCGAAGCCGAGGATGTCCTTCCACTCATCGGGCGAGGGATCGAACTGGCGGATCGCTCGCATCGCGAAGCCGTTGTGCGCCATCGTGGTTCCCCAGGCGACACCGTCGGGCTTCACGGGCACCTTCGAGGTGAGCGCGTACGCCGTCCTGTGGAACGCGTAGCCCATGTCGGGGTCTATCGCCGTGGACTTCACGATGCGGAATCCGCCGAAGCGATCTACCGTCGCGTCACGCAGGGCGGCGCTCGCGCTGTCGCCAGCAGAGTCGTAGCGTCGCGCTTGGTCGGACTTGACCACGTCGGCCGCGAGGTTGGTGCCGAGCACAGCCACGCGGGACGACGCGGGCACCCGAGCGTTATCGAGCGCCACGCCAGCATCGACGAGCACGCCGTGCGGGTCCACCGCCGACCAGGCGACACTGTTCGCGTAGGTCGCGCCGCCCATCAGATCCGCGATGGCGTCCTCATAGCCCTCGGCCATCGCCAAGGCAATGGGAGCGAGCACCTGGCGGGCGAAGTTCTCGATGTCGAGAGTCATCTCCGCGTCTGTGATCTCGATGTCCTTGTAGAGGTTGTTGTCGAGAGTGACGACGACTTTGCCCTCGTTCAGCGAGTCACGTGTGCGAGTTGCGCCGGAACGCAGGCCACGGCTTCGCGCGGAGGTGACCGCGGGGATGCGGATGGTGACGGCGTCACCCTTTGCACCCGTGAAGTCGACGGCCGGGTCGACCCAGACCACCGATCCGAGCACTAGTTCACGCTGGAGTGCGCCGAGCAGTGTCGCTACGACCTTCTCGGCCTTGATGAAATCGTTTGCCATGACAGCTACCTCCTGAGGGGGTGTTGGGTTTGACCGCTATCGACCGTCATGGACCGGGCCGGGGCGGAGTTGTTCAGGGCCGAGGAATCAAGTCGGCGAGCTTGGCCGGATCGACCTTGCCGTCGTCCGTGTCTGTCGGATCGGACCCACCCCGCAAATCCGGGCTTGGTCGATTCGACGGTGGAGGCGTCGCGCCTCCGGTGGGCTGGAACACCTCGAGGAGTTCGTCGGCGTCAGCTTCCAGGTCCTCGCGCGTGTCGCCACTCAGGCGCTTCGCCTGCGCGGCAGAGAGCCCCTTTTCGTGGGCCACCTCGGAACGCAGTGCACGTCGTTCGGCGTCATCGGCTCGCTTCTCGGCGGCCGTGAGCTTCTCGGCGAGCTTCTCCGAGTCGGACTTGTCGCGATCCTCGATCTCCTTGAGCTTCGCCTCGACGTCTTTCGCTCGGCGTTCGGCGTCGCGCCGTGCCTTGCGTTCGGCGTCTATAGCCTTCTTGCCCGAGTCTCCGAGGCTGTCGGTTGCCGGCGGATCGGTGGTGGCGTCCTTGTCGTCACCCGTCGCGGGATCTGATTTGACTGGAGGGGTTTCTTGTTCGGCCATCGCGGCCTCCTTGCTTGTTCGACCATCCATCGCGGAGGTCGGCGATCTACGAGCGAGCGAGAAGCTGGCGCACCTGGTTGATCTGGTCGCCCGTGGTGTCCGGGTCCAGTTGTGCAGCGGTGTAGATCTCGCTGTTGCGCCGCACTGAGGGGGGTAACGCCGCGTCGGAGCGATAGGTGGGTTCTGCGGCGCATGAGCAGTGGTCGTGCGCCTGGAAGTCCGCGCCGTCTCGGCCGTACACCGCTCCGCGAGCAGAGAGGGTCACGCAGAATGCGCAGGCATTACCCGAGGTCACCCGCGCATAGCCCGATGATCGAGGATCCTGACGCACCATCTCGGTGACCTGCTGACGACCCCCGGCCATCGCCTGGCGCATTCCTGCTGAGGCCGACTGAGCAGCACCCATGTCCATCGCCATCGCCTGGGTCCGTCCCGCTGCCAGCGCTTGTTTCACCTTCACCGGCCCGGTCACGGTCAGCGATGTTGCGATTGCTGCTGGGTCACCGAGCGCAATCGGCACGGACGGGGCCCCCGCGAGTGTTCCGAGTTCCATCGCGCGGAAAGTCCGCGCGTAGTTGGCTGCGAGCAGTGCCGACCTGGTGCGTTGACGCTCGACGATCGGTATCGCCACGCGCAGCCAGCGCACTGTGGATTCGTCGAGCGACGCGGGGTCGAGGATCGACCACGCATCGAGCAACTGTGCCACCGTGGAAGCCCCGAGGCGGGCCTGTGCGAGTCGATGGGCTTCGGTGAGTTGCGCTGCCGCAGGCGAGGAAGCCAACCTCAGACCCCGATCGGGTCCTCAACGGTGGTCTGACCCGCCTGCAGTTCGCGGAGTAGGTCGCCGATGCCTCCACCTTGAGCGGCGATGCCGCGTGCCTCGTCGACGTCCTGTTGCGTGAACCCGGGGATCTTCGGCCAGAGCACCTCGACAGGAACCCCGAGCATCTGGGCCAACTTGCCAAGCGCGTCGGATGCCTGAGCAAGCGAACGAATCGACGTGTCCGCCCACCGCACCTGAGCCGCAAAATCGGAGGCTCCATCAACGTCACCAGCCATGTGGCATCCGAGGCGGATCAACCGCTCATGTTCTTCCCCGAGGGTGTGCTTGCGTTCATCGGACTTCGCCGTCTGTGATGCCTTGGCGGCGGCGAGCGCCTCTGCGGAGAGGTTCGCCATCTGACCGAGCAGCTCGAACGCCGGGGTCTGTGACACGGCCGAGAGCGTCCGCAAGTCCGAGTCATGCGCCTCGATGAACCCGTTCAATTGCGTCGCCGGCAGTGACCCAAACTGCGTGTCGGGGTCCTCGGCGACAAGAATCCCCTCCACCGACAACCGCTGCTTGACCGCTGCGGCCGTCTCTCCGGTCGCCTTCGTGGTCTCCGAGACGCTCATCCCGGTGATCGTGCGCACCACCCACGATGCGAACCGCTGCACGACAAGCCGGTCGAAGCTGGTCTGGTCGATCTTGCCGAGCAATGGAATGAACGGCTCAATCTCACCTGAGGTGCGCCCCTCCAAGTCGAGCCGATTGGTGTAGCGCACCACTGGACACACCCCTGCCCCATGCTCCCGACGCGTCTTCGCGTCTCCGGGGTTGTCAGTCAGGTATCGGACCCGCCACTCCCACAGCGCTTCGTCGTCGAAGACTTGCACGCGGTACCCGTCACGCACCACAGCAACGTGGATCGCGTGCACTGGCCACTCATCAGCCGCGGGGTCGTCGTAAACCGCGAGCATGTCGCGTGGCGACACGCCGCGCATCACGGGCATCACCTCGCCCGCCAAGGTGCGGCCCGGCAAGCAGGTGCCATAGGCGGACCCGTAGGCGAGTGTCGCTCGGTGGATCTGGACCTGGCGGCTGTCCATACCGTTGGCTTGCCAGATGCGCCAACCCGTCGAGTCCTGAGGGGCTTCGGGGCGCCGGTAGCCCTCGACGTAAAGCGTCTGGGCGACGGAACCGACGATCAGATCACCCCACGGTGCCTGCGAGCGGGCGACAAGTTCGCGGTATTCACTCGTCGCCTGCTTTGGGCTGTCCGGCCTGTCGTGATCCCAACGTGCCCACCGGTCAACCCTGTTCAGCTTGCCCCGTTCGTGTTGCCACTTCGGGATCAACACGTCCATGGCGAGAGGCACCACATCAGAGGCAGTCAGGCCCACAACACCACCTCCTCGATCACCACACCACACCCGAACGCTGCTTTGCCTTGACCTTGGAGAGCGCGAAGAGTGCCAAGGTCACCGCCTCAAGCGGCGCAACATCGCAGCGGTGATCCCACACCTGAGTTCCGCTCGAATCGCGCAGTCGTGCCGACTCGACCGAAATCCCCAAAACCTGCTGGCCCTGATGGGCAATCGTGCCGTCACGAACCCCGTCGAGGACCATGCCCGTCGCTTGCCCCAGTTCGCGGCCCGAGACCTGCTCCACATCACCCAACGCGGGAATCAATGCTCCCGCGGGGGACCCCGGATTCACTGCCACAGCAACCGGGTCATGGGCCTCGCGGATCTCATCCACGGCATCCGCGACCCAATGTGTTCCTCGGCCTGAACGAACAACCTGAAGATGAGTGCGACCATCGCCGCGCTTCCCGGCGAGTCCGATGTGGGCCCATTGGCGATCCTGGGACACCGACACCGCGAGCGCCACCGGTGATGGCCGCATCGACTCAACATCGGCGAGTTCGATCCAACGATCCAGGTCGATCGGGCCGATTGCCGATCCATCCGCCGGGGGATCCCACACGCCGAGGTGTTCGCGGGCGAAGGACGCCTCACCGAGACGCAGGAGCTGTTCCTCCAGGAACTCCATCCCCTGGCCTCTGCCCCAATAAACCGCAGGATTGATCGAGGGCCAAAGGCTGCGATCGGTTGCGTCAACCGCCGCCTGAACAACTCGGCCGCGTTCGTCGATGCTGAGCTGTTCGGCGGTGTGGCCGACATAGCCGAACGCTCCAGGGTCAGCCAGCAATGCCCGACGGCGGATCGACCACCACCAATCCGAACGGTTCGTGAGCCCGCTCGTGCCAAGCGCATTCATCTGCGGGTTCGCGTTCGCCAGGAGCGTGGGTGTAACCGCCGCCAGATGCTCCTCGGTCGCGTGCTGCGCCTAGTCGATCACCAGCCGCGCGATATCGTCCACGCCCCGACCGCCGCCGCCGGTGCGAGTGCGATACCAGATGATCCCGCCGTTGCGCATCTCGATCATCTGCTGACCGGTGCCCTGCCACTTGCGCTTGATGCGACCTCGAAGGTCGGGGGTCTCCAGCACCGCCAGCATCCGCTGCTGGGTTTGCGACGCGAGCAGAACCGCGTCATGCACGGTGTGCAGGATGGGTTCTGCGCGTTCGACCAGACCCCACAACTCGACAACCTCGACCTCGTCGCCCTTGCCGTTTTGACGAGGCATCTCACGGCCCGTTGTCGCCGCGGCCCACTTGCCCGAAGGTGTCTCGGCCATCATCACCTCGACCGCAAGCCGTTGCGTCGGATCCAAGGCCTTGCGCGAGTAGTGCTCCCAGAGCTCT
>JBKEAI010000030.1:0-2456 GCA_047972145.1 Microthrixaceae bacterium
GGCTCTCCTGACCCTGGTGTGGGTGGGTGATCGGCGGGAGGGCTTGGGGTGACTGGCTGAGAGCAGGTAGCCGGGGGTCCGCGTGACGCGCACGGGTTGAGACCAGAGTTCGAGGTGTCAAAGCCATCTCACTCTGGGAGGTCCCGTACCCGTGCGCGTCACTACTGCATTCAAGCGTCTGTTGCGTCTCGAAGGGGTGAATGTCACCGATGTGACCTTCGGGGTGAACGCGATCACCGTGGTCGTGGCGTTGCGTCGCCGCCGTCTCGAGTGCCCGCATTGCGGCCACAAGACCCGGTTCCGTTACGACATCCGGGCGTGCCCGTCGAGGTGGCGGCACCTGGACTTGGGCGTGTGGCGGGTCGAGGTCCAAGCGACCCTGCGTCGTCTTCGCTGCCCTGCCCACGGCATCGTGGTCGAGGCGGTCGCCTTCGCCCGGCCCGGTGCTCACCTGACCCGCGACTTCGACGATCTCCTCGCTTGGTTGGCGACCCGGATGGACAAGAGCGCGGTCGCCAGGTTGTGTCGGGTGAGCTGGCGCACCGTCGGGCGGGCCTGTGCCCGGGTCGTCGCAGCCGAGTTGGACCCGGGGCGCCTCGATGGGCTGTTTCGTATCGGCGTCGATGAGATCTCCTGGCGCAAACATCACAAGTACCTGACTCTCGTGGTCGATCACGACCGCGGGGTGGTGATCTGGGGTGCTCAAGGCCGCGACTCCAAGACCCTCGATGAGTTCTTCACCGAACTCGGACCCCAACGCAGCGCTGCGATCGAGGCGGTCTCGTTGGATCTCGGCCCCGCCTACATCAAGTCCGTGACCACCGAAGGTCACGCCCCGAACGCGGTGATCTGCGCCGATCCCTTCCATGTCGTGAAGATCGTCGGTGACGCCCTCGACGAAGTCCGCCGCGACCTGTGGCAGACCCTTCGCGGTCTGCCCGATGACCGCTGGGCGCGCGACTTCAAGGGCTCGCGATGGGCACTGTTGAAGAACCCAGAGGACCTCACCGACCGCCAGGCCACCCAACTCGCCAAGATCAAACGGACCCGTGGTGGGATCTGGCGGGCCTACGAGATGAAAGAACAGTTCCGAGCGATCTTCGCCGGTGACCTCAACCGCGATGACGCCGCCGAGCTGTTGGAGCGGTGGTGCGCCCGAGCTCAACGCTCCAGGCTCGCCCCGTTCATCAAAGCCGCCCGCACGATGCGTCACCGCCGCGACCTGATCCTCAACGCCGTCGAGCACGGCATCAGCAACGGCCGTGTCGAAGGCCTCAACAACAAAGTCCGCCTCATCGTGCGCCGCGCCTACGGCTTCCACTCAGCCGATGCCGCCCTCGCGCTGGTCATGTTGGGCGCCGGACCCATCGACCTCAAGCTCCCGCACGAACGAACACCCGTTCCCGCGAACTGACCCACACCAGGGTCAGGAGAGCCCATTTTCAAGACCGTCACAATCGTCCGCTCTGCCATCCCCTGCGGATTCGACGCTGGTCCGTGTACCCGGTGTCCACCGCACAGCGACAGTGAGACAATGGGTGGATGGATCGGCTTCGGGGCAACGACAGGTGCTGGTGCGGGTCGGGCCGCAAGCACAAGAAGTGTCACGGTGACGTGCGGGTCCTCCAACGCCCACCGGTGCAAGCGGGGAAGGTGAGCCCGCCCCGCGATGTGCCCGAGGACATCGAACGTCCCGATTACGTGTCGGTCGGATCGATCACGACACCCACGGGCTTCCAGGTTCACAACCCCGAGGAGTTGGAGCGGATGCGGACGGCCTGTCGTGTCGCTGCGGAGGTGCTCTCGGTCACCGGTGCTGCGGTCGCGCCGGGTGTAACCACCGAGCAGCTCGACGCGATCGCCCACACGGCATACATAGAACGCGGCGCGTACCCGAGCACGCTTCACTACGGGGGATCGCGCGACTATCCGAAGTCGGTGTGCACGTCGGTCAACGGTGTGGTGTGCCACGGCATCCCAGATGACCGACCGCTCACCGACGGCGACATCGTCAACGTGGATGTCACCGCCTACATCGGTGGCCTGCACGGTGACACCTCCGCGACGTTCTGCGCGGGGGACCTCGACGAGGCGACGAGGGGCCTGGTGGCGACCACGCGCGAAGCAACCCTGCGGGGTATCGCTGCGGTCGCACCCGGTGAACCGCTCATCAGGATCGCGGAGGCGATCGAACCCTTCGCCGCGTCGCGTGGATACAGCGTCGTGCGCAACTACGGCGGCCACGGGATAGGAAAGACCTTCCACGCGGCGCCGCACATCAACCACTGCATCACCCCGGGTGACACACAACAGTTCAGGGTTGGTATGACCTTCACGGTGGAACCGATGCTGATGAGTGGGGTCGACTCGTACCGTCAGGGTGCGGATGGGTGGACCGAGCACCTCGTGGACTCGATGCCCTCGGCGCAGTTCGAGCACACGGTGCTCGTGACCGA
>JBKEAI010000097.1:0-9198 GCA_047972145.1 Microthrixaceae bacterium
GGGCGCGGTGCGTAGCACCCGGGTGCCCACCGGGAAGGCAAGCAATGTCTGAGGTACCCGAGCACCTTCTGAAGCGTGCCCAGGAGGCTCGTGAGAAGGCTGCGGCGAAGAAAGCAGCCGAGTCCGGTGGCGACGCGCCGGCCGAGGGCGCCGGGTCTGACGACGCGGGTTCGTCCTCCGAGGGTGACTCGCGGATCCCCGCGCACCTGTTGGAGCGTTCCAAGGCCGCGAAGGCACGCAAGTCGGGCGGCGACGCGGAGGCCTCCGATGGCGGAGGTGGCGGTGGCACGGCTGTTGCCACCAAGCCCGACGCCGCTGTCAGCGCCGGTTCGCAGCTACCGATCGGGGCGGGCCCGGGTGGGCACACCCAGCGGCTGCTCACCGTCGTCAAGTCCGGTTCGATCCAGGACATCAAGGCCAAGCCCCAGGACAAGGTCCACGTCTGGCCGCACCTGCTGGTCATCGAGTTCGTGGCCGCACTGATCTGCTTGGCGTTCGTGTTCATCTTCTCGTGGTTGGTCAACGCACCGCTACTCGAGCTGGCCAACTTCAACGAGACCCCCAACCCCTCCAAAGCCCCGTGGTACTTCCTCGGCCTCCAGGAGCTCCTCACGATGTTCCATCCGATGGTCGCCGGTGTGACCATCCCGGGGATGGGCATCTTCGTGCTGATCCTGGCCCCCTACATCGACAAGAACCCATCGAACAAGCCCGAGGACCGCAAGTTCGCGATCGCACTGATGACGGTGCACCTGTTGTTCTGGGCGACCCTGGTGATCATCGGTTCGTTCTTCCGTGGCCCGGGGTTCAACTTCACCCTGCCCTGGATCGACGGACTCTTCTTCGAACTGTGAGGTGACCTGAGATGAACGGATTTTTCATAGCGCTCCTGGTCTTCGTGGCGATCTGTGCCGTCGCGTTCGTGGTGCTCGGCGCGGCAAACCGTCGCGAGTCGAGCTCCGCGACGGGTGCGGGCCTTGGACGAGAGGCCCTCAAGAAGGACAAGGCGGCGCGCAAGGCCGCCGCCGGGTCCACCGACGGCCCTCCCACCGCCCGCGAGGTGGAGACCATGGCACTCGCCCGTCGCTCGGGTGACCTCGAACCGGTCGGTGACACCACCCCGGTGCCGTGGGTGGCCCCGGATCCCGAGGAGTACGACCAGAACCGTCGTGCGTTCCTCAACCGCTCGATCGTCGCTCTGATGGGGATCGGCATCGCAGGGTTCGCCGCCGCAGCGTTCCCCGCTTTCCTCTGGCCCACCGGCTCCAGCGGGTTCGGCTCGAAGATCAGGGTCGGCAAGATCGACGACATCAAGGCCGACATCGAGTCCAACGACGGCTTCCTCTACCAGCCCGAGGGCCGCATGTGGATCACCGAGTACCCGGCGGCCGCGCTGCCCAAGGCGGAGTCGACGTATTCCCCGGCGGAGCTCACCGGAATGAAGGCGGGGCTCGTCGCTCTCTACCAGAAGTGCCCGCACCTCGGATGCCGCGTACCGAGTTGCGACAGCTCGCAGTGGTTCGAGTGCCCGTGCCACGGATCCCAGTACAACCAGGTCGGCGAGAAGAAGGGCGGCCCGGCTCCCCGGGGCATGGACCGCTTCGCCATGGAGATCTCCGGCGACACCTTCATCGTCAACACCGGTCAGGTGATCGACGGACCGCCCATCGGCACCAACACCACAGGCCAGGAAGCGGAGGGTCCGAACTGCATCGGCGCCGCCTCCGGGGAGCACTGACACACCGGGACCAGACCCGTCACCGGTACCTGCCACGGAGATGCACGAGAACCAGATGATCCTCGCAAACACACAACAGAGCTTCGGCTTCGCCCTGTTGGCGATCGTGCTCATCGGCACCGTCATGTTCGTGGTGGCGAAGGTGCGCGCCGGTCGTGCGGAGGTCGGCTCGGAGATCGAGCTCGCCCCCAACCGCAAGCAGTACCTCGACGACGACCAGCTCGAGGGCCGAAAGCTCAACGCGGCCCTGTTCTCCGCAGCCGGACTCCTCGCGATCATCGCGATCGCCGTACCGGTGTACTGGTTGGGCGAGCCCGGTCGCCAGGATGGTGCGGTCGAGGGTTTCAACGAGACCTTCGTGCGGCGTGGTGAGACCCTCTACGAGGAGGGCGCCCAGTGCGTGAACTGCCACGCCGGTGGTGGTGTCGGCGGCGTCGCGTCGTTCATCATCAACGACCAGAACGGCCAGTACGTCGCCCAGGTCACCTGGAACGCTCCTGCGCTCAACACCGTGCTGTACCGCTACTCCGAGGACGAGGTCCGCTACGTGCTCAACTGGGGTCGACCCGGCACGCCGATGGCGGCTTGGGGAGGCCCCGGCGGTGGTCCCCTAACCACCCAGCAGATAGACGAGCTGATCGCGTACATGTGGAGTTTCCAGCTCACCCAGAAGGACATCCGCGAGGCGGTCAACGGTCTGGTCAAGGGGGTCGACCCGGGTCTCGCCGAGCGCCTCGACGCGGTCAACAAGACCAACGAGGGCATCGAGAGCCCGGCGACGGCCAACCGCCTCTCGCGCGACGACGAGTTGGCACTCGGCGAGATCCTGTTCAACAACCAGGGTGTCGGTGCTGGAGCCACGTCGTGTTCGCGCTGCCACGTGCCCGGTGCCGCGTATGGCCAACCATGGGAAACCTTCGCCCGGCTCCAGTTCGGGTCCTTCGGGCCTGACCTCTCGGGCGTCGAGGTGGAAGCCACCCCGGAACAGCACTTCACGCTGGTCTGGGAGGGCATGGAGGAGGGCAAGCAGTACTTCTCCCGCAAGCAGGGCAACCCACAGATGCCGGGCTTCGGCCTCAACCCAAACTCGGGCCAGTCCGACAAGGGTGTGCCCGACCTGGGTGAAGCCGGGATGTTCACCCCCGCGGAGGTGTGGGCGATCGTGACCTACGAGCGCAACCTCTCCAACGACCTCGCGGTCAAGACCCCAGCGGCGGGAACCTCGGAGTCCCCGACGTTCGCCGGTGTGGCCGCACCGGGGGCCGGAGCGGCCACCGACGACACACCCGACGCGGATTCAGAGTGACCGGGAGCCGAGGAACAAGATGTCAATGCTCGCAGCCATAGCCTTCGACCCCGCCATCCGGGGCGTACTGGTCGTCGCCACAGGGGTCGGGGTGCTGATCGGGTCCGTGTGGCTGATCGTGTCCACCAACGTCGGATTCCGACAGGGCCTGCTCATCACGGTCGCGTGCCTGTCCGGATGGTGTCTCACCATGGGTGCGGTGTGGACGATGTACGGGATCGGCCTGCGCGGCAACGATCCGTCGTGGATCGACCTCGAGGTGTCTTCCACCCGCGACGCGGTGGTGCAGACCGAGTTGGCACAGGACCTCCCGCGCACCGAGGATCTGGCGGACCCGGCCGAGGTGTACGCGGAGCTGATCGAGGACGACCCCGAGTTGCAACAGCGCATCGAGGAATCCGAGGGCGAGGGCTTCGTCCCCGAGAGCCTCACCCAGTTGGTCACACTCCTGCCCGAGCAGAAGCTGGCACTGGACGAGGACCTGGGGGACTGGCGGATCCTGCCCGAGTCCGATGCCCGGCGGGGTGATGCCGTGGCCGCTGCGGACGCGTTCCTCGTCGCCCAGCAGGTCTTCGGTGACCAGACCGCAGGTGCCTACACGGTGCACGACGTCTACTTCTACGGCGGAAAGTCAGGGGCTGAGCCCGAGACGATCCCCGGTGAGGACGGCGTGCTCACCAAGGCGTGGAACCGGATCGCGACGACCTTCCAGCTGAAGAACCCGCCCCTGTACGCGGCTGTCACCGTGCAGAAGAACATCCCCCAGACGGTCGCACCCGGCGAGGCTCCGCCGCCGCCGGTGGCCGACCCCGACGCCCACATCGTCACCGTCATCATGGAACGCAACCTCGGCAACCGCCGCCTGATCCCCGCCCTGTTCACGATCTTCTCCGGGCTCATCTTCGCCGCATCGGCATCGATGCTGCACAGCCGTGACAAGCTCGCCATGAAGACCCGCTCGGAGTGGGACCCGGCCGCAGCGACCTGAGATGGCCCAGTTCCTCCCGATCCTCGCACTGATGGTGCTCGCGGGGCTCTTCGCCGGCATCAGCTTCCTGGCGTCCCGGATCCTCAACCCCCCGCATCCGACGCCCGCGAAGGTCGCGCCCTATGAGTGCGGAATCGTGCAGCAGGCCGATCCTCCCCAGCGGTTCCCGGTGCGGTTCTTCCTGATCGCGATGATCTTCATCGTGTTCGACATAGAGATCATCTTCTTCTTCCCCTTTGCCGTCTCGGTCGAACAGCTCGGTGGGTTCGGGGTGGTAGCGATAGCGATCTTCGCGGTGGCGCTGTTCGAGTCGTTCCTCTTTCTGATCTCCAAGGGAGCGCTCGATTGGGGACCTGCAAAGTACTTGCGGCGCTCCAAGGTCATGGTCGACCCGCAGCGCACCACGCGCACCACGGTGCGCGCGGTCGGCCTCGAGGGCCGGGAGGCAGCCTGATGGGTCTGGTCGACGATGTCCGCACCGATGGCCTGGCCGGCCTGGAGCACAACTTCCTGACGGGGCGCCTCGAGGACCTTGTGCGATGGTCTCGGATGCGCTCGTGTTGGCCGGCCACCTTCGGCCTCGCGTGCTGCGCGATAGAGATGATGGCCGCCGGTGGGGCCCACTACGACATGGCCCGCTATGGCATGGAGGTGTTCCGCGCATCCCCGCGCCAGGCCGACCTCATGATCGTGGCGGGCCGCGTGTCGCAGAAGATGGCGCCGGTGCTGCGGTCGATCTACGACCAGATGGTCGAGCCCAAGTGGGTCATCTCGATGGGTGTGTGCGCATCCAGCGGAGGCATGTTCAACAACTACGCGATAGTCCAGGGCGTCGACACCGTCGTGCCCGTGGACGTGTACGCACCCGGTTGCCCACCCGGGCCCGAGACCCTCATGCACGCGATCGTGACGCTGCACGGGCTCATCGAATCCGGTGAGGTCCTGCGTCGACGGGACACCAACGACGGGGGTGCCCAGGTCCACCTGGAGGAGTTCTCCGGTGCGTCCCAACAGCCCGCACCGGTAGCGGTGGGTGTGTCCCCACCCACCTCGGCGCCCGAAGGGCCTGCACACACACCGGGGCACTTCGGTGGCGACGACGGACGTGACGGCTGATGGATGATGGCGCAGCCGACGCCACAGCCGAGGACGCGCCGGTGTCGGAACCAGACTTGGCCCACGGTGTCCCGGTGTCCAGTTCGGGAGGCCAGGTCGTCCTGCACCCGTCTCGCGAGGAGTACGCCGACCTGGTCGCGCGCCTGCGCGGCGAGGGCTACTGGGTGTGCCTCGATCTCTGCGGTGTCGACTACCTGACCTACGACCCGCCGAGGGATCTTCCGGCGGGGATCGAACCGCAGCGCTTCGAGGTCGTGGCCGAGTTGGTCGATCCGACGCAGCGCCAACGCCTCCGCATCAGGGTGCAGGTGCCCGCGGAGGATCCGACGGTCGCCTCGATCGTCGCGGTGCACCCCGGCGTCGATGCCCACGAGCGCGAGGTGTTCGACCTGTTCGGGATCGACTTCGAGGGTCACCCGCACCTCACCCGCATCCTGCTGCCCGACGAGTGGGTCGGCCACCCACTGCGCAAGGACGAACCGGTCGGCTCCATCCCGGTCCAGTTCAAGGCCACCCGGGAGGAGCAGCGATGAGCCTCACCGAACAAGGCGTGGAGACCACGACCGATGATGGCCGCCGGGACGCTCCGATGACCATCGCTGACCTCGACGTCGCACGCGAACGCCTCAACTCCGACGATGCAGTGCTTCGGATGACCGAGACCGAAGCCGAGGAGCGCTCCGGGTACCAACCGCCGACCGATGAGGGCCTCGGCGAGCGGATGATCATGAACATGGGTCCCCAGCATCCCTCCACCCACGGCGTGCTGAGGCTCATCCTCGAGCTCGACGGCGAGCTGGTCACCCGATCCAAGCCCGTGGTCGGGTACCTGCACACCGGCATGGAGCGCACCGGTGAAGAGCTCACCTACCTCCAGGGGCCCACCAACGTCACCCGGATGGACTACGCGAGCCCGCTGTTCACCGAACTCGCCTTCTCGCTTGCCACCGAGGCTCTCCTCGGTATCGAGGTTCCCGAACGCGCCCAGTGGATCCGGATGCTGATGTGCGAGGTCAACCGGCTCTCGTCGCACATGTTGTTCATGGCGACCAACGGCATGGACCTCGGAGCCGTCGGGATGATGCTCTACGGCTGGCGCGAACGCGAGGAGTTGCTGCGGTTCCTCGAGTTGGTGACCGGGTTGCGGATGAACCACAACTACATCCGCCCCGGGGGTGTGGCTGCGGACCTACCCGACGGCTGGCGCGATGCACTGCTTGGCGCGCTGGATCCGATCCCGGACCGCCTCGAGGAGTTCGACACGCTGATGACAGGCCAGCCGATCTGGCGTGAGCGGCTCCAGGGGGTGGGTGTGATCACCACCGAGGAGTGCCTATCGCTCGGTGTCACCGGCCCGATCCTGCGCGGCACCGGGATGGCCTGGGACCTGCGTCGCGAGATGCCCTACCTGCGCTACGACGAGGTCGACTTCGACGTGCTCGTGGGCAGCTATGGCGACTGCTTCGACCGCTACGCGATCCGCCTCGGTGAGATGCGCGAGTCGATTCGCATCATTGCCCAGGTGCTCGACAAGATGCCCCGTGGTGACTACCGCATCCAGGACAAGAAGGTGACGCCCCCGCCGCGTGCGCGTATCGACGAGTCGATGGAAGCACTCATCCACCACTTCAAGATCTTCACCGAAGGCTTCAAGGTCCCCGAGGGTGAGACCTACGCGTCGGTGGAGAGCCCCCGCGGTGAGCTCGGGGTCTACATCGTCTCCGATGGCACCTCGAAGCCCTACCGGATGCACGTGCGGGCGCCGAGCTTCGCCAACCTCGGAGCGCTTCCCCACATGATGGCCGACTCGCTGATCGCGGACACGGTCGCGATCATCTCCTCGGTCGATCCGATCATGGGCGAGGTGGACCGCTGATGGCGCGCCTGACCGCCGACAACCTCGCGTTGGCCGAGGAGATCATCGCCCGCTACCCGCGCCCACGTTCGGCCCTCATCCCGCTGTGCCACCTCGCCCAGGAACAGGACGGCTGGCTCAGCGAGGAGGCGATGTCCCACATCGCCGAGCTGATCGGTTGCACCCCCGCACAGGTGCTCGGCACCGCCAGCTTCTACGAGATGTTCAAGCTGCACCCCGTCGGTCGCTACTGCGTGAACGTGTGCACCAACATCTCCTGCCAGCTCCTGGGCGCCCAGGAACTCCTCGAGCATGCCGAAGCGGCCCTCGGTGTGCACAGCGGTGGCACCACCGACGACGGCATGTTCACCCTCGAGGACGTCGAATGCGTGGCCGCGTGCACCGAAGCGCCTGCGGTCCAGGTCAACTACCGCTACTTCCACCGCGTCGACGCGGAGTCCTTCGACGAGCTGATCGCCGGCCTGCGTTCCGGTGAGCTCGACGACACGGTGCCTCCGCACGGCACGCTCGCCAAGGTGCGCCAGGACCTCGGCGAGGATCGCACGGCCAACATCACCGCGCCCGAGGAGCAGTCCGAACCGGTGTGGCTGGAACGTGCCGGCGCCGGAGGTGACGACTCATGAGTGTCGCCGAACGCCTCGGCGGGTCGACCACGTCGGTCGGTGACGGTGTGCCGCGGGTGGTGTCGTCGCGCTTCGACGAGCCGACCGGTCACACGATCGAGGGATATCGCACCACCGGCTCCTACAAGGGATACGAGGCGTTGCGCGGCGCGCTGGAACGTCCTGCGTCGGAGGTCGGTGAGATCGTCAAGGAGGCGACGCTGCTGGGCCGCGGCGGCGCGGGATTCCCGGCGGGGGTCAAGTGGGGCTTCTGCCCGCCGGGTGTGTGGCCGAGGTACCTGGTCGTCAACGGCGACGAGTCCGAGCCGGGCACCTACAAGGACCGCCTGCTCATGGAGCGCGATCCCCACCAGTTGATCGAAGGTTGCCTGATCGCCGCCTATGCGATCGGGGCGGCACAGGTGTTCCTGTACGTGCGCGGCGAGATGGCCCACGCCCAGGAGCGGATCGCGGCGGCGCTCAACGAGGCATACGACGCGGGCCTGGTAGGCCGCAACATCTGCGGTACGGACTTCTCGGTGGACATCGTTCTCACCTGGGGTGCCGGCGCATACATCGTGGGCGAGGAGACAGCTCTCATCGAGTCCCTCGAGGGCAACCGGGGTATGCCGCGGCTCAAGCCGCCGTTCTTCCCCGCGGCCAAGGGGCTGTACATGGCACCCACCGTGGTCAACAACGTCGAGACCCTCTCGAACCTGCCGTGGTTGTTCAACCACGGCGTCGGTGCGTTCCGGGCGGTGGGCACCGAGGCCTCGCCGGGCACACGGCTGATCGCCCTGTCGGGCCACGTGAACCGACCCGGTGTGTTCGAGATCGCCCAGGGCACGACGACCTTCCGCGACATCTTCGAAGCGCCCGAGTACGGCGCGGGCATCCGCGATGGCCACCGGCTCAAGATGTTCATCCCCGGCGGCGCATCGGCGCCGTGGTTCTTCGAGGAGCACCTCGACATGGCGCTCGAGGGGCGCGAGGTCGGCTCTGCGGGTTCGATGCTCGGCTCCGGTGCGATCGTGGTGATGGACGAGACCACCGACGCCGTGCGCGCGTGCCTGCGAGTGGTGCGCTTCTTCGCCCGCGAGTCGTGTGGCAAGTGCACACCGTGTCGTGAGGGGACCACTTGGGAGGAGAGGATCCTCACACGCATCCTCGAAGGCCATGGTCGACCGAGCGATCTCGAACTGTTGCTGGACGTCGCCGACAACATCTCGCCCGGGCCCTATCCGGTGGCGTCGCACTCCGCCGCGGGCCTGGATGCGGTTCCGTATCCCCCTCGCCAGACCACGATCTGTCCACTCGGACCCTCATCGGTCGCCCCGATCACCTCGGCGATCCGCAGGTTCCGCAGCGAGTTCACCGACAAGATCACCCGGCACGACCCGATCCCGGTGGCCAGTGAGCACTTAGGGGTCGCAACCTCCGACGGGGAGGTAGCCCATGTCTGAGCCCCCCCGCCCCATCGAGGTGACCGATCCGGTGTCGATCACCGTCAACGGCGAGTCGATCACGGTGCAGGACGGCGAACTGCTCATCGACGCGTGTGAGCGCAACGGC
>JBKEAI010000128.1:0-13218 GCA_047972145.1 Microthrixaceae bacterium
CCCAGCAGTCCGCTTCCGCTCAGCGACGGCTGCACGGTTCCCGCGTAGCACCAGTAGTCGACCCCGCCCGATCTGTCGCCACAACCGGGGAGCATGACCGTCACCGGATCGGTGAACGGTCCGACCGGAGTGACCGCCGCACGCACCTCGACGCGATCCGTGAAGCCCGGGAACGGGCTGTAGACCATCACGTACGCGTCGTGTGCTGGGTCCCGTGTGAGCGTGAAGGCCGCGATAGGCGGTAGCGCCGGAGCACCGGAGGTGGTCGACATCATGGCCGCGGCGTCGGGGTTCGACGTCCACGACCCCGCCTGGGTCCACTCCCCTCCGTTCCAGTAGCGCCACGACGACTGCGAGGTCCGGCTGGCGAACGCTACGCGCGCGACGGTGCACGGACGGTTCTCGAAGGGGTCCTGCGGATCGAAGGTCCCGCACTGGTACGCGTACAGCGTGTTGCCGTCGGGGCCGAGCACCGCAGCGCGACCGTAGGGTGTCGCGACGCCGAACAGCGACGCCGCCGTGATACTGCCCTGGATGCGCTGGTCCACCGGTGGTGCGGTGCGGTCGTAGGTGAGCTCGACGAGAGCCATCCCCATCGGCTTTATGGCCAGATCCCCGCTGCCCAGGCACACCTTGGACATGAACACCAACACGCGTTCGGTGGTGGAACCGAGGGGAACCGAGACGGCCGATTCGGGCCACAGGGCAGGGTTGGGGTACCCGGGGTCCGCACAGGAGTGCGATGCCTGCACGAAGGTGTACGGCTGGTTGCCCGAAGCGACCGCGTCCCGCGTCACGACCGGTGTGCCGGCGGATGCCCAGGCGGCGGTGTTGTGCTTGAAGTAGCGCACGTTGCCCACCGCGTCGGTCTCGAAGGTGTCGCCGAAGAACCACATCACCGAACCGTCCCCGAGGGTCACCGACACCCCGGCGTCACGGCTCATGTTGCGCAACGGGTTCCCCGACGGTGGAGCGACCCACACCGGGTCGAGAGCCGCTCCGCCGGTACCGACCGCGATGGAGCCGGTTACGACGCTGCCGCACACGAACTCGTTGTCACCGCGGACTCCGAAGCCGCCGTCCACGTCCAGGCCGGTAGGACACAGGGTGTGCATACCCGGGCCGAGCCCGCTGAGATGCGCGGTGAAGGTCCCACCGGTGACGTCCAACAAGGTGCTGGTCGCGCCGGGCTTGCCGCGATCCACCTCCAGGAGAACCCGTAGACCTGCCGCACCATCGGGATCGGTCGCCACCCCGGTGAGGGTCACCGAGTTGGGCCCGGTGGGCACCACCGATGTGAGGTAACCCTGTGGTCGGCGGTCCTCGGCGGAGTCGGCCACGGTGATCGTGCTGCAACCGAGCAACCGGTCGTGGCCGGGGCCGGTGTTGAACACCGCCACGCAGACCTGATGGGTTCCAGGGCTCGCCGGCACCTCGGCGAGGAACCCCGAGTTCGGACGTTGGAACGCAGCGCCGACATCGGGACGCTGACGGTCCGCGGTCACCCGGGCCGCGAGCGCACCGTCGATGTTCACCACCACGTCGGATGGGGCGGGCGTGTTGGGGTCGAAGGTCCAACCCGAGACCGCGATCCGACGCGCAGCGGGGGTCACCACCGACTCGAGCACCCCGCGCGGGTTTCCGTCGGAGACCTCGACGTTCTCACACCCGAGCAGTCGGTCGTCACCGACGCCGACGGTGTTGTCCACCCAGACGCAGATCCCGTGAAGTCCCGGTGACAACGGTCCGTAGGTGTAGTCGAAGCCGTGGTTCGATCCCCTGCCGGGGTACAGCGCCGCCACATCGGGACGGGACCGATCCGCGAGCACGTCGTGCACGACCCCCTCTGAACCGACCTTCACGCGCACGGGTGCCGAGGTCTCCGGATCGAGTGCCCACCCCGCCACCCGGATCCCACCGGCAGCATCGGCGATCACCTCGAGGTTGCCCACCGGTGCGCCACCGGTCGGATCGAACTGGGTGGGTCCCAGGCATGCGGTGCCCAGCACCGCGACCGCGGCCATGACAGCCGGGATCAACCAGCGCACGGGCCTCCGGGCAACATGCCGTGGGGGGACAGAGGAGCGCGCACCCTGTGCTGGTCTCGGCATGGCGATCGACATGTGTTCCTCCACGGGAGCACCCCGCTGCGCTGGGACCGCTCCCCCCAGCACCCGGAGCCACCGAGCACGCTTCGCAATCGTACCGATCGTCGGAGCGACGATGCGAGCGGGCCGACCGGAATCGGTGACGTTCGACACGTCGGCTCACCGGAGTCAGCCCTGGGTGGTTCCACCCTCCAGGGCGTCGGGCAGCACCGATACCCAGCCCGAGGTGACCTCTTCGACGCTGAGCTCCAGCAGTCCGTCGACGGTCAGGTGTTCACCACCGGCGACTCCCAACCTGGTCGCCCCCACCCCACGACCGTCGAGGAGCTCAAGGACCTCCGCGGAACGGTCGGGGTCGATGGCGAGCACCGCCCGTCCCGGCATCTCGGCGAACAGCTCCCGATGGTCACCGATGACTTCGAGGGTCGCTCCGACCCCGCTCATGGCGACCATCTCCGCCACCGCCAGACCGATGCCACCGCCCGAGACGTCGTGGGCTCCCAGCACCGCCCCTCGATCAACCTCCAGACCGTTGACGAGGTCCCGCACGGCATCCGCGGCCGCTGACACCTCGACCATCGTGGCGGCGGCCAGCCGGCCGGTACCCCGGTGACCCTTGCCGGCCGCCCAACGCGAACCCGCCAGCAGGTCTCCACCTTCGACGTGGGGCCCGACCAGCACGATCACCGCCCCGTCCACGAGCACGGGTGCCGCTGGCCTCGCCACCAGTTCGTCGAGGACTCCGAGCATCCCGATCACCGGTGTGGGGTCGATGTCGGCACCACGCGACTCGTTGTAGAGGCTCACGTTCCCGCCGACGCACGGGATCCCGAAGGCCTCGAGCGCTTCGGTGAAACCGTCGACCGCCTCCGAGAGCTGCCACATGACCTCGGGATGTTCAGGGTTGCCGAAGTTGAGGCAGTTGACCATCGCCAGAGGCCGGGCTCCGACGACCGCTAGGTTCATCACCGATTCGACCACCGTGAGCGCGGCGCCGGTCCGTGGATCCACCGCACACCAGAGGTGGTTGCCGTCGGTGGTCATCGCCAGGGCACGCCCGGTGTCCGCTCCTGTACCTGGGTGCTTCAGCCGCAGCACCGATGCGTCCGCACCCGGCGGGGTGACGGTGTTGAGGAACAGCATGTGGTCGTACTGGGACCACACCCAGGACGTGTCGGCCAGCATCGCCATCAGATCGGCGCCAGGGTCGTCGCACACCAGCGCATCCGGGGACTCGGAGCGCCTGGTCGCGAGGTCGGCCGGCTCGGCCAGGGGCCGGTCGTACAGAGGCGCCTCGTCCTCGAGGCTGCGCGCCGGGACGTCCGCCAGCACCTCGGGCTCGGCACCGGCCACGTCAGCACCAGCCAGGTCAGCACCGGCCACGTCAGCACCGGCCACGTCAGTGCCGTCGCTGTCGAGCACCCGCAGCCTCCCGGTGTCGGTGACCTTGCCGATCACCGTGGCGCGCACCTCCCAACGCGCTGCGATCTCCAGCACCTCCGCGAGACGGCCGGGTTCCACGATCGCCAGCATGCGTTCCTGGGACTCCGAGGTCATGATCTCGAAGGGCTCCATGTGGGGCTCCCGGGTGGGTACCGCCCTCACGTAGACATCCATGCCCGAACCGCCCTTTGCTGCGGTCTCCGCTGTGGCACAGGTGATGCCGGCCCCGCCGAGGTCCTGCACGCCGACCGCCAGATCGCGTTCCAGTAGCTCGAGGCACGCCTCGATCAGGCGCTTCTCCTCGAAGGGGTCCCCCACCTGCACGCTCGGGCGCTTCTGAGCGTCGGCCTCCGCGTCGGAGAACCCCGCAGAGGCGAGGACCGACACGCCTCCGATGCCGTCTCGTCCGGTGCTCGACCCGAGGAGGACGGCCAGGTTGCCAGGGCCCTCGGCGCGCCCGAGCACCAGCCGTTCGGCAGGCATCAAACCCATGCACAGGACGTTGACCAGCGGGTTGTCCGCGTACGTCTCGTCGAACACTGTCTCCCCGCCGACGGTGGGCACACCGACCGAGTTCCCGTAGCCCGACACGCCCGACACCACACCCTCGGCGATCCAGCGCGAACGGGGGTCATCGAGCGGGCCGAAGCGCAGCGGGTCCATCACCGCGACGGGGCGCGCACCCATCGAGAAGATGTCCCGCAGGATCCCACCCACACCCGTGGCCGCACCCTGGTACGGCTCGATAGCCGAAGGATGGTTGTGGCTCTCGATGCGGATCGCAGCCGCGATCCCGTCACCTACGTCGAGTACCCCCGCCCCCTCGCCGGGGCCGACCAGCACGTGCTCGCCCTTGCTGGGGAGTCGTCGAAGGTGGATGCGTGAGCTCTTGTAGGAACAGTGCTCGGACCACATGACCGAGTACATCGCCAGTTCGAGGTGGTTGGGATCACGCCCGAGGGTCGAGCGGATATCGCCGAACTCGTCGTCGGTCAGACCCAGGGCCCGGTGGGTCTGTTCAGCGTCGGTATCACCCAGCGCGCTATCGCTCGACATGGACCTCGAACATAGCCGTTGACCCAGAAGTCGCCGACAACAACCCACTCAACAAACATGATCCACCCAGTCCACAACAAGAAGGCCCACGCCCAACAGCAAGGGTACCGGCAGCCGGTTCTTGATTTACCGCTAATGGATGGTGTAGCAATTCCTATATGGCTAAGAGAAAAGTCACTGATGCGCACAAGAAGGCAATGGCTCAGGGCCGCACAGAGAGCCGGGTGGTCAAGGAATACCTGGAAGCTCTGGACCGGAACCGTCCACGCCGCGGACGTAAGCGCACCCCCGACAGCATCAACAAGCGACTGGCTGCCATTGAGTCAGAACTACCCGATGCAGATCCACTGAAGAAGGTGTCGCTGATCCAGGAGCGCATGGACCTCGCCACCGAGCTCGAAACGTTGTCTGAGTCCGACGACATCTCAGCTACAGAAGCAGCCTTTGTGAAGGTTGCGAAGGACTACAGCGAGCGCAAGGGAATCACGTGGGCGGCTTGGCGTGAAGCCGGTGTCGGCGCTCCGATACTCAAGGCCGCCGGAGTCCCCAGGAGCTGAGCCCGGCACCGGGGCTAGGCAGCTGCGGCGGCCAGGCCCAATACCGAGCGCATCAGGACGATCCCGTCGGTGGATCCCAACAGTTCGTTGCAGGCCCGCTCCGGGTGGGGCATGAGGCCCACGACGTTGCGACCTTCGCTGCATATACCGGCGATGTTGTCGACCGAACCATTCGGATTTTCGACGTACCTCAACACAACTCGATCCTGTTCCCTGAGGTCCTTCAGGGTCTCTTCAGAGCAGGTGTAGTTACCTTCGAAGTGGTTGATCGGCACCCGGAGCTCGTCGCCGACTGAACACAACTCAGTGAGTGGTGAGTTGGTCGACTCCACCCTCAATCGCGCTGTATCGCACCTGAATCTGAGGCCGGAGTTCTTCTGGAGGGCACCTGGCAGCAGGTGGGATTCACACAGAACCTGGAAGCCGTTGCACACCCCGATGACCGGGCCACCTCCTTGTGCGAAATCGGCTACCGCGGACATCACAGGGGAGAACCGCGCGATCGCCCCCGGACGCAGATAGTCCCCGTGGGCGAAACCACCGGCGATGAACACAGCGTCGGCTCCACCCAAGGAGTCCTGATCGTGGAAGACGACCTTCGCCGTTCCGCCAAGTGCCTCGACTGCTTCCACCACGTCGAGCTCGCAGTTGGTTCCCGGAAAGCACACGACCGCAACATCGGTGGCCATCACGAAACCGCCTCGTTGAGGGTCACGCTCGTCTCCTCGATCACAGGGTTCGACAGGAACCGCTCGCACAAATCCTCGAGTTCGGAGCGTGCGGTCGCCTCGTCGTCGCTATCGAGGGTGAAGCGGATCGACTTGCCCACCCCGACACCGGAGACCCCGTCGAAGCCGAGTGCCGGCAGCGCCCGTTCGATCGTCGCGCCCTGCGGGTCGGCGATACCCGGGCGCAGTCTCACCTCAACCACCACGTCGAAGGTCATCGACTCACTCTGTCACACCGCCGACCCGGGCCCTGACCCATCGGAACCATCGAACGCTCCGGACCCCTCGACGGGCAGTGACCATGGCGTGCCAACGCCGGGTACGAGGCGTGCCAACGCCGGGTACGAGGCGTGCCAACGCCGGGTACGAGGCGTGCCAACGCCGATCACGAGTCCGGCCAGGCATCGAGGTCCCGGCCACATATGCGTTCATAGGCCTGCCGGTAGCGGACCGCCGTGGCACCGAGCACCTCCGGGGGCAGGGCGGGCGGGGGCGGGGACTTGTCCCAGCTCAGCCCATCGAGGTGATCGCGCACCGGCTGCTTGTCGTAGCCGTGAGGTGTCGACCCCGGTGACCAGTCCGCCGCCGCCCAGAAGCGGGATGAGTCCGGGGTGAGCACCTCGTCGCACAACAACAACTCTTCGGTGCCGTCCGCGGTGGTCGCGGTCCCGAACTCGAACTTGGTGTCCGCCAGGATGAAACCTGCGGCCTCCGCTGCCAGGGACGCCCGTGCGAACACCTCGAGGCTCACCTCGCGGAGTCGCTCCGCCATCTCGGCACCCACCATCGCGACCGCGGTGTCGAAGTCGATGTTCTCGTCGTGGTCCCCCACTGTGGCCTTGGTGGAGGGGGTGAACATCGGCTCGGGCAACCTGGCCGCCTCCACCAGGCCGGGGGGTGCCGGCATCCCGTGGATGGTGCCGGTGCGTGAATACTCCTTCCACGCGGATCCCGCCACGTAGCCGCGCACGATGCACTCGACCGGCAGCATCGTTGCACGGCGGGTGATCATCAGCCTGCCTGCCAACTCCGGGCGCCGGACCGACTCGGGAAGGTCGTCGAGCTCGGTGGACAGCAGGTGGTTCGACACCACATCGCAGAGATGTCCGAACCAGTACGCAGACATGGCGGTGAGCACGCGTCCCTTGTCGGGCACCGACTCAGCCATCACCACGTCGAACGCGCTCAGACGGTCGCTCGCGACCATCAACATGCGGCCATCGCCGAGATCCCACAGGTCCCGGACCTTTCCGCTGTGGACATGCGCCAGGGGAAGGTCGGGCACCGTCCCCAGGGTGCTCACAGGACGTCCTCGTGGTGATAGGCCCTGGCTTCAGGGTGGGCATCGACGAGGATCGCAACCCGTCGAACGAACCCCTCGACCTGTGAGCCGGCAGCACCGGCGAAGGTGATCGGATCTCCCAGCGCTCCGCGGATCTGCTCGCCATCGAGGGGAAGGCGATCGTCGCCTGCCAGACGCTCGATCAGGTCGTTGTGAGCGGCACCACCCTCGCGCATCGCCAGTGCGACTGCGACCGCATGACCCTTGATCACCTCGTGCGCCTCCTCGCGTCCCGCGCCGGCTCGTACCGCCGCTGTGAGGATCCGCGTCGTGGCCAGGAACGGCAGGTATCGATCGAGCTCCCGGGCGATCACCTCCGGATACGCCCCGAAACCCTCGAGCACATCGAGGAGGGTCTGAAGCGCGCCGTCGGTCGCGTAGAACGAATCGGGTAGCAGCACCCTGCGAACGACCGAGCACGAGACATCGCCCTCGTTCCACTGCGCACCCGCGAGCCCGGCAGCCATCGTGAGGTGGCCGTCGAGGATCACCTTGAAGCCACAGATCCGCTCCGCGCTGCGGGCGTTCATCTTGTGCGGCATGGCCGAAGATCCGACCTGTCCTTCACGGAACCCCTCGGTCGCCAACTCGTGGCCCGCCATCAGGCGCAGGGTTGTCGCGAACGAAGCGGGTCCCGAAACAAGACGTACCAGGGTCGAGACCACCTCGAGGTCGAGCGACCGCGGATAGACCTGACCGACGTTGTGGAGAACCTCACTGAAGCCGAGATGGGATGCGACCTCGCCCTCCAGGGCTTCCAGCCCGTCGTGGTCGCCGTCGAGCAGGTCGAGCTGGTCGAGCTGGGTTCCGACGGGCCCCTTGAGTCCGCGCAGGGGATAGGACCCGATGAGCGAATCCAGACCTTGCACCGCACCCAGCAGCTCCTCTCCGAAGTTGGCGAACCTCTTGCCGAGGGTGGTGGCCTGCGCCGCAACGTTGTGGCTCCGACCCGCCATCACCAGGTCCGAGTACCTGGCCGCCAGCTCCGCCATGCGCGCCAGGGCAGCGAGCGCTCGGGTGCGCAGCAACAGGAGCCCTTCGCGCACCTGCATCTGTTCGACGTTCTCGGTGAGGTCGCGCGAGGTCATCGCCGTGTGCGCGAACTGGTGACCTGCGAGCTCGGAGAACTCCTCCAGCCGCGCCTTGACGTCGTGGCGGGTCACCCGCTCCCGCCGTGCGATCGAGTCCTCGTCGATGACCTCGACCACGGACTCGTAGTCGTCGATCGCGGCCTGCGGGATGTCGACCCCGAGCCCGGACTGGGCCCGCATGACCGCTATCCATAGTCTGCGCTCGAGCAGGATCTTGTTGCGCGGCGAGAACAGCTCGACCATCTCGGAGCTCGCGTACCGACCCGCCAGAACGTTGGGGGTCACGGGACGCTCGGATCGTTCGCTCACCCGCCCATTCTTGCCGAACCACATCCGCGTCTCCGCCCCGATGCGTCATCGGTCGCAAGCCCCCTAAAGTCCCCGGTCGCCCCAAGAGCTCAGGTTCACCAGCGCGACTCAAGTCCACCCGCGCGACTCAAGTCCACCCGCACGACTCAAGTTCACCCACCCGACTCGAGTTCACCCACACGACTCAAGTTCGGCGAGTAAGTCACCGGCGCGCAATACGACACCCGCCGACTCACACGAACAACCTGAGTCACCCACGCACGACCACCGCCCCGCACACGACCACCGTCGAAGGGGGGGGACTGCTGGGGACACATCGACACTCTCAAGGTGAAGTCCGGAGGGACCGATACGGGGACGTGGCCAGTTGCGTACGACATCCGATGGCGGTATCCGAGAAGATCTGCGGGCGTTGTGGGCATGACTTCTGTTCGGACTGCGTGGTGTATCCCTTCGGAGAGTCCAAGGCGCCACTGTGCGTGTCGTGCGCGTTGGAAGCGGGCGGCGTGAGTCGGCAACACACCGGCCGTCCGAGGCTCGCCCCCCGCGAGATCAAGCGGAGGCTATCGAGCACCGCCACCGAAACCGAGGTGCCCGACGAGGAGCCCGAACCCACGACCTCGGCCAGCAAGACCGAGTTGGACCAGGCCTGGCTCAACGGTGAGGTCGACGCCGAGTCATCCGGCGGCTGGTCACGGACCTTCTGAGCCTCACCGAGCTTCTGAGCCTCACCGACCTTCTGACCCCAGCTCAGGAGGCGAGCGGATAGGCGAGCGGACTCACGAGCCGGCCGATGAGAATGCGGGCCGCTCGACGAAGCGCCTCCGGGGCGACCGGTACCGGAGAACCGACTCGGGTTCCTATCCGTGCAGGTCCTCAGCGGGGCAGGACGCGGTCCTGCTCCTCGGAGTACGCGATGAGGGACAGGCGGTGCTCTTCGAGCTGGTCGGCCAGGGCCTGGTCCGAGACCGCGAGGATCCGCACCGCCAGCAGGCCTGCGTTTCGGGCCCCACCGATGGCCATCGTCGCCACCGGTACGCCGGCGGGCATCTGGGCGATCGACAGAAGTGAGTCCTGTCCACCGAGGTGCTTGCTCGGTACCGGCACACCGATGACCGGCACGGTGGTGAGCGACGCCACCATCCCGGGTAGGTGTGCTGCACCGCCCGCGCCGGCGATGATCACCGACAGCCCCCGTTCGACCGCCGAGGTCGCGTAGTCCACCATTCGCTGTGGACTCCTGTGCGCGCTCACCACCCGCACCTCGTGGTCGACCCCGAACTCCGCGAGCGCTTCCGATGCACCGGCCATCACCTCTGAGTCCGAGGCCGATCCCATGATCACACCGACTCTGATCGCGGCGGCCCGCGGTACGTCTTCAGCCATGTCGAGATCTCCCCTGTAGCGCCGAGCGTGCTCGGTCGGTTCCTGATCGGTCAACCGGGATCATTGCACCACGTCCACCATGGCCCCGCCATGGCCCCGCCATGATCGCCCGGCTGAGGGCGATGATTGGGATCGCACGACCGTTCCCGGTCGGTCCACGTCGGTCTACGTCGGTCCATGCGCCCTCACAGGGTCAGCCTGCCCCACCACCCAGGATGTGCGACGCCGTGTCGGCACGCCGGCGAACCAGCTCGCGGTCGGCCCCGAGAACCGTGACATGACCGATCTTGCGGCGATCCCGCGGGGACTTGCCATACAGGTGCACGTGCGCTTCGGGAACCTCCCGCAGGGCGAGCGCGTGGCGGGACCGCGGCTCTGTCTCACCCACTCCGACGACGTTGGACATGGCGACGGACGCTTCCAGCATGTCGGTGGGCCCCAACGGCCAGTCCAGGATCGCCCGCAGATGCTGCTCGAACTGCGAGGTCGAGGATCCCTCGATCGTGAGGTGTCCGGAGTTGTGGACGCGGGGCGCGATCTCGTTCACCAGTACGGCACCGTCGTCCAGCACGAACAGCTCCACCGCCAACACGCCGACGGCCCCGGCCAGCGCGGCGACCTCGGCCGCCACCTCCCGGGCTGTGTTGGCGATCCCTGGATCCACCGGTGCGGGGTACACGACCTCGTCACACATGCCGTCGACCTGCACGGTTTCGAGTACAGGCCAGGTGGCGATCTCCCCGCTGGGGTTGCGAGCGACCAGCACCGCCAGCTCACATGCGAGGTCCAGTCGGGGCTCCAACACCAACGGTGCGCCGGTGTAGCCCTGCACGAACTCTCCGACGGAGTCCGCGTGCAGCATCCAGACCGCCCGACCGTCGTAGCCACCCCGCGATGCCTTGGCGACGATCCCGGCGTGGCGACCCGAGGCGAACCCAGCCGCCACCTCGGCGGCGACGACCCGCTCAGCGACAGGATCGACCACCACGAACTCCGGAACCGGGAGACCTGCCGCTGCGAACGCCTGACGCTGGTAGGCCTTGTCGGAGTACCGCAGGGTCGCTGTGCCGGGGCGAACCGCCTGCCCGGCCTCCTCCAGATCGGCGAGCGCTTCATGGGAGATGTTCTCGTGGTCGATCGTGAGCACGTCGACCGACCCGGCGAAGCTCTTCACGTCGCCGTGGTCCATCGGGTCGCCGATGACGGTGGCGGGGGCCACCTCCCCCGCTCCCTCGTCGCCGGGAGCAGCGAGAACCCTCACCTGGATTCCCAGCGGGGTGGCTGCTTCGGTCAACATCCTTGCGAGCTGGCCTCCTCCGAGGATCCCCACGACCGGGGCAGATCCTGCGCCGCGGGTCGACGGCATGCTCAGGACTTCACCCCGAGAGCACCCTCTGCGATGTCGGTGCGGTGCTGCATCCCGGGCCAGGAGATCGCGTCGACACCGCTCATGGCGCGCTCGCGGGCCTCGCCCAGGTCGGCACCCCTGCCGGTGACGTTGAGCACGCGACCACCTGCGGTGCGGAGCCCACCCGGCGCATCGGGATCGGCCGACACACCGGCACAGAACACCTCGACACCTTCGATCGCCTCGGCGGCAGCGATCCCTTCTATGCGGTCACCGGTGCGCGGCGACTGCGGGTAGCCCTCCGATGCGCACACGACTGTGACCATCGCGCCCTTGTCCACGGTGACCTCAGCTTCTAGGTCACCGCGGGCGGCACTGGTCAGCAACGCGGTGAGGTTGGAGGTCAGACGGGGCAGCACGACCTGGGTCTCAGGATCGCCGAAGCGCACGTTGTACTCGAGTAGACGAGGACCCGACGAGGTCAGCATCAGACCCGCGTACAGCACCCCCCGGTAGTCGATGCCGCGCTCACGCAGGGCGTGAAGGGTCGGCAACACGAAGTCGGTCCGTACGACCTCGAGCAGAGAGTCGTCGGCCACCGGTACGGGGCTGTACGCACCCATGCCTCCGGTGTTGGGGCCACGACCTCCATCGAGTGCCCGCTTGAAGTCCTGTGCCTCGGGAAGCAGCACCGCGTCCTTGCCGTCGCACACCGCGAGCACCGACAGCTCCGGGCCCACCAGGCCTTCCTCGATCACAAGGGTGCGTCCCGCGTCGCCGAACGCGGCCCCCGAGAGGTAGTCCTCGACCGCGTTGCGGGCCTCTGTGAGCGACTCGGTGACGATCACACCCTTGCCCGCTGCGAGCCCGTCGGTCTTGACCACGAACGGCGGGGCCATCGTGTCGAGGAACTCGAACGCCGGTCCGACCTCTGTGAACGTTCCGTGGACCGCGGTGGGTACACCCGCGTCGACCAGGAGGTCCTTCATCCACGACTTGGAACCCTCGAGTTGCGCGCCGTGCGCGCCGGGGCCGAACACCAGCGCGCCCCGCGCGCGGAGCCTGTCCGCGAGGCCATCGACCAACGGTGCCTCCGGGCCGATCACGAACAGGTCTGCATCCACCTCCTCCGGTGGGGTGGGTATCGAGCCCTCGATCCCAGGGTTGCCAGGGGTGACGACAACCTCGGCATCACGTCCGAGCACGCGCGCGAGCGCATGCTCGCGACCACCGGATCCGACGACACAGACCTTCATCGGACACAGACCTTCATCGAGCCCACACCTTCATCGGACACAGGCACGTGTCGGGCTGTCAACCACCGGCGGGTCCGACCTCTTCGACCACCTCGAATGACAGCAGCGACGACCCCGTCGCAACGGCAGGACGATCTCCGCCGTGTCCTTGAACCCCGCCGGGTCCCTCAGCCCCACCGTGTGCCTCTGAACCCGCACCTGGGCTGCTACCCGCGGGAGGTCCCGCGCTGGCGTGGCCCTTCGCGAAGTCCCGGCTGTTCATCCACCCCTCGAACGACTCCTCGTCTGCCCACCAGGTCACCACGAAATAACGAGACTCCCCCTCTAGCGGGCGCAGGAGTTGGAAGCGCTCGAATCCAGGTTGGTTCTCGACCGCGCCCGCCCGCGCAGCGAAACGCGCCTCGAGCTCGGGTCCCGCGCCCTCGGGGATCTCGATGGCATTGATCTTCACGATCGACATTGCTCTCCTGCCTACACTGTTTCTCTTACCGAGATCATGTGCTCTCGGATGGGCCCGGTGACGCGGTGCGAACTCACGTCCCGCACTCAGGTCCCGAAGTGTACGAACTGGTCACGGCCGGGGCCGACGCCGAC
>JBKEAI010000132.1:0-1692 GCA_047972145.1 Microthrixaceae bacterium
GAACTCTTCAGTCACCACCGAGTTGTCACGCACGATCCGGTGCGGGTGGTACAGCGTGGTGAACCCGTCCAACGAGCCGAAGTAGCGGTCGAAACCACGTTGCAGCGGCCACGACGACCTGTCGCCACCATCGTGCATCTCGGACTCCCGGGTCAGGTGCCACTTGCCCACCATGTAGGTGGCGTAGCCGTTCGACCGGTACGACTCGGCCAACGTCGGCATCTCCCGCGGCACCTGCATGCTAACGCCGGGGAATCCAGGATCTATATGCGAGACGTAGCCGAAGCCGGATCGATGGGAGTTCGATCCAGTCAACAGCGCGGCACGAGTCGGGGAACACAGCGGCGTCACCCGGAAGTTGGTGAACCGGTACCCGTCGTCGGCGAGGGATGACAGGCCCGGCGTCGGAATCTCGCTGCCGAACGGGGCGATGTCGCTGAATCCCATGTCATCGATCAGGATCATGATGACGTTGGGCGCACCGGGTGTCGCCCTGGTCGGCTGAGGCCACCACGGCGTCGAATCTTCGACCTCGGGCGCGATCACACCCTCGAAGCCCTCATACCCGCGGGGCTGGGCCCCGCCCACGTCCTTGAAAACTGCGGATCCACGATCGTTCGACGCCAATGTTCCTCCTCGGCCTCCGTGTGCGTGTCTGGTACCGCACACATATGTCCTCTACATCAGACTACTGCCAGGAAAGGGGCGGGTCTGATGCTCCTACGTCGAGCGGCTGCGAGCCATTCGCGGTAACGGGTGGCGAGTTCATCGTTGGGTCGTGCTTGTCCATCAAACCAAGGGCGAGACAGCGTCCCCGCAACGAACAGACCCAGCAGCCCGGTCATGGTGCGCGGCCGGTCGCCGTGCGCGTCTTCCGGCAGACAGCCGTCGCCGGAGAGGTATCCGGTGGCGACACTCACCGAGCCCGGCTCAGCCTGAGTGCCGTCGGCGAAGGTCACCACCGACCCGTTCACGGCGATGACCGCGGGGCGGATCGTTGTTTCGGCGTGGCGCAGCTTCTCGTAGCTGTCCCCGAAAACCGGCTCGGTTCGCCTTGTGCGGGATAGCCAGGACACGCTCTCCCCGGCGGCAGAAGTGTAGCTGGCCACTGGGCGAGGCCGTCGTGGGGTTTGGACGGCCAGGGTCACAGTATGCGAGGCGGTCAGCTCCCGAGCCAGCTCCACACCGCTGTTGCCGCCACCGATGATCAGCACGTCCCCGCAGGAACCTGCCGAGGGCACAGATAGTCACTGCTGTGCAGCATGACACCCGGAATGGTCAGTGTGGACGCCCACTCCGGCAGGCGTGGGCGTGCGGTCGGCGCCGCGTCGATGACGATGAAGTCCTGCTACGGTCGCAGAGCCTCCACGCTCAACGCGGCAGCGACAGCGAGACCGGCTTGGCCGGCTCCAACGACGATCGCTTACCGGTGCGACAAACTCGTCCGCATCACCGTTCACCGGTCACCGTTCACCGTTCACCGCGGCGTCGATGGCGTTCTCGAGGTCGTCCCATGCCTGCAGCTCGAGCAGTTCTCCATCGACGAAGAACGTCGGCGTGCTGCCCACACCAAGCGCATGGCCCTCGTTGAAGTCGAGTTCCACACGCTGTGCGGTGGTTGGGGAAGCCACCGCCTCGTCATAAGCAGTCATGTCCAGTCCGAGCTCCTCCGCGAAGCCACGGAACAGATCC
>JBKEAI010000148.1:0-1510 GCA_047972145.1 Microthrixaceae bacterium
AGCTCAGCTCAGCGCAGCGACAACGCGTCGGCCATGCGAGCCCAGCCTTCGCGGGGCACAGCGCGGGGATCGGGGTCGAGCACCTGGATGCACACGTGGTCGGCGCCCGCGTCGAGGTGTGCCTGCACCCGCTCCAGTGCAGCGGCCTCGTCACCCCAGACGGTGACCGCATCGATCACACGGTCCGAGCCGCCGTCGGTGGTGATCTCCTCCTCGGTGAAGCCAAGGCGCACCAGGTTGTTGGCGTAGTTTGGCAACCCCAGGTAGATCCCCATGTGCCGACGGGCGGTCTCGCGTGCGGTCTGCGGGTCCTCGTCGAGCACCACCATCTGTTCGACCGCGAGCAGCGGTTCGGGACCCATCGTGTCGCGGGCGACAGCGGTGTGCTCCGGGGGCACGAAGTACGGATGGGCTCCCGCGGTGCGCTCCGCTGCGAGGCGCAGCATCTTCGGACCGAGCGCGGCGAGCACCATCTGTGCCGGCGGATCACCCTCGGGGGCCAGGTAGAGCGCGGCGTCCATCGCGTCGAGGTACTCCACCATCGCGGAGTAGGGCCGCTCCCAGCTCTGCTTGCGCACACCTGCCACGAGATGTCCGTGGCTCACACCGAGTCCCAGCAGGAATCGTCCCGGGAACGCCTCGTTGAGGGTCTGCATCGCGGCGTTGGTGGTGAGCGCGTCGCGGGCGTAGCGGTTGGCGATCCCGGTGGCGACCTTGATCTGCGAGGTGGCGGCGAGCCACAGACCGGATGCGACGAACACGTCGCGCATGACCGTCTCGGGGATCCACAGAGCCCCGAAGCCGAGTTGTTCGATCTCGGCCGCCGTGTCGCGCGCCTGGGGGGCCGGAACCATGTCGAGAGCTCCGGTCCACAGGCCGTAGGTGCCGAGGTCGATGTGGGGGTTCTGCATGCGCTCACGTTACGCCGACATGGGCTCGCGCCGGACCGGCCATGTAATCTGACGGTCCGTCAGATCAATCGAATTTGGGGACACCCGATGGCCACCGACACCGAGCACCGCAGACCCGCCGTCGAGGGCTGGTTCACGATCCCTGAGGATCCGGGGACCCCGCCGCACCTCATAGGTACCCGCTGTGCCGACAGCGGCACCTACTTCTTCCCGCCCGAACGGGTTATGTCGAGGGCACCCGGCTACGCGGATTCCGAGCTCGTCGAAGTCGAGCTGTCCAACCGCGGGACGCTGTGGAGTTGGACCGACGCCGGTTACCAGCCTCCCCCGCCGTACGTTCCCGTGAGCGACCCCTATGAGCCGTTCTGCATCGCAGCGGTCGAGCTCGCCGAGGAACAGGTGGTGGTGCTCGGCCAGGTGCCCGCCGGGGTGTCGGTGACCGACCTGCACCTGGGCATGGAGATGGAGCTCGTACTCGACGTGCTGCGCACCGAGACCGACGAGGAGACCGGTGAAGTCGTCGAGGTGATGGTGTGGAAGTGGGCACCGGCGAGCAACCCGACCGCCGCGGGGGTAGGCACGGGACCGGTCGCAGGGCA
>JBKEAI010000149.1:0-11488 GCA_047972145.1 Microthrixaceae bacterium
CGTCCACCCAGAGGTCGTCGTAGGTGACCTCGCAGGACGCGACCGCGTTGCGCCCGAGCTTGGGAATGGCGCGGATCTCGACCGCTGGGTCCTTCAGTTTCGCAACGAACAGGGTCATGCCGTCGGTGCGACGTTCCGAGGCCTCCAGCGGTGCGGTCCGGGTGAGCAGCAGGACCCGCTCGGATTCGAGTGCCTTGGAGGTCCACACCTTGGCGCCCGTGACCCGATACCCCTCGCCGTCGCGCACGGCCCTGGTGGTGATGGCACTGGTGTCGAGACCGGCATCGGGTTCGGTCACACCGAACGCGACGTGCAGGTCACCGGTGGCGACATCGGGCAGGTACCTGGCCTTGAGCTCGTCGGAACCGTGCCTGACCACCGGGTGCATACCGAAGATCGACAGGTGGATGGCGGAGGCCCCGTTCATGCAGGCACCCGATGCGGCAACCTCCTCGAGGATGATCGAAGCCTCGGTTATGCCGGCTCCCCCACCTCCGTACTCCTCGGGGATCGCGATGCCGATCCAACCCCCCTGCGCCATCGAGGCGTAGAACTCCCACGGAAAGGTGTGTGTGCGGTCCAGGTCTGCCCAGTAGTCGTCGGGATACTGAGCACAGAGCTCCCGGATCGCGTTGCGGATCAGGTCGTGATCCTGGTCGTCGGTGAAGTCCACTGGTCACAGCCGTCCTTGGGCATCATGGTTCGCAGATCTGGGTTTCGTAGAGCTGTCATGCACCCGACCGCTCGCGGCGGGCCAGACCACGCAACTCTAGCACCCAATATACTCTAGACCCCAATATTCTATGGCTCGACTTCACCCATCATGACAGTGGGTGGGAAGATCACGAGCGCACCGCACCGACCGGGGGGAAACCATGGGAATAGACATCGACCTCAGCGCAGATATCGCTGTGGTGACCGGCGGTGGGAGCGGCATCGGCCATACGACCGCGATCACCCTGTCACAAGCCGGCGCGGCCGTCGCCGTTGCGGACCTCGACCTCGACTCCGCCTCAGACACCGCGGGGGTGATCACATCCGCAGGAGGCAGCGCGATGGCGGTCCGCGTGGACGTCGCCGATCTGGATTCCGTGCGTTCCGGTGCCGAGGAGGTGCGCAGGAACCTCGGGCGACCGTCGATCCTGGTCAACAACGCCGGGGCGTGGGTGACGAAGCTGTTCGTGGACACCGAACCCGAAGAGGTACGCCGGATCATCGACGTCGGCCTCGTCGGCACGATCAACGTGACCAGGGAGCTGATGGCAGACCTCGAGGGTCATGGCCGGATAGTCAACGTGGTCTCAGAGGCTGCCCTGATCGGAGCGCGGATGATGAGCATCTACGGGGCGACCAAAGCGGCGCTCGTGGGACTCACCCGGAGCGTCGCCGAAGAGGCAGGACGCAACGGCGTGAGGGTGAACGCCGTGGCACCGGGGGTCACCGATACCCCAGGGGCCGCGGACTTCATCGAGTTGGCAGGCGGACCGGAGAAGCTGGCCCGTGCGAACCCGCTGGGGCGCATCGGTGACCCACAGGACGTCGCGAACGCCGTGGTGTTCCTGGTGTCACCCCTGGCAGGGTGGATCACCGGCCAGACCCTGGCGGTCAACGGCGGCACTGTGGCGCACTGAGCCCACGCCGCTGAGCGTGCAGCGCCGGCGCGCGCTCGAACGCGCACGACTACAGCGATGCTCAGAGGCCGCTGAGTGTCGCAACCGCCTCGAGGTGCTCGTCGTAGCGGCCGAACAGCAGCCCTGCCGAGCGCGCCCGCCGGTAGTAGAGGTGTGCATCGTGCTCCCAGGTGAACCCGATGCCCCCGTGCACGTGGATGGTGGACTCGGCGATCGACTCGAACGACCTACCGACATATGCCGCGGCCACACGCGCTGCCAGCGCCGCGTCGGAGGCCCCGAACGCCGCGGCAGCTGCGGCGTAGTGGGCCGACCCACCGGCATGCTCGGCATCGGAGAACATCTCGGCACAGGTGTGGGCCACCGCCTGGTAGGACCCGATCGGCTCGTCGAACTGGGTACGAACCTTCGCGTACTCCACGCTGAGGCGCACGCACTCACCCGCGGCGCCTGCTGACTCGTTGGCCTGGAGCACCAGCGCCCAGTTCAACATCGACTCGAGCACCGTTTCAGCCTGACCCGGTTCGACGAGCAGCTCAGCGGGTGCAGAGGCGAACTCCACCATCGACAGAGTACGGGTGAGATCCAGGGTGTCGAGGCGCGTGACCGTGACCTGGTCGCCCACAGGGACCACGAACAGCCCGACCGCGTCGCCCACCAACCCCGGAACCACGAATGCGTCGGCGGTCCCGGCGGCCATCACGAGGTGCCTGGATCCGTCGATCACCCAGCTGTCACCTCCATCCACCCCACCTTCGGTCGCCTCGGGCGGCTCCTCGGCCGGGGACCACCTCCCCCGGAGTCCCGCCAGGGCCGGAGTGACGACCACCTCACCCGCGACCACCGTTGGCAACCAGCGGGCACCAGTGTCGGTATCGACGCCGGCCACCAGAGCCACCAGAGCCATGGTCACCGGCAGGTAGGGGCCGCTGTACAGAACGCGCCCGAGCTCCCGAGCGACGATCGATGCCTCCAACAGGCCACGGCCTGCTCCGCCGAGGTACTCGGGCACCCCCAGGGCGACCAGTCCGAGATCGCCCGCCAGCTGCGCCCAGACGGCCGGGTCGTAATCAGCACCGGATTCCACGAGCGCACGGGTGGTGGCGATGGTGGCCTCGGCGTCGACGAACCGCGCCACCGTCTCTTCGAGGGCTGCCTGTTCGTCGTCGAGAGCAAGCTCCGGCGTGCTCATCGCGGCCTCGGAAGTCCCAGCACGCGCTGGGCTATGACGTTCTTGAGGATCTCGTCGGTGCCTCCGCCTATCCGGTAGCCCGGTGCACCGAGCAGCACCGCGCTCCACGCGTAGGTTCCCCACTCGCCGGCATCCGCGATCACCTTCGTTCCGAGGACCGAGCTCACGTAGTCGCCGACACGGAACATGTTCTCCGACAACTTGAGCTTGCCCACCGACAGCTCGGGACCGTTCGCCCTGCGCGCTCCCATCACCGCCTGGGTGTAGCGGGCAGCACGCAGGTTCACCACCAGTTCGCCGAAGGCCCGGCGAACGACCGGGTCGTCCTGTTTTGCTTGGGACCTGGTCAGGGCGATGAGCCGCTCGGTGGAGAGGATCCCCGAACCGCCGAAGGCGCTGTGGCCGATCGCCCCCCGCTCGAACCCGAGCGTGGACACCACGACAGGCCATCCCCGACCGACCTCATCCAAGCGGTCGCCGTCCGCGATCCGCACGTCGGTCAGGAACACCTCGTTGAAGGCGGCGCCGCCGGTCATCTGGCGCAGCGGCCGAACCTCCACACCGGGTGCGTGCATGTCGACGAGGAAGGTGGTGAGGTTCGCGTGCCGGGGACCGTCGGAGGTCCGACACACCACCAGTCCCAGATCCGCCAGGTGTGCACCGGAGGTCCAGACCTTCTGTCCCGACACGACCCAATCGTCGCCTTCACGCACCGCCCTGGTGGAAACGGCGGCGAGATCGGATCCCGCTCCGGGCTCCGAGAACAGTTGGCATCCGATCAGCTCACCGCTGTACAGAGCGGGTAGGTACGTGTGCTTCTGTGACTCTGTGCCGTGCTTGAGGATTGTCGGAGCCACCATCCCTAGCCCGACTGTGAGCATCGCGTCCCCAGGCACGTCGAACTCGCGCGTGAGCGCTTCGAAGGCGCGCTGGTAGGCGGCGGGCAGCCCTGCTCCCCCACACTCCTCGGGACCGGATATCCAGCCGTACCCCGCTTTCCAGAGGGTGGCACGCCACTCGCGGATCTCCGCGACGCGCCGTTGCTCGTCGAGTCGGTCCGGCTCCTGGAAGACCCTGACCTCGTCGCTGCCCTCACCCCAGTTGAACGTGTCACCTCCGCGCGACGTCGGGCTGTAGTGGGCCTCGAGGAACGAGCGCGCAGACGCGACGAACTCCTCCAGGGCGATGTTCGTCCCAGGGGTGCCCTGCGCGCTCACTCGGCCAACCTAGAGCCCTTTTGATATAGGCTTCAAGTATTGAGCATTAGAGTACTTTGGATTCAAGTGCAGCAATCCAAGAGCGGCAAACACAGCCTCGAGCCGAGGAAAGTAGCAAGATCATCTGATGGATCAACACCAGGACCCGGTCGAGTGGTCGAGAGAGCGTTGGATCGACAACGACCTCCCGGCACCCGAGCAGTTCACAGCCATGGTGGCGTTGCTGCGCACACACCAGGCGATGTGTGCGTCGATCGACACCACGCTGCGCGAGTTCGACCTGACTCGCACCGGCTACCTACTGATGACGACCCTCCAGCTCTCGCGCGAGGGCACAAGACCGCTCGGACAGTTGAGCAAGCACCTCATGGTGCATCCGACGACGGTGACGCTCGCCCTCGACCGGCTCGAAGAGCGCAAGCTCCTCAAACGCTCCCCCCACCCGACCGACCGGCGGACCATCCTCGCGACGCTCACACCTGCGGGCCACCGACTCCTCGACAAGGCGACTAACGCACTCGCCGAGGCCGGCTACGGGCTGGACGACCTGAGTGCCACCAAAGCGACAAAGGTCGTGGACGTGCTGCGCGACGTCCGCTCGAAGATCGACACCTCCGACTGAACCCGACGTGTCGCAGTCATCGGGTGGATTCCCCGAGGTGCCGAAGCCAATCCTGCTTGAGGCGGAGCTTGTCCATCTTGCCGGCGTCGGTCAACGGCAGCGCCTCGTCTACCAGCCACCAACGCTGGGGAACCTCGAAGCGTCCCAGCACGCCGAGCGCGAACGCCCCGAGTTCCTCTGTGCTCACCTGCTCGCGGCACTGGACCACCGCCCCGACGATCTCGCCGAGGTCGCCGCCATCCAGGCCGATCACGGCCACCGCGACGACCGCCGGGTGACGACCCAGCACCTCCTCGACGTGAGCTGCAGCGATGTTCTCACCGCCGCGGATGATCACGTCCTTCGCCCGACCGGTGATGTAGAGCATCCCATCGTCGAGCGTGCCGATGTCTCCTGTGTGCAACCAGCCCTCGGAGTCGATGATCGGGTTGAGCTCGTCATCCCAGTAGCCCGACATCTGCGACGGTGTCCGCACCAGGATCTCACCTCGGTCCTCGGCATCGGGAGCGTCCACCTTCACCTCCACCGTGGGTAGCGGTCTACCGGAGGTGCCCGGATGGGCCTTCATCACAGAACCGGACGCGGACGCGACGGTGCCACCCGCCTCTGTCATCCCGTAGACCGTGGAGACCCCACGGTCGAGCGACGGGAACGCCGACCTGAGGCGACGGGTCAGCTCGGGGGTCACCGGCGCCCCTCCCAGCGACACCGAACGTACGCGCGACAGGTCCCTGCGCCCGAAGGTGGGATCCTCCAACAGGCGCTCGACCATCGTGGGCACCGCACCCCACACCGTGACACCCTCGGACTCCATGGCGTCGAGAACCGCTCCACTGTCGAAGCGACCGCCGAGGAAGACCACCGTGTTCCCGCTCACCAACGCGAGCAGGATGGACTGGACGCCTCCGATGTGGAACATCGGGCCGCTCTGGAGGATCACCTCCGGAGAGCCCTCGGGTGGGATCAGGTGTGGCAGGCGCCCCGACACGGTGAGCAGGTTGTGGAGGTTCGCGATCACCGCGCGGTGAGACAGGACGCTGGCCTTGGCGCGTCCTGTCGTGCCGGCCGTGAAGATGATAAGTGCGGGGTCATCCTCGGAAGCCTCTCTGGACGACGCCGCGGCCTCCATCGGAACCTCTGCCGCGGCCGACCCTGAAGATGGTGGCGCGGCGCCGGGTTCGCCGAGGCCTGGTTCACAGCCGGGTTCTCTGACAGCGAGCCCGCTGACACCCAGTTCTGCGATGTCGATGACGGCTGTACCACCCGTCGGCCCGGCGCGCCCGGCGCTCTCCTCATCGGCGACGATGACGCTCGGGGCGACGAGGTCCACCGCGTGTGACAGCTCCTCGGCACTCCACCAACGGTTGCCGGGACACACGACAGCTCCGAGGTACTGCGAGGCCCAGAACGCGACAACCCAGTCCGGGGAGTTGCGCGCCAGCAGGAGCATCCGACCGCCGCGTCGGAGGCCGGCCGCCGCCAGCCTGGCGCTCGCGGCGAGCGCTGCTGTGCGAAGGGACCGGAACGACACCCGGTGCCCGCCCTGCACGAGGTGGTCCCGATCGCCCCATCTGGTGGTGCCCTCGAGCAGGTCGGTGGTGGCGCCCGGTCTCGGTGTGAACTGGATGAATCCCGGGTGTCCGCTGCCGCGCGCGACCTCGGTGCCCCACATCGTCGGTCCAGGTGGCCGATCGCGGGTGTCCCCCGGGTCCAACATCTCCGACTGAATAGTCGAGTACTAGATATCCTGCAAGATCGACGCGCGAATGCAGGATGGTGTCCGCGACGAGCAGCATTGAGTGCGCCTGGCTTCTCCGATCCTGAATCGACCGCTCGCCCGCACCACGTCTCGGAATACGAAGCTACTGAATTCGAACACCGCTGAACCCTCGGCGACCGGAGATCAGCGTTGGGGTGCCGCGCTCGCGGGAACGATCGACTGGAGTGCCGATCGCCTCGGACGCGAGCGTCCCTCATGGACACGAACGCGTGCTGCCGAACCGTGGTTGTTCCTGGGCAGCAGAATTCAGTCCAGGACCCAGTTCGTGATCCAAGAGCTGTTCACCGAATACCTGGCCGACCAGCAGGAATCACCAACTGAATAGTCGAACACCGGACGTTCCACAGGTGGAAGACCCGCGGATGAGCATTCTTGTGACCTGGAACACACGGTGAGCACTAGGGTCACAGCTCTACCGCTGGGCGAATCCGATCAGGAGGGCAGTGATGTTCAAGGGCTTCAAGGATTTCATATTGCGCGGCAATGTCGTCGATCTTGCCGTCGGCGTCGTCATCGGCGCTGCGTTCGGCACCGTCATCGACTCCATCGTCGCCGGACTGATCGATCCGATCGTCGGCGCGATCCTCCCGGGCGACGTGAACAACCTGGCAGGGATGGTGTGGGACATCGGCGGCGCCGAGATCGGATGGGGCCTGATCATCTCCACCCTCATCACCTTCGTGGCGACCGCGTTCGCGATCTACTTCTTCGTCGTGCTGCCGATGAACAAGCTCGCCGAGCGCCGCAAGTCGGGCGACGAAGGGGAGGAGCCCACCAACGAGGAGAAGATCGTGTCCCTGTTGGAGCAGATCGCCTCCAAGTAGCACCGCCAGAGACAGGACCGCCGCGCCGGCCGGCGCCCGGTCATCCATCCCGAGCGACCCCGCGCTGGTTCATCCCGCGCGGAAGTGCACGGGTACACCCAGGCGTTCCTCCAGTAGTACCGAGCGGTCCGCCGCGCTGAACAGCTCCAGGCCCAGGTCGCGCCCGTTCGCGGGATGCAACACCAACTCGACCACTCCGGGATCACCCTCCGGACCATCAACCAACGGGGCGAGAGACACGTCCTGGACTCCTCCGTCGTGGTTGCGGTCGAGCGCGATCGCCACGCGCAACAGTGCGGCCATCGCACTGACCCGGTCACGGTCGCGTTCGGACAGAGCCGCGAACTCTGGGTGCTTGGCCTCAGATGGCCGGCTCTTGCGGTGGTAGCGCGCGACCTGGGCGATCAACTCCTTCTCGTCATCGGTGAACCCGGTCAGGTGCTCGGCGTTGCGGATCACGTAGTAGCTGTGCTTGTGGTGCGCGCTGTGGGAGATGAACAAACCCACGTTCGCCAACAGCGCTCCGGCTTCGAGCAACTCGCGGTCGTCCTCGTCGAGGCCGACACGCTCACCCAACAGGTCGAACAACGCCAGGGCGTGGCCGGCGACCCGAACCGCGTGCTCCGGGTCCTCGTCGCAGACCTCGAGCAGGTGCATCACCGAGTCCCTGCGCAGATCCGAAAGGTGACCCAGGCCGGGCGACGCCTTCAGACGCGAGAACGCATCGAGCAGCACGCCCTCGCGCAGGGCGTAGCTGGAGAAGGTGAGCGACCCCACATCGAAGGCATCGCACACCCCTTCGAGCACCAGCGCGCCACCGACGATGATGTCGACCCTGGAACGGTCGATCCCCGGCAGCTCCGCGCGTTCGGCAACGGTGCGTGCACCGACGAGGTCCGCCACGACCTTGCGCAACGCCTTGCGGGTCATCACCTGACCGTTCATGTCCGCAGGCATCTCCTCGCCGCGACGGGCGATCGACATGGCGAACAGTGTCTCTGCCGTGCCCGACGCAGCGACCGACACCTCGTGGGCGAACGGGGCCGCCTCGTGGGCTCCAGCGGCGAGTCGGGCCCGGATGAAGCTGCGGCAGCGGTCGACGGCCTCGTCGTCGAGGGGCCCGTCACCCGCGAAGAACGCCCGGGTCATGCGGATCGCACCCAGCTTGTGGGATCTGGCGAATCGAACGTCGGTGCCCTGCCCGATCAACACCTCGGTGCTGCCACCGCCCACGTCGACCAGCAGCATCGACCGATCGAACAGTGGAAGTGCCTGGAGAACCCCCAACTGGATCAGGCGTGCCTCCTCCACGCCGGAGATCACCCGGACGACCACACCTGCCTCTGCCGAGGCCCGGTGGGTGAACTCCAGCGCGTTCGTGGCTTCGCGCACCGCGGAGGTCGCCACCGCCCAAACCGTTGCGTCGAATCCGCGGGCGATCTCTGCACACCGACCCAGCGCTGCCACCCCCCGGTCGATCGCATCGGGCGTGAGCTCCTTCATGTCGCCCACACCCGAGCCGAGCCGGACCGACTCCTTGTGGCGGGTGAGCACTTCGAACCTGCCCGCGGAGCCAGAACGGGCGACGATCATGTGAACCGAGTTGGTGCCCACATCGATCGCGGCCACCACCTCGGGAACCTCGGAGCCCACATGTGGGACCGGCCCTCCACCCTCTGGGTCCGAGACGCTGGGATGCACCACTCCACCCTAGAAGTGAGGCACCTTCACCACACCAACCAGCCCACCGGCCGGATCGTCACCCAGCGGGTGGGTTCCGCACAGCAGAACGATCCATGACGACTCGGTATCCGAGCCGTGGCAGCATCTGTGCGATGGTCCCCAGCCCCACCCCCGAGCGTTCGTCCGCGCAACCACCGCAGCGTCCGCCGGCGTGGGACGGCGCGTGGGAGACCGAGTGGGATCGGCGAGACGCCCACCAACACGACCTGGCTCCGGTTCGGGTCGTGCGCATCGACAAGGGCGGGATATCGGTCGCACCCAAGTCGGGCACCGAACTGCTGGTTGTGGCTGCGAAGGCCGTGCGCCGGGTGGTGGTCGGCGACGTCTGCGGGTGCGACATCGAAGCCGGACGGATCGAATCCATCCTCGAGCGGCGTACGGTGTTCGAGCGCCGCGCCCCGGGAGCCGAGCGCGATACGGTGGCGGTCACCTCCAAGGCGATCGCAGCCAACATGGACGTCGTACTCGTGCTGCACGGCCTGGATGTGGGCGTGAACCCGGGCCGGCTCGCACGGGAGATGGTGCTCGCCTGGGAGAGCGGGGCCCGACCGGTCGTGGTGCTCACCAAGACCGACCTGTGCACCTCCACCGAAGTTGCGGACCGGCGCGCGCTGGCGCAGTGCTTCGCTCCGGGGGTACCCGTCGTCGCCGTGAGCTCCAAGGCTGCGCCCACCGAGCGCGCCGGGGAGGCCGAGTCTGCCGACACGGTCGCGTTGAGCGATACCACCGAACTCGATGCCCACCTACCACCGGGTACGGTCGCCGCCCTGCTGGGTGCGTCGGGCACTGGCAAGTCGAGCCTCGCGAACGCGCTGGCCGGCCACCCGGTGCAGCTCACCGGGGAGGTTCGCGAGGGCGACCAGCGCGGCCGCCACACCACCACTGCGGGACAGATGCTGCCCCTCACCGAAGACCGCTGGTTGATCGACACCCCCGGTATCCGTGGGGTCGGCCTCTGGCATGCGGACGACGGCCTGGAGAAGGCGTTCGCCGACCTGTCGCCGTATGCACAACGGTGCCGGTTCGACGACTGCACCCACGACGCCGAGCCGGGCTGTGGCATCGTCGAGGCCGTGGAGTCCGGCGACCTGCCCGCCGAACGCCTGGAGGTCTGGCACCAACTCCTCGCCGAGGTGGAACAGCTCGAAGCGCAGTCCGAGGAGCTCGACCGCGAAGCGGAGCGCGAAGCCAACCAACGCTCCAGGCGCAAGGCTGCGAACCGCCGGAGCCGTTGACACGTCAGCGCCCTGATGGGTGTGTTCAAGTCTGAGATGCCCGAGTCTTGGCGGAGCGAACGAAGCCGCTGTCCGAACTCGGCGGCAATCTTCGCGTCCCGCGCTCGGCGGACAATCGCGTGGCCCGCCTACAGCACCGTGCCGGTGACGACCTCCAGGTCGGGTCTCGAAGGGCTCCTGATGTCAAGCAGACAGCAGGTTGGCGTGGCGTAGTTCGTCGATGACCTGGTCGGGCACGCCGATGACTTCGAGGTGGACGATGCTTCGTCCCGAGTTGCCTTCGACGATGTCGACGACACGGGCGAGGAACGGGTCCTCGTTGTCGCCGGCGACGATGACCCCACCGATGGTGACCCGCGCGGGATCGTCGGCTTCGTCGAGGAAGGTCCATACGAAGCCGGTCGCGTCGATCTGGTGCACATCGGCAGGCAGGGTGACTCGTGTGGTCATCGAGGCGTCCTCATGTAGTACGGGTTCGGCTGCTCAGGTCCGAGGATCTCGACCAGCGTACGAACGTGGACCTCATCGTACTCGGGCAACACGATGCTCACATGGGGCGCTGTGAAGGTCGCCAACACCGGGAACCCGGCTTCAACGAGATCCACGACCGGCACGGAGGCATAGGTGCGCCTCGTCCGAAGCCGCGATCCCGCAAGCACGTCGTCGGTGCTCCGGCCAGGCCCGGTCACCTCAGCGGACACGGCAGCGAGGGGCTCACCACGCCAGCTGAACTCGGCGAGCGTGCGGGCGGCGGCGGTCAGCAGGCTATCCACACCCAAGGGCCGTCCGCGGATGACGAGGACCCACTCGCTGGGGTCATCGTCAGCGCGTAGGTGGTCCTCGATCGACGTGAGCACCTCCCGACTCTGTCATGGCGAACCGAGGGGCCAAGTCGCAATCGGGACCAGGGCAGTGGTCACGGAGTGGTCACAAGCGCGTGGCAACGGGTGCCAGGAGTGGCGATCATCCCTCGAACACGCCAACTACTGGGCGTCGAACACCGACACCTCGCCGATCACAACCAACCCGACGCGTTCGCCCACCGCCGGCAGATCGTCACGGGTTGTGCGACACGAAACCTCCGTGCCGTTCGCTTCGGTGCGCAGCCGCAGCAGTGCGTCGTGACCGAAGTAGGTGACCGACTCCACCGAAGCGTCCACCGAGCCATCGGAGCCCGGGTCGAGCATCACGATCTGCTCCGGGCGCAGCATCACCGCCACGCTCCCGGGGACAGCCCCCGGATG
>JBKEAI010000173.1:0-3371 GCA_047972145.1 Microthrixaceae bacterium
GGAGCGAGCACGGCCCTCGCCACCCTGGCGCACGCGCTCGGTCAGCGCGGCGACTGGCGGGTAGTCGCGATCGACGCCACCGGTGGATTGACCGCACTGGCCGATCCATGCGCCTGCGACATGATCGCCGCCGCCTGGGACCACGAATCGGTGCGTCGCCTGCTCGAGGGCCTGCTCCCGGGGCGAGGCATCCAAGGCGGTCCGGCCCAGGAGCCATCCGGGATACCCGCGCCGCACACGATGCTCCTGGTGGATGGATTCGGGGCGTTCGAAGAGCTCCAACAGACGGTCAACCGCGGGTGGGCCACCGAGGCACTGGTGTCACTGGCACTGCGCGGGCGGGCCCGCGGAGTCGTCGTGGGCATATCGGCCCGTCGGCGCAGCGAGGTTCCACCGGCGCTGGCCAACGTGTTGGCCGAACGGATCCTGCTGCGGTGCACCGACGAGGACGAGGCCACGTTGCTCGACGCGCCGGCAGCGTTGGCAGACCCCGACCTGCCGCCGGGCCGCGCCTGGGTGCGGGGCCACTGGGCCCAGATCGCCCGTGTGGATCCTCCCGACCGGACCGAAACCAAGAGGACCGAAACTCCTGTGGCGGAGCCACCCAGGTTGCCCACCTCGGTGACACTCGACTCGCTCACCGAGGCCCACACACGGCGCTCCCCGCACAGCGACGAGCCGTCGGGATGGTGTCTACCGGTCGGTGTGGGTGCATCCCGGCTCGAGGCCGTGCACCTCGACCTCACCCGGGCACACGCTCTGGTCACCGGGACCCCGCGCAGCGGTTGCAGCACCACCCTGGACACGCTCGCCGCCGGCGCGGCTCGGATCGGGCTGGACGCGCTGCGCTTCGAGGGCGCGTCGAGCCTCCACGCGCTGCGCCGCGCCCTGGAAACTCCACGCCAGACCCTGGTCCTAGTCGACGGCTTCGACCGGTGGCTCGAGGATCCAGACATCGAGTCCGTGTTCGACCAGTGCCTGGATTCGGTGGACTCGGGAGGGGTCAGGGTCGTAGCCACTGTGGACGCCACATCGGTGCTGCGGTGCTACTCGCCCACCCTCGCACGCCTCCGCGCGATGCGAACCGGCCTGGTGCTCGGCCCTGATGCGTCCTCACGCGGCGATGTCCTGCACCACGAGCTGCCGCCGCGCGAGGACCTGCCCGACTCCCCCGGCCGGGGCTGGTTGACCACCCCCACCGGCGCCGAACCGGTGCAGGTGGCACGACCATGAACGCCGACCGCCCCGGCAACACGTCCGGCTATGCAGTCGCAACACCGAGCAGTCGTCACCACCGACCAAGACCCCCGTGTCTGTTCGGGACGCGCCCGTGCACCCGCGCAGGCCGGGCTCAGGCTGAGGGAGCCGCTGCGCTCGGGGGCGCCAACAGCTCGAGGTCGGCCGTGGTCACCAAACCCACACCGATCGCGTGGTCCACGAGGCGGCGACGCCGGTCGGTGGCCTGTGCCCCCTCGGTGCCGCACAGCCCCTGCACCCCAGCGCGGTCGAGTTTGAGGCACAGGTGGTCCAGCTTGCGGTTGTACTTGGACAGAGACCAACGGAGCCGCCTCGCGCAAACAGCGCGCGACGGAGGGTCCACCTCGGTGTGGGGATCGGCGAGCCGATCCGATGCGAGGTCGACCAGCAACAGCCGCTGTTCGGCGTTGAGCTCCACCACTCCCCAATCCAAGGTCTTCTGGCCCTCGACCTCGGCGCCCTGTTCAGCGGGATCTGCCACGCCTTCGAGCGCTGCATCGATCTCGTAGCGCGTGCGGCCGGCGACGAAGCCGACAGCGAACTCCGCCATCGTCAGGCCCAGTGACCGCCCCGGCGCCAGCACAGCCGAACTCGGGCCGGTGCGGTCCAATACGTTCAACACGATGTGCGAACCCTCGTTGGAGAGGATCCAGTGGCCGTCGCGACAGCTGAAGAGCCCGACGACCCGATGCATGTAGGGGTTCTCGTCGATCACGAGGTCCCCACCGCGACCGAAGCTCAATCGGTCGCCCAACTCGACCACATGCTCATCACCACAGAAGTCCACGTACAGCCGTCCACCCATCGTCGCTCCTACAGCACCCGTTCTCGATCCGTCGTCGTGGTCGCCTCACCCAGGCCACATCGAAGCCTGAAGTGCACTCATGGTATTTCACGACATTCTGAATAAGTGACAACGGGCCGGGTGACCCGGTCGGTCGGGCCAGGGCATGCAAAGGTCCCAGACCAACACCGGACCGAAGGTCCCAGGCCAACAGAGTTGGTGGGCGCGGGATTGTCCTGACCTTCCACGTCGGGCAGGCTTGCGTTGTGGATCCGCACCCTCAGGACCCGGTGCTGGAACGCCGTGCGAAGCTGCTTCGGCTGACAGCGCTCGGCCAACGGTTCGGATACGCCTGCTTCGGCGCTGCGATGGTGCTCTTCGTGGTGGCGCTGATCACCCAGTTGCCGGGCTGGCTCGTCACCACGATCGTGGTGCTCATGGTCGCCGGCTCGATCGTGTTGCTGCCGGCCATCATCTTGTCCTACGGCGCGAAGGCCGCCGACAAGGAGGACCGAGGCGAGCCCTTCGGGTACTGAGGCCACCGCGAACTCGGGCCACCGCGAACTTGGAGGCACTGCACACAGGGCAGGCCGTCACGCCGGTCACCCGGCAGAGCCGATGATTCAAGATGTGGCCGGGTCGGTTGTTACCGTTGAGTAACTAACCGCCCGAGGAGCGCCCGATGCGCCTACCTGCTGCTCGTCGACGAGAACAGCTGATCGAGACTGCCACAGCTGTGTTCGCCGAACAGGGTTTCAACGCGACCTCCATGAACGACGTGGCCGAGGCGGCCGGAGTCACCAAGCCCGTGCTCTACCAGCACTTCTCCTCCAAGCGCGAGTTGTTCGTGGAGTTGCTGACCGAGATCGGGGACCAACTCCGTGACCGCATCGCCAAGGCGACCGCCGACGCGGCCGGGCCACGACAGCAGATCGAGCAGGGCTTCGCTGCCTACTTCGAGTACGTCGGTGCGAACACCGACGCCTACCGGGTGCTCTTCGGCGCGGGGGCGCGCCGCGATCCCGAGTTCGCATCGCTCACCCGAGCGGTAGAGGAGTCGATCGCAGATGCGATAGCGGAGCTCATCGTGGTCGACGGCCATCCCGCGGAGGACCGGGAACTGATCGCGCACACCATCGTCGGGATGACCGAGGCCGCCAGCCGCTACTGGCTCACCCATGACCGCAGCCCCGACATCGCGGAGCTGTCCGACTCGGTGTCGCGCCTCGCGTGGTCGGGCATGCGCGGCATCACCGGCTGAGCCTTCGTCCACCGCCCGTTCTGTGGTGCGAGACGAGCCTGTGGAGCTAGCTGCGCACCACAGAACGGG
>JBKEAI010000183.1:0-2253 GCA_047972145.1 Microthrixaceae bacterium
CGACCGCCTCGGGCGAAACGTTGTTGCCCGCCACGATGACGCGATCGTCCAATCGACCTTGCACGACAACTTCACCATCCGCTGTCACGTAGCCAAGATCACCGGTGCGGTACGGCTCACCATTGAGTTCGTCTGCCATGGCCGGGCCTTGTAGGGTGATTTCCGTAGCACCGTTCCAGCCTGTCCAACCCTCCGATTCAACCTCGAGCGCGGACGCCGAGAGGCACGGCAGGACCTTCCCGAGTACTGCCCGTCGCCGTCCGGTGGCCTGTGGGTGCCGAATTCTCGTCCGCCCCGCAATCTCAGGTGTTTCGAGCGTCGGGTAGGTCGATAGCGTTCTGCGCTCGTGACCCTCTTCCCTACTCTGGCTCGCCTGGTTCTGAGCCGATTCCGATGGGTGTTCGCGACTGGTGATTCACGCGACGCCGAGATCCTCGCCCTCCGCCACCAGGTCCTCGTCCTCCAACGCCAGATCGACCGACCGCAATACAGCAACACCGACCGGACGATCCTCGCTGTCCTCGCCTCGTCAATGGACCGTGCCCGCCAGCGGACCGCGTTCCTGATCATCCGCCCCGAGACCGTCTTGCGATGGCACCGCCGCCTCGTCGCCCGCCACTGGGCCCAACCACCCACCGCCACACCCGGTCGACCACCCGTCGATCCCGAACTCCGAACGCTCACCATCCGCCTGGCGCGCGAGAACCCGACCTGGGGCTACCGGCGAGTCCACGGTGAGCTCGTACGTCTCGGTCACAGCCTCGCAGCGTCGACGGTGTGGAAGATCCTCCGCGCCGCCGACATCGATCCCACCGCCGACCGGACCGGCCCGTCGTGGACAGAGTTCATCCGCTCCCAAGCCGCGGGGATCGTCGCCACCGACTTCGCCTGCGTCGACACCGCGCTGCTCCACCGCTTCCACGTCCTGTTCTTCATCGAGATCGCCACCCGACGAGTGCACCTCGCCGGGGTCACCGCTAACCCGACCGGTCCGTGGACCACCCAAGCCGCCCGTAACCTCCTGATGCGCCTCCCCGATACTCACGGGTTCCGGTTTCTGATCCGCGACGGCGCCGGCCAATTCACCGCGTCGTTCGACACCGTCTTCGCTGGCTCCGGCATCACCGCTATCCGGACGCCACCTCGCGCCCCACAGGCCAACGCGTACGCCGAACGCTGGGTGCGGACCCTGCGCCACGAGCTCTTGGACCGGACCATCATCTGGAACGAACGCCAACTCCGGCGGCTCCTCAGCGAGTACGTCGACCACTACAACGCTCACCGCCCGCACCGGGCACTGCACCAGCGGGCTCCCGACGACGACCGCGTCGTGGCCCCGATCGGTCCAGGCCAGCCGATCCGACGACACACCACCTGCGGCGGGCTCATCAACGAGTACCGAACCGCAGCCTGAACACCCCCTTCGGCCAAACAGCCCGACCAAGACCCTCAGCTTCGACGCGCCCTCGACCCGGACACCATCACTGCCGCCTCGGTGTCCCCTCCCCCACGGCACGCCAGATGAGTTCTCGGCCCCTTCACGACCCACGACCTGTCCACCAGCCGAGTCGACTCCACTGCCACGCGGGCCGAGACCTACGTCGACATCACCCGCGGCCGACTCGCGAACCACCTCTATCTCACGACCGCCACTGATCCCCTCGACGGCGAAGCACTCCCCAAGCTCCCGCCCGCTCCCGCCGATCAAGCCGTCGCCGACCGCCTCGAGCGCTCGACCGGCGAGATGACCGCCTGGGAGCTCACGCACAAGTTGGAGGGTGAGGCCGTGGCCGACCGGTCGCTCATGCTGTGACCGCCGCTCAAGATGCCACCGTTCCTCATACCGGGCACTCGATCTCAGCGACCAGATCTCAGTTCCTCGAGCGTGATCTTGTCGGACCACGGGCCAAGAGCAGTTGCATCAACCGCCCGTCGCACTTCATCGCTGTCAGTGCCGTAAATGCCGGCGAGGCGTTCGAGTTGCCACACGATCGGCCCTCGGTCCGCATCCGTCCCGTTGTACGCCCATTCCTTGAAGACCCGAGCCAGGGCATCCAACGCCGCACCCTCGTCCTCGACGTTCTGCTCATCTCGGGCGATGAACAGCTCACACCATGCAAGGAAGTGGCGGGCGTACTGATCGACGTCCGCGTGACGCAGCACGGCAGCAGCACGGCGGTACATCTCTGGGTCGTCCCCATTCTTCTGCGCAAGCTTGTGCAGATCCTGACCGAGGAGGCTCGCCGCACGTGG
>JBKEAI010000206.1:0-13789 GCA_047972145.1 Microthrixaceae bacterium
GTCAGACCCGGGGGCGGTCAGGTCCAGGCACCGGAGCGGAGACGATAGATCCGTTCTGCTGCGGGTGGGTGGGTCGAGAACAACTGGGTCATCTGGCGTCCGCGCAGCGGATTGACGATGTAGTTCGAGGCCTCGGCCGGGTTGACCTGCGAGGGAATGCGCTCGGCCCCGGCCTCGAGTCGCTCCAGTGCCCGCGCCAGGGGTTCACCGGTGCCCAACATCCGCGCTGCCGACGCGTCGGCTTCGTACTCACGGCTCCGGCTGATCGCCATCTGGATGAGCCCGGCTGCGATCGGGGCAAAGATCAACATGAGGATCCCGCCGAGCGGGTTGTCGCGGCCCTCGCCCCCACCGCGGCCGCCGAAGATCATCGCCCACCGGCCGATCGACGCGACGAAGGTGATTCCCATCGCGATCGCTGCGGCGACCGATCCGATCAGGATGTCGTGGTTGCGGACGTGGCTCAGCTCGTGGGCAAGGACCCCTTGGATCTCGTCCCAGTTCAAGGTCTTGAGGAGTCCCTCGGTGACACATACCGCTGCGTTGCGGGGGTTGCGGCCGGTGGCAAAGGCATTCGGCTGTGGCTGGGGCGACACGTACAACCGGGGCTTGGGGATGGACGCCCGGTTGGCCAGATCGGCCACGATCGCGTAGTACTGGGGCATCTGGGCTGCGTCGACCTCCACCGCGCGGGCGGAGCGGATCGCGAGGCGGTCGCTGAACCAGTAGGAGCCCGCCGTCATCGCGAGGCCGATCCCCAACCCGATGACGAGGCCCGTTCTCCCCCAGAAGGAACCGATGAACATGCACAGGGCACCCAGACCAGCGAGCAACATCGCTGTCTTGAGGTTGTTGAGCATGTCTGTCGATCCTCCGTTGGGTTGGCTATCCGGGACCGGCTACCCGGTCCATCTGAGGCCGGCTACCCGGTATGTCCGGTTGTCAGGTGTGCCCGGTTCAGGTGTGCCCGGTTGTATGCGTCGCCGGGTATCTGGTTGGTGGTCTGGCTTTCTGGGAGTCTCATCGTGGCTGTGTTGCATCTGACCACCGGCCGTGACTCTGCCCGGTGGGTCGATCACGTCCGAGGTCACCTGAAAGGGCTCGAGCGCACTGCTCGTCCATGTTGGAGCACCGATACCGGGATGTGGCATCGGCGGGTGGGTGCGCTGTGCTCACGCTCAGTCGATCGACGCAGGCAACCACACCTTCGCACTCCCCCATGCGCAACGAGGTTACAGCGCTGTCTGTATGAGGATCGTCCAGGACGCATGTGCGACCGTCGATCGGTTGCACAAGCACGAGGCGACGCCCACTCCCCGCCGCCCGTATGGGGGTGTCAGATGGCCTGTCCGGCACCGACGGTGCCAAGTCTCCGACGGGGCTCAGATCCAACAGTCCCTATCCACGACAGTGCTCACCGGCCAGCAGGCTCGCAACCAAGTCCCACAGGACCGGTCGACTCCCATCAGTCGTAGTAACCCGAGTGGATGTACACACATGGGATGCCCTCGCTGTGGAACATCGCCACGTTGCGTGGATCGTCCTCGAAGCCGAGGCGGAGGTCGAATGACCGCGACCTCAGTTCACGGACTGTGTGGCGCTTGAAGTGCTGCGACGCCGAGTAGTCGCCGAAGTCGCGCATGATGAGGAGGTCCCACCGCAACTGGTAGCGCTCCAGCCAGGCGAGCGTCTGTGGCATCACCCGGATCGGGCGAGCGGTGAGCAGCACTATGTGCAGTTCGGGATCCAGCGACTCGAGCAGGCGCGCGACCTCCTCGATGAGTGGGTCGTCCCCGCACGCCCGGAAGAATGCGTCCCAGTCGCGGCGTGGATAGTCCAGGAAGTGCTGCCGGGAGCTGGCGTCGGAGAGAACGCCATCCATGTCGAACACCACGGCTCCCTGTTGGGCGCCCGGGGCCAGGTCGACCTCCCCGGTGTGCCACATCCAGTTCTCGAAGGTGTGGTCCGGGGCGGGCATCCTCTCAGACTAACTGTCACCCCGGTGAGCACTCACCGCCCCTCCGGGCTCACGCAGAGCCGGGTACCTCGACAACCTGTCCTCAAGCACCCCGCGCCACCGACCCAAACTCGCGCCAGCGACTCAAGTTCACTGAGAAAGTCACCCACGCGCGATACGACACCCACCGACTCACACCAACAACCTGAGTCACCCACGCCAACCTGAGTCACCGGGGTAGGGGTACTCGAAACGGAGTCGGTCGGGGTCGGGGTCGGTCAGGGTCTGGGTCGGTCGTCGTCGGATTCGGTCGTCGTCGGGGTCGGTCGTGGTCGGGGTCAGTCCTCGTCTGGGTCGGCGGCGGCGCGGTCGCGGATGGCCTGCACCACGGTCTCGTCAGCGAGGGTGGTGGTATCGCCCAACTCGCGGCCCTCGACCACGTCGCGCAGGAGCCGCCGCATGATCTTGCCCGAGCGGGTCTTGGGCAGGTCGGGCACGATCACCACAGCGCGGGGCCGCGAGATCGCTCCGAGCTTGGTCGCCACGTGGCCACGGATCTCCTCGCGCAGCTCGTCGCTACTGTCGAAGCCGCCGCGCAGGATCACATACCCGACGATCGCCTGACCGGTCGTTTCGTCGGTGGCTCCCACCACGGCTGCCTCGGCCACCGCCGGATGGTCGACCAGGGCGGATTCGACCTCGGCGGTGGAGATACGGTGCCCCGACACGTTCATGACGTCGTCGACCCGACCGAGCACCCAGATGTAGCCGTCGGAGTCGATCTTCGCGCCGTCGCCGGCGAAGTAGCGCCCCTCGAAACGCGACCAGTAGGTCTCCCGGTAGCGCTCGGGATCGCCCCAGATGCCCCGCAGCATCGAGGGCCACGGCTCGGTGAGCGTGAGGTAGCCACCCCCCTGGGTGACCTCGTTGCCGTCGTCGTCGACCAACTCGGCTGAGATCCCCGGCAGCGGCCGGCAGGCCGAACCCGGTTTGGTGGTGGTGATCGCCGGCAGCGGCATGATCATCATCGCGCCGGTCTCGGTCTGCCACCACGTGTCGACCACCGGGCAACGGCTGCCACCGATCGTCTCGTGGTACCACATCCACGCCTCCGGGTTGATCGGCTCGCCGACGGTGCCGAGCACCCGCAGCGACGACAGGTCGTGACGGCCGGGCCATTCGGCCCCCCACTTCATGAAGGTGCGGATCGCTGTGGGCGCTGTGTAGAGCTGGGTGACCCCGTAGCGCTCGATGACGTCCCAGAGTCGGTCGCGGTCCCACTCTGAGGGTTCCCCGTGGCGGTTCTCCTCCCGGGGGGTGTCGGGGGTTCCCTCGTAGAGCACCGAGGTGGCCCCGTTGCAGAGCGGTCCGTACACGATGTAGCTGTGGCCCGTCACCCAGCCGACATCGGCCGCACACCAGTAGACGTCGGACTCCGCTCGCAGGTCGAACGCATAGCGATGAGTCCAGGCGACCTGGGTCAGGTATCCGGCGGTGGTGTGCATGATGCCCTTGGGCTTTGCCGTCGTGCCGGAGGTGTAGAGCAGGTAGAGAAGGTGCTCGGCATCGAAGGGCTCCGCCGGACACGAGGTGCCGAGCTCGCTGCGGGCATCTTCGACCGCGTCGGACCACCAGTGGTCACGGCCCGCGACCATGTCGATCTCCCCGCCGCCGCATCGCTCGGCAACCACGACCGAGCGTACGGTCGGGCACTCCGCCAGCGCCGCGTCGACGTTGGGCTTCAACAACAACGGCTTGCCGCGGCGCCAGGAGCCGTCCGCTGTGACCACCACGGTCGCCTCGGCGTCGTTGATCCGATCGATCAGAGAATCGGGGCTGAACCCCCCGAACACGACGCTGTGAGCGGCACCGATGCGCGCACACGCCAACATCGCCACGATCGTCTCGGGGATCATCGGCATGTAGATGCACACCCGGTCACCCGCCGAGATCCCGAGCCAGCGAAGCGTCACTGCGAACTCCTTGGTCCGCTCCAACAGGTCGGCATAGGTGATCGTGGCGGTGTCGCCGGGTTCGCCCTCGAAGTAGTACGCGACGCGGTCGCCGCGACCAGCCTCGACGTGACGGTCGAGACAGTTGTGGGTGACGTTCAGCTTCCCGTCCGCGAACCACTTGGCGAAGGGGAGGTCCCACTCCAGGGTCGTCGTGAAGGGCTCGTCCCAGTCGAGCAGCTCGCGGGCCTGAGTCGCCCAGAAGGCCTCGAAGTCGGCGCCAGCCTTGTCGTAGACGCGGGCGTCTGCGAGCTCCGCCGAGGCCACGAAGCCCGCCGGCGGGGCGAAGGTCCGCTCCTCGGTGTAGTAGTCCTCGATCGTCGGTGCTGCATCGTCGGCCATGGTGTCCCCTCACGGTCGTTCCTCGCGGGCCATCGGCCCTCGGGCGAGCGTATCGAACAATGCGCACCGCCACGATCGGGCACCGCAGCCGGCACCCACTCCAACCAGCAAGCATCGCAGCCTGCGCTCACGGCAACCTGCATCATCAGGAGAGGGCACCCACCGCCACCGGCGCCGCACCTCTGAGAAACGCCTCCGACATCACCGGCACCACCACCCGCACCACCACCTGGTGGTTCTCAGCGCGGGATCGTAACCACGGTGCGCTGCGCCGCCAGCGCCACGGTGCGACTCGACAGCACTTCGGAGGCCCCCTTGGCGGCAGTACCGAGCTCGTCCGCTGGGGCAGGGCGAGCCAACAGGTATCCCTGGCCGATGTCGCATCCTGCATCGGTGACCAGTTCCAACTCTTCACGTCGCTCGATCCCCTCGGCGACCACGACGAGGCCGAGCTCATGCGCGAGGCCCACGATGTGGCGGATGACGGCAGCCGCGTCGGGTCTGCGGTCACATTCGCTGACGAAGATCCGGTCGATCTTGAGCTTCGTCACGGGGAACTTCGTGAGGTAGCCGATCGAGGCGAAACCGCTTCCGAAGTCGTCGATCGTGATCCCACAACCATGGTCGCGCAGTCTCTGGAGCTCGTCCCGGGAGACCAACTCCTCGCCGACCACCGCCGTCTCGGTGAGCTCGATCTCCAGCGACGACAGTTCGATCCCGACCTTGTCGGCCATCGAGACCACGCGATCGGCCAACCCGCGTTGAAGATCGAGAGCGGACACGTTGAGCGCGAGCGTGCAAGCATCGGGCGCGACCCGCGCGAACTCGGTCATCGCCAACGACATCAGGTTGCGGTTCAGGGTCGTGATCACGTCCATCTCTTCGGCGGCCCGGATGAAAGTGTCGGGTGGGACGCGGCCGCAGTCCGCGATGTCCCATCGCGCCAGGGCCTCCACGGCGCAGAGCACGCCTCGACGCAGGTCGAGCTCGGGTTGGAACTCGATGTTGAACCCGGACATGTCACCACCGGTGACGGTCTGCACGAGCTTCGAGCGGATCCGCGCCTCATCGGTGGCCGCCTGGCCGAGGTCCTTGCTGTAGAAGCAGATCCGTCGGTGCTCATGGCTCACGCGGCACGCGTGACGCGTCGCGATCAGGACCGCACTCGGCGTGGGCTGCTCCACGTCGGCCAGGCGCACGACCCCTACCGCTACGCGCAGCGGGTACCCGGAGAGCACTGTGCTTCCGGATGGCACATCGCGCTGGAGCCGTTCGGTGAGGCGGCGGGTGTCGCCTTCGGATGCGAGCAACACGAAGTCGAGCTCGCCGATGTGCGCCACGAACCCGTCGGGTCCCGAGACCTCTCCGAGGAGGCCGAGCGCCGCCTCGAGTATGCCGTCATCCGCGAGTACGTCGAGGCGTTCCTCCACTGCAACAGATGTGAGCACGACCCGCACCACGGTGGTGTCGGATGCCTCGCGGCCGACACCACCGATCAGCGCTTCCAACTCTGCATAGAGGTACCCGAGGTTGGGCAGCCCCGAACGCTCGTCGTGGGTACGGCTGTAACCTTCTGCGAAACCCGGATCGTCGTCGGAGCTCGATCCGCGGTTGTGGTCGGGGGTGGCGATCAGCGCGGCGATGCTGTCGGCGACGGTGCGCGCCTCAGGGTCGTCGTCGGCTTCGAACCAGATCGCCAGTCCCAACCTCGCACCACCCGCGGTCACCTCGGCGGTCAACGAGTCGTGAAAGCGCCGGCCCTTTCTGGCCAGTGGATCGAACTCGCCACGATCCACCGATGTGAGGACCGGCTCGGAGCCCGGAGCGGGCAGATTGCTGGTGGCGAAGCGCAGTGTGATCGTGTTGTCCGCCGTGTACTCCCAGTACTCGAACTGCTCAGCGCCCAGCGCATCCATCGCGTCACGGCCCGCACTGTCGAACACAGGCGTCAGAAGCACGCCGTGTGCGAACACCTCCGCTATGCGCTGCATGTGCTCACGGCGTCGCTGGGCACGTTCGGCCTGTGCGCTCGATTCCATGTGCGCGTCGTTGACCTGGTTCAACCCGCCCACGAGCTCCAGCCATTCACCGTCGAATCCGGCCTCGTCGACCCGGGCCGTCGAACTGTTGCCTGCGACGGCAGCCGACACCCGTTTCGCCTCGGTGCCGAACCGGGAGAGCTGGGCCGCCACCTTCACGAAAGCGTTGTGGACCTTGTCGATCTCGTCGGTTCCATCGGTCGGTTGGATTCCGGAGAAGTCCCCAGCGACGACGCCTTCGGCCTCCGCTCCGAGCTGGTCCAGCCTTCTCGCCAGGTTTCTGGTGAAGCGCACCATCAGCACGGTCGTGACGATCACGGTCAACAGGACGAGGATCATCATCGCGACGGTCTTGACGACCTCCTCGCCGTGCTGGTGGTGCACCGACTGGGAGAAGGCCTCCATCCGATCCAGGATCGCCCCCGCGAGCTGGTCGGAACGACCGATCTGGGCGGCCTGCCAATCGGGCAGCGAGGGACGCACGTCGAGGCCGACACCGTCGACGACCTGTGCCACCACCTCGTCATAGGTCTCGTTGGCCAGGGAGATCGGCGGGGTGGACGTACCTTCGGCATTCGCGACCTCGAGATCCCGCTCGAACTCCTCCACCGCGGGCTCCGCTTCGATGCGATCCGAGCGCTTCCCGCTGGCGACATACCGGGTGAGAGCCCTGTTCTCGGCGAAGAAGCCAACCCACAGCGGAATCGCCGACGCCGCGTCCGATGTGCCCTCACCGATACCGGTGATGCCCGCCTGTCGCACCAAGGTGGACGACAGCGATGCGACCGTGTCGACCAGATCCGCATATCGGCGGGCCATCTCCGAATCCAGCGACAGGTCGTCGCGCAGCCGCTCGCTGAGCACCGGCAACTGCTCACGGAGTCGTGTGACCGGGTCTGTGATCGCGATCGGGAGGTCCAGATCGTCGAGTTCGCCGATCAACTTGTCGAGCGCTCCGGACAACTCCGCGGGATCCAGTCGCTCGCTGCCCGCGCCGCGCTCGGCGACGTCCACCGAGAACCGAACCTCGTCGGCGGCGAGCAGGTCGAGCACCTCGACCGCCGACACCGCCGCATGGCCGAGGGCATCCGCGCGCTCGGCCTCGTCCAGCCGGTTCATCCCGTTGAGCACAGCGACGACACCGCCGAGCACGATGAGGCCGACCGGAAGGGCCGTGAGCACGACCAGCCGCCTGGTGAGAGATCCCGAACCGAGCCCCAGCGCCATCACTAGTTCCCCATCGATCCTGCAACCTCGTCGAGGTTGGCCGCAACTGTCTCCGGCCCGACGCCGTCGAGCAGGTCGATCATCGCTCCCCACATCTCCGAGGTCCCCACCTCGGTCGGCATGAGGTCTGCGCCGTCGAACCGCGCGAGCTGTGAACGTCCGAGCGACGCCGCCGCCTCGATCTGCCTACGGGTCGCGTACGCTGTCGGGTCGAAGTCGAGATACGGCGAGACGAACTTTCCGGTCCCCGCCCATGCGACACCCCACGCCGGCGACGCGACGTACTCCATCAACTCCCAGGCCCGGTCATCGTCGGTGAAGCTGACGAGCTGGTCTCCCCCCAACAGCAGCGCCGGGTGTGCAGGATCCTGGCTCGGGAAGTCGAAGGACCCGATCGACACGACATCGGGGTCCGCCTGGGACACCGGGACGAACAACTCCACGTCCCCCTGGGCGACCTGTTCCTCCACGCCGCCCAGCACCCAGTCCGAAGCGATGTTCATCACACACCGCGGCTTGGTCCTCGCCAACATCTCGAAACCCTCGTCGACCTGTCTGTCAGCGATGGCTGCTGCGCCCAGGGACACCTGCGGGTCGGTGATCCAGCGTTGGGTGGTTGTGAGGGCGTCGAGCACCTGGGGGGACGAGAAGGGCAGGTAGAGGCCGACCCACGCATCGTAGGAATCGGAGCCGGCGGTGGCGAGCATGATCAATTCCACGTAGTCGGTGATCGACCAGCCCGTCGCCCCACCGGACTTGGTGCCCAGGCACAGCGGTGCGTAGTCCGTCGCCGCGATCGTCGCCAGGAGCTGCTCGAACTGCTCGAAGGTCGTGGGGACCTTCCATCCGTTCGCGGCGAATATGTCCGAGCGGTACCAGACCGCGCTGACCGACGCGACGGTCCACACCGAGTACTCCACACCGTCGACCGTGGAGAGGTCGCGCAGCACAGGAAGCAGGTCGTCGTTGACAGCGGCCAGGGACTCCGGGATGGGCTCGATCGCGCCCGCCTCCACCAGATCCTCCATCACACCCGGCTGGGGGATCACCGCCATGTCGGGCGGGTGGTCGGAGGAGAGCTCGAGCAACAGCTCGTCGACGAGGTCACCCGCCACCGAGCGGACACGGACCGGCGTGCCGGTCTCGGCCTCGAAGCGGGCTACCTCGTCGTTGAACTCTGGGGCGTCGAGCTCCGCGTAGGGGGTCAGCACCACCAGCTCATCGCGGGCAGCTGCGGTGGTGGTGGTCACAGCGGGCTCCTCCACACGCTCACCGCACGCGACACACGATGCGATGACCGAAGCCGCAATGACGGCGCGGAAGGTCACGACCCAATCCACTGCGGCCGACGGTATCGACGCGATTCCTGAATCACGTCCACATTTCGGAGATTCCGCGAAGACTTCACCCAGATGTCACCCGGTGCTCACCCAGTGCTCACCCGGTGGACACAGCGCGATCACCAGGTGATCACCGTGAAGCCACCGAGGCCGGCGGGGTCCGTCAACGCTGCGGCCTCAGACAACGTGCTGCGTGCCCGGATCGCGTCAAGGTCACCCACCCCGGCACGTCCCTCCCATCGCGTTCGGGCCGTGGCCACCAGCTCCGCGATGCCGAACCGTTCCAACCAGTGTGCCTGGGTGACGATACCGGTCGGCGGGGGGAGCTGGTCGAGCGCCACATCGGCTGTGAGGTCCTGGCGTCCAGGTTCGCTCAGGGGCGGGCCTCCCCGCTCGTGTGCCCTGTAGGTACGCAACCAATCCCCGAAGTGGCGAGAAGCGATCTCTGCGGTGCTCGCCACGTAGTCGAACACGATGACATGTCCCCGATCGACGAGGTTGCACGCATGTTGGACCCACCGGGCCGCCGCGTGTTGCACCGGTACCCGAGCACCCTCGGTCGCTCCGTGCGCGAGCCGGTCGAGGTCTGCTGCGATGGCGGGTTCGGCGGAAACGAGTGCCTCTACAAGCCGGCCCTCACCGTCGGAGGCCCGGCGTACCACGACCTCGCTCCAGGAACCCCGCGATCGTTCGAACACCCGCAACGGCAAGTTGTCGAGCAGCTCGTTGGCGAGAACGACCCCCACGAACGGCTCGCTCGGCATGTCCTGCACGGAGTGAAACCACGGGCCCGTCCCGTCGAAGCCGATCGCGGGTACACCCGACGCATCGACGTCCACCAGATCGAGGTGGTCGTGTTGCCGCTCGCGCAGTGCGGGGCTCCGCTCGACCAGCACCCACAGCAGAGAAGGTGCACAGCGGGGTTCCGCGTTGCGGACCGCGATGGCCAGGGCACCGCGACCAGCACCGGCCTCCACCACGGTGAGTCGCTCCGGATGGCCGAGCTGCTCCCACACCTCGTCGAGGTAGCGCGCCACCACGGCACCGAACAGTGGACCGACCTCGGCGCTGGTGACGAAGTCTCCGCCGCGACGGCCGGCCCCACCACCGGTGGCGAAGAAGCCCGACGCCGGCGCATACAGGGCCAACTCCATGAACTGGTCGAAACGCAATTGCCCCAGGTGCTCGAAGGCCTCTGCGAGTGCGTCGGGCAACCCTGGGTGTGAGGGTGCGTCAGCCACCGAGTGCGACGAGTCCGAAGTCGGTCACGTCGTTGACGACCTGGGGCAGGATGCCGAACAGGAAGGTGGCGACCAATGTGAGCACCACGGCGAAGCCGAGGGTCGCAGGTGTGCGCACAGGCGAGGTGTCCATGCCCTCGGGTACGTCCTCGAACCACATCGCCTTGGCGACGTTGAGGTAGTAGTAGGCCGCGATGGCGGTGTTGATCGCCATCACCACCGCCAGGGTCCACCCGAGGCCGGTGTCGGCTTTGATCAGCGAAGCGAACACACCGAACTTCGCCCACCACCCACCGAGCGGGGGGATACCGATGAGCGATGCCAGGAAGAGTGTGAACGCGGTCGCGAGGCCGGGCATGTAGGTGATCAGCCCTCCCATGTCGCCCATCTCGGCCGAGCGGGTACGCCGGGCGATCGCGATGACCACTGCGAAGGCCCCCAGGTTCATCGCCGCGTAGATCACCAGGTACGCGATCACCGCCTGAAGCGACAATCCGGGGTCCGAGCCCGCCACCGCGAACGGAGCGAGCATGAAGCCGGCCTGCGCGATCCCCGAATAGGCGAGCATCCGGATCACGTTGGTCTGTCGCAACGCGATCAGGTTGCCGACGGTCATCGACGCGATCGACAGCACGAAGAACACCGGTTCGATCACATCGGAGCGCACGATGAAGCAGAAGTAGGTCACCTGGATGAGCGCCACGAAACCCGCTGCCTTGGAGGCCACCGCGAGGTACGCGGTGACGGGGGTGGGTGCGCCCTCGTAGGTATCGGGCGCCCACGTGTGGAAGGGCACCGCGGAGACCTTGAATCCGAACCCGATGATCGTGAACAACAGTGCGAGTGCCACGATGGGCACGCCATCGGTGCCGATCTCGGCAAGCCGGCGCCCGATCGCCTCGAGGTTGGTGCTCCCGCCGAGGCCGTAGGCGAGCGACATCCCGTAGAGGAGGACCGCGGTCGCGAACACCCCCATCAGGTAGTACTTCAATCCCGCCTCGTTGGAACGTTCGTCACCCTTGCGCCACGCTGCGAGCATGTATGCGGGGATCGACAGCAGCTCGAGGGCGATGAAGATCCCGATCAGGTCGCGACTCGATGCCATCACCGTCATGCCCAGCACCGAGGAGATCAACAGGGTGTAGTACTCCGACTCCCAGTAGTCGCCCTCGGCCATGTAGTTCATCGACAACAGGACCACGACGTACGCCGAGATGATGAACAGCGCCTTGAGGACCAGCGACATCGAGTCCACCACGTAGCCACCGCCCAACAGCACGCGGTCGGTACCGTCGACAGCGAGCGTCACCAGCGGGATGAGCGATGCGAGCAGACCCAGCCCGGCGAGCGCTGACATCCACTTGCGGGCACGCTCGAGCTTCCAGGAGTCCACCAGGGCCAGCAGGATGATCAGGCCGACCAGCACCAACTCGGGCGCGAGCGCGTGGTAGTCGACCGTGGGCTTGGTGAACGGCTCCGACGCCTGCGCGAGTAAGGCCAACACCGCGGGTCAGGCTCCTGCTGCCGCTGCGACCAGTTGGGCCGCCGGGTTGGTCATGTCGAAGATCAGGCTGGGCAGGAAGCCGAGGACCACGATCAGCACGATCATCGGAACCCAGGCGAGCCACTCGGTGGTCTTCACATCCACGATCTCGGGGTCGTTGGCGAACTCCTCGGAGGGAGTACCGAACGCGGTGCGCTGGAACAGCCAGAGCAGGTAGCCCGCCGCGAGCACCGTGCCGAGTGCTGCGATGACCATGAGAACCCTGAAGAGGCCCTCGTTGAGCATCGAAGCCGGCTCGTAGGCTGCGAGGATCGCCGGGAACTCACCCCAGAACCCCGCGAGACCCGGCAGGCCCAGCGATGCCATCGTGCACAGCGCGAGGATCCAGCCCAGCTTCGGGGCCGACACAAGCAGGCCTCCGAGGCGCTTGATCTCGAGGGTGTGGTAGCGCTCCTTCATCGACCCGGCGATGAAGAACAACATGCCGGTGATGAGGCCGTGGGCGACCATGCCGAAGATGGCGGCGTTGATCCCGAAATCCGTGAGGGTCGCAATGCCCAACATCACGAAGCCCATGTGAGCGACCGACGAGAACGCAATGAGGCGTTTCATGTCGCTTTGGGCGAGACATCCGAGGGCGCCGTAAATGATGCCGATCACGGCGAGCACGCCGATCACCGGCGCCCACGCCGCGGCCGCTTCGGGGAGGATGGGGATGGCGATACGAATGAAGCCGTAGGTGCCGAGCTTCAACAGCACAGCGGCCAGGATGACGGAGCCAACCGTGGGTGCCTGGGTGTGGGCATCGGGCAACCAGGTGTGGAAGGGGAACATCGGCACCTTGACGCCGAAGCCAATGAACATGCCGGCGAAGACCCACATCTGAGCGCCGCGGGCGATGTTGGCGGTGGCGCCGCCCGACAGGGCCCGCATGTCGAAGGTGTGGGCAGTGGTGCCGGCGAGGGTGCCATCGGCCAAGAAGTACAAGGCGAGGAAGCTCAGCAGCATCAGGGCCGAGCCGAACATGGTGTAGATGAAGAACTTGAGCGATGCATAGCGCCGATCGTCGCCACCCCAGACAGCGATCATGAAGAACATCGGCAGCAGGACGACTTCGAAGAAGACGAAGAACAACACCAGGTCCTGGGCCACGAACGTCCCGAGCATCCCGGTCTCGAGGATGAGAATAAGGGACAGGAATGCCTTGGGGTTGTGGGGTTCGGGGAAGTGGTTCCAGCTGTAGACGATGCAGAGGGGCACGATCAACAGGGTGAGCAGCAGCAGGGGCAGCGACATCCCATCCACGGCGAAGATGAAGCGGCTGTTGATGACCTCGATCCACTTCTCGTCGGTGACGAGTTGCAGGTCCCCGCCACGATCGAAGTCGAACTGGGTGACCATGCCGACCCCGACGGCGGCCGCCGCCAGCGACGTGAGTAGCGCCATGGACTTGACGGCGTTCTCGTCGCTCTTGGGGATGAGCATCACCAGCGCCGCCCCCACCAGGGGGAGGAAGGTCATGATCCAAAGGAGTGAGTTGGCGTGCATGGCGTTCAAAAGCTCCTAGACAACCAGGACGAGGATGCCGGCAATGACAGCGGCGGCGGCGAACATGATGGCGGCATAGTGCTGGACCTTTCCGTCCTGCATGTGGCGCAGGGTCTCACCGGCGCCTTCGGCGGCCACGCCCGTGGTGTTCACGGTGCGGTCAATGAGGCCTTGATCGACCGTGCCGTACACGAAGTTGGCCGTGTTGACCGCCTGATGGCCCACCTCGTTGACGACACCGTCGATGATGTTCTGGTTGGTCCAGTAGGCCGCATCGGCAATGGGACCTTTGACGCTGCCGACGATAACGTCGGTGTAGAGATAGTCCAGGTAGTACGTGGTGTAGAGCACCGTGTAGCCGCCTCGCGCCAGGCCGTTGCGAGCGGTGAGGCCATTGGCCAACTCGGTAGCTGCGGGGCTCTGTTGGTGAACCCGGACTAAGTAGTAGTACCAAGAACACACGATGCAGGAGATGACCACCAGCGTGGAGACAATTGCCAAGGCCACTTTGGGCTCGGCGTGGGTGATGCTTTGGAAGTAGGACGCAACCGGTTCCACATAGTGGCCGAAACTCACGTG
>JBKEAI010000226.1:0-29190 GCA_047972145.1 Microthrixaceae bacterium
GCGTAGTCGGACTCGGTCGCCTCGGCCATGGCCGGCACCAACGAGCGCGCCCTGGCATCGCCGACGAGCTCCACCTCGGGCATCTCTGCGGCAAGGGTGGGGAGCAGGTCCGCCGCCACCGAGGAGTGCACGAGCAATGATTCGGCCGCGTTGCAGACCGAGGGACGATGTGTCTTGGCGTTGACGACGATGGCACGGGCCATCTCGAGGTCGGCGGAGGCATCGACGTAGACCTGGCAGTTACCGTCGCCGTCGATCACGAACGGGACCGTGGCGTTGTCGAGGATCGACTGGATCAGCTTCGGGCCACCGCGCGGGATCAACACGTCGATGAAGTCTCGTTGGCGCATGAACTCCGTGGCGGCCTCGTGCGAGACGTCGTCGACGACGATCACAGAATCAGCCGGAAGGCCCGCATCGGCGACCGCCTCACGCAACACCTCAGCGATCGCGAGGTTCGAGTTGATCGCGCTCCCCGACCCGCGCAGGAACGCGGAGTTGCCCGACTTCAGGCAGAGCCCGGCAGCGTCGGAGGTGACGTTCGGGCGGCTCTCGTAGATGATCGCCACGACACCGAGAGGCACCCGCACCTCGGAGATCCGAAGTCCGTTGGGCCTCACCCAACCGGAGAGCACCTCGCCCACGGGGTCGGCGAGAGCGGCGACCTGACGCAGGCCACCGGCCATGGCAGCAACCCGCTCGGGGCTGAGACGGAGCCTGTCGACCAGTCCCGGCGCGATGCCGTTGGACTCCGCCGCGTCCACATCGAGGGAGTTCGCTGCCACCAACTCTGAAGTGCGCGCCTCGAGGAGTTCTGCGGCGCTCAACAACGCTCCGTTCTTCGCTGCGGTGGAGGCCGTCGCCAGAGCACGCGACGCCACTTTGGAACGCTCGGCGAGCTCCGGGATCGGGGTCGAGGTCATCGCGAGAGGATACCCAATCGACTCTTGGCCACAGGTGCCCGTACCAGCCCGACACCAGGGGCAGAACTATCCTCGGGCCGGTGTCCGCCAACGTGCTCGGCGCCGTGGTGGCGTCCTACATCGAGGACCTGACGGCCGCGCTCGAAGAGGCCGCCGAGGGTGTGTCCGACACCGACACGTCGAGCTTCGGCGCGGATGTGACCAACGAGGCGTTCAACCTTTCCACGGCGATGATCGACGCGGATGGCCGCCACACCGACGAGGAGCTCAACGCCCTCATCGACACCTTCGGGCCACGCATGGCCGAGGAAACCGACCTGCTCCTCGCGACACCGGCAGCTCTGCGTGGCACATCGCTGGTGGCAGGCCGGCGTTCATGGATCGACGGTGACACGGAGCTGTTCAAGGTGCTCCTCGCAGCCGACGAGGCGCGGGGCACCGACCTCTCGGAGATCTATTACCAGCGAACGATGGAGGTGGCCCACGTCATCGCCTCGCTCGACGTGGTCACCTCAGCCGATGAGCTGGACGCGATCGCAGCCCTGCGGACCCGCTTGCTGTCGCGCCTGCGCGAGCGGCGCGACGACGGCCACAGCATGTCGCCCAGAACCCCCGCAGCAGCCGATGCTCTGCCGCCCAGCGAGGATCCGCCACAACGCACGATGGAGGAGTTGCTCGCCGAGCTCGACGACCTGATCGGCCTGGAGGAGGTCAAGGACCGCGTACACCTGGTGGCGGACTTCTTACGGGTTCAGCAGCTCCGCGAGGAGAGGGGTTTGCCGATGGTCGACACATCGCACCACCTCGTGTTCACCGGAAACCCCGGAACCGGCAAGACGACCGTCGCCCGCTTGGTGGCGCAGATCTTCCGCACACTCGGTGTGGTCGACCGCGGCCACCTCGTCGAGGTGGACCGCGCCGGGCTGGTCGCGGGCTATGTGGGACAGACCGCACCGAAGGTAACCGCCGCCTTCGACGACGCCGATCAGGGGATGCTGTTCATCGACGAGGCCTACACCCTCGTGCGCGGCGGCGAGAACGACTTCGGCCGCGAGGCGATCGACCAGATCGTGAAGCTGATCGAGGACCGGCGGGATCGCGTGGTACTCGTCGCCGCCGGTTACCCGTTGGAGATGGAGGACTTCCTGTCGGCCAACCCCGGGCTGAAGTCTCGACTGCCGACGGTGATCGAGTTCCCCGACTACGACACAGAGGAGCTCGTTTCGATCGTGGAGATCATGGGCGACAAGTTGGAGTACCGACTCTCCGACGACGCACGTGGTGCCGTCACTGAGCTGATCGGATCGGTCCCCCGGGGCAAGGGCTTCGGCAACGCGCGGCTGGCACGGAACATATTCGAGGCGGCGATCAACCGCCACGCCGCCCGAGTGGTGGCGATCGATGAGCCGGGCGCCGACCTGCTCAGCACCTTGGAGGTGGCCGACATCCCTGAGGACCCCGCCGATATCGACAGACCCCCGGGGCGCCGCAAGGCCCCCGATGACAACCCAGCGAAAGGCGGTTCTACCGGTGGTGCCCGAGGTCGGGGCGAGGTGCCCCGTGAGCACGACGATCAAGCTCATGAGGCCGGGAGACACAGCAGTGGTAGTGCTGCCGCCGGTGGCGACGGGAACGGCAGTGACGACAGCGGCGGGAGTGGCGGCAGTGACGACAGCGGCGGCAGTGACGACGGGGTCGACACTGGCGATGGGGCCGGACACGAGGATGTCGATAGGTGAAGCGACTGTTGGCACTGCTCGCTGCGGTGGCGCTGGTGGGCGTCGCGGTCCTCATCCGTGGCGCGATCGACGGCTCCGGTGACGGTGGCACCCCGGGTGCGGATGGTAACGGGGATGGACCCTTGGATCTCACGTGCGGACCGGAACTGCTCGCGGTCTGCAACTCACTTGCCGATGCGAACAGCCGGATCAAGGTGAAGGTGGAACCGGAGGCCGACACGGCCGCGAAGCTGGCCGATGGAACCCTCACCCCGGACGACTCGTGGGCCTGGCTCGCCGCTGGTGACTGGCCCGCGTATGAGGCGGCCTCCGGAGAGGAGATGCCCGAACTGGCATCGAGCGAGGTACTGGCACGTTCTCCTGCGGTGATCGTGGCAAGGACAGATCGCATGGGGGTCTTGGAGGCACACTGCGGGGCCGTCGACTGGGCCTGCATCGGTGACTCGGCCGGTTCCGCATGGAGCACCGTCGGTGGCGATCCCGGCTGGGGACCGATCAAGGTTGGGATTCCGGAACCCGATGACGGGCAGGGCATGGTTGCACTCAACCAGGCCGTCGCGTCGCGGATCGGCTCCAGCGACTTCGCGACCAACGACCTCGACGACCCGGCGGTCTCTGCGTGGTTCCAGCGCCTCGAGGACCTTTCCGGTGGAGGCACCTCGTCGACGAATCCCCTGGTCGAGTTCATCCGTCTGCCGAACTCGCTGTCGGTGGTCGGTGCGATCGAATCCGTTGCCATCCAGGAGCTCTCCAGTTATGCGGGTGCAGACTCCTTGACCGTGATCGCCCCCGAGCCTGTCGCCACGGCCGACGTTCAGCTGTGGGCCGCCGACGACGAATCTCTCTCGAAGTCGATGTCGGTGCTTGTCGACGCTGGATTGACCGATGCGCTCGCCGCGGCGGGTTGGAGGGTGCCGGAGACCCCGGGTACCGGAAGCCAGGGCACTGGCAGCCAAGGTGGAGGCGGCCTGGGTGCGGGCGCCACATACAGAGTTCGCGCCGCGTCTGACAGCATTGGGTCCGACATGGTTTCCTTCGACACTCCGCTCCCCGACGGATCGGGACTCCCCCGCCCGGGGGTGGTCTGGACCGTCAACTCCAGGTGGGAGGAGACATGACGCACACCCCCGCACGCGACTCACCGCCACGGCAACCGCGCAACGTGCACCGACGACACGGCCTGCTGGCCTTCATCGCCGTGGTGGCATCGATGGCGCTCGTCTCGGCCGCCTGTAGCGGCGGCTCCGAGGACCCGTTCGGCGCTGGCGACGACCCGACCAACGGGATCGCCTCGGACTGCATCGTGGTGAACGCCGCGGTCTCCTCGGAGAAGATCGACCTGTTGAGCCAGTTGGCGGAGGACTTCAACGATTCCGGTGCGGAGGTCGACGGCACCTGCGTCGGCGTGGCCGTGCGCTCCAAGGCCTCAGGCGGCGCCGCCACCGCACTGGCCGAGGGCTGGGACGAGGCGACCGACGGTCCCCGACCCGCTCTGTGGTCACCTGCGTCGAGTGCGTGGGGCGCTGTGCTCAACCAGCGGCTCTCAGATGCCGGCGAGCCACCGATGGCGGCCGAGGACCCCACCCCGTTCATGCTCACCCCGCTCGTGATCGCCATGCCCGAGCCGATGGCCCAAGCCCTCGGCTGGCCCGACACGCCGATCGGTTGGGGCGACATCCTCGAGCTGGCGCAGTCGCCTGAGGGCTGGGGCGCCAAGGGCCACCCCGAGTGGGGACCGTTCCGATTGGGCAAGACCAACCCCAACTTCTCCACCTCGGGGCTCTCCGCTCTGATCGCACAGACCTACGCCGCGACCGGCGACACCGCTGCATTGTCGATGGAGACGCTCGCGCGCCCCGAGGTGCAGCAGTTCGGCTCCACGATCGAGTCGTCGGTGGTGCACTACGGCGACATCACCATGACGTTCCTGAACAACTGGTTCCGCGCGGACCAGTCCGGGACCGCCCTCACGTACGCCTCGGCGGTGGCGGTCGAGGAGAAGTCGGTGATCGACTACAACCTCGGCAACCCCGACGGGGTGCTGGATCCCGGCGAGGAAGCCAGGCCGCCGCGGACACGCCTCGTGGCGATCTACCCCACCGAGGGCACCCTGTACTCCGACAATCCCCTCTACGTGCTTGACGCCGAGTGGGTCACCGACGATGAGGCGGCGGGTGCCGAGTTGTTCTCCGATTTCGTCTACTCGGCGGAGAACCAGCGCAAGGTCCTCGAGTTCGGCTTTCGGCCTGGCAATCCCGAGGTGCCTCTCGGCCCGCCGATCGACCTTGCCAACGGGGTCGATCCGGACCAGCCTCAGACCCTGTTGGACGTTCCAGCAGGTTCGGTCCTCGTAGGGATGCTCGATGCCTGGGCAACCCAGCGCAAGTCCGCACGTGTGATGATGGTGCTCGACGTGTCCGGTTCGATGGGCGAGCCTGCGGACCCCGCCGATCCAGCTGCGGGAACCAAGTTGGACCTCGCAGTGCAGGCGGTGCGCGACGGCCTGGAGGAGTTCAAGCCGGAGGACCTGGTCGGCCTGCGGATCTTCACCACCGACCTCGGCGGTGGGGCACCCGGCGGCGCCTATCAGGACCTGGCTCCGATCGCACCGGTGGGCCCCAACAGGGAACGCCTAGTAAACGAGGTGAACTCGCTCATCCCCCTCAACGGAACCCCCCTCTACCAGGTGGTCGGCGACAGCCATGCCCAGATGGTCGAGGAGTACGACCCGACCCTCATCAACGCGGTGGTGGTGCTGACCGACGGGGTCAACGACGACGGCGATCCAGGGGACGACAACGCGCAGCTTCAGGCACTGATCGACCAGGTCACCGAGACATCCAACGGCGAGAACGCCAAGCCGGTACGCATCTTCACGATCGCGTACGGGGCCGATGCTGATGTCGCATCCTTGGAGCAGATGTCAGAGGCCTCCAACGCCACCGCGTACACAGCGTCGGACGCCACCACGATCGGTGACGTGTTCACCGCAGTGGTGAGCAACTTCTGAGCCTGACATGAGCTTCCGGGACCGGTTCTTCACCCCACAGGTCGCCAACGCGATCACGTCGCCGTCTGCGATCGTGGCCACCGGTGCCGGGGCCGCGGTCGGCATAGTGGCCGGTTGGGGCGTACTCGGAGCGGTCGTGTTGGGCGTGCTCGCATTCGGCGCGCGGGTTCTTGTGGCGGTGCCGCGCAAGACGCGAGGCGGAGCCGGGGCGATCTCACCGCGCAGCCTCGACCAGCCCTGGCGCGGCGCTGTGGAACAGGTCCAGAACGCGCGGCGCAACTTCGACGAAGCGACCCGCACGGCGGTCGAGGGACCCCTCAGAGAGCGACTCGATGCCGTGGGCTCCCGACTCGACACCGCCGTGGCCGAGGCATGGAGGATCGCCCAGGCGGGACATGTCCTCACCAAGGGTCGCAAGCAGATCGACACCACGCGCATCGAGAGCGACCTCGGGTACGCCCGCTCACGACCGGCATCCGACAGCCGCGATGCGACCATCACCGCGATGGAGGCCCAGCTGGCATCGGCAGCACGGCTGGATGCCACCATCTCGAGCACCTACGACCGGCTGGTGCTGCTCGACGCGAGGACCGACGAGGCGGTCGCAAGGGCGGTGGAGCTGTCGGTCTCCCAGGCCGACGAAGCGGCACTCGGCGCACTGGACACCGACGTATCCCAGATCGTCGGTGACCTCGAGGCACTACGGCTCGCCATCGAGGAGACGCACTCCGCAGGCCTCGGATCATCCGCGGCGCAATCGCCCGGCACACAATCACCTGGCACACAATCGCCCGGAACACAGATGGGTGGGCAGGGTTGAGCACGATGACCGGCGGTGACCGTCCCGCCGGTGACGATCCAAGCGGCGACGATCCGAGCCAGGGCGACGCCCCGGGCGATGACGACCAGCCGGGACGTAGGGTCACGCGTGCCCGCAGAGGTGTCCCCGATGACACGCTGGTCGATGACACGCTGGTCGATGACACGCCGTTCGATGACGAGGTCGCCGACGAGGGCGTGACCGACCAGCCTCGCCGGAGCCTGCTCAGCGCCAGCGCGGCACCGGCGGTCGGCACCGCCTTGTCGCGGGCCTCGGGCCTGGTGCGGGTGAGCGCGCTCACCGCCGCGCTCGGACTGTCCGGTGTGGCCGACACCTACAACCTCGCCAACACCACACCCAACATCCTCTACGAACTGGTGCTAGGTGGGGTGTTCTCGTCCACCCTGGTGCCGATGTTCATCCACGTGGACAGGCGCGGCCTGCGCCGTCGCGGTGGTGCGGCACAGGACACCAGCGCCGACGCCATCTCGGTGATCATCACCGTCGGATTCGTGGCGATCACGGCGCTGTCGGTGCTCGCGGTGCTCGCGTCACCGCTCATCAACCAGATCTTCGCCCTGCCACTCGATGGGGCGGCCAGAGAACAGCAGCTGCGCCTCGGGGACGACCTGCTGGCGCTGTTGTTGCCCCAGATCCTGTTCTACGGGATCACGACCCTCGCCACCGCCCTGCTGCACTCGCGCCGCCGCTTCGCCGCACCGGCATTCGCTCCGGTGTTGACCAACCTGGTGACCACCGCTGCCGGACTCGCCGTGTGGTGGTTGGTGACCAACGGACGCACCGACGACGACTCCACCACGACGGTCTACCTGCTCGGTCTGGGCACCACCGCCGGTGTAGCCGCCATGGCCGCAGCCCTCGTCCCGTCGATACGCCGCGCCGGAATCAACCTGCGCTGGAGCTTCCAGCCACGCCATCCCGCGGTGCGAAAGGTGGTCCGCCTGTCGGGGTGGACGGTTGGCTTCGCGGCGGCGAACCAGATCGCGCTGATGATCGTGCTCACCCTCGCTCGTGGCGCGGGCGAGGGTGCGGTCTCGGCCTATCAGTACGCCTTCATCTTCTTCCAACTCCCCTACGGGCTCATCGCCGTGTCGATAATGACTGCGATCCTCCCCGAGCTGTCGGAGGCGGCGAGGGCACATGACGTGATCGAGTTCCGGGAGCGCTTCCGCGAAGGCATGTCGGTGCTCCTCACCTTCCTGCTGCCCGCTGCCGGTGCCTACCTCTTCCTCGGCGAGCCGCTCGTGGAGCTGCTGCTGCAACGGGGCAACTTCACCGCAGCCGACACGGCGGACACCGCACGGATGTTGGTCGGGTTCAGCATCGGCCTGCCCTTCTTCGCCGTGTTCCTGTACTGCGTGCGCGCCTTCTACGCGCGACGCAACACCCGCATCCCGTTCTGGATGAACCTGTTCGAGAACACGCTGAACGTCGCCCTCGTCGTTCCCTTCGTCGCACTGCTCGGCGATCCCGGCCTCTCGGTCGCCTACTCGGTGGCCTACGCGGTCGCAGCGTTCCTGGGGATGGGGATGTTGAACCGCCACGTCCGCGCCACGATCACCCCCAAGGTGATGCTCTCGTTCGGTCGCGGCCTGGGTGTGGCGGTCCTGGTGGTCGCCGCCACCGGAGCCACCTCGCTGTGGATCCGAAACAGCACAGGTTTCGGACCGCTCCTTCAGATCCTGCTGTGCCTGGCGGTTGCCGCCGCCGTATTCGCCGGAGCGATCTGGATGCTCCGACCGCAGGGCTTCGAGGATACGATCGAGGCCATGGAGGAGAGGTTCCGCGACAGGGTTCCACGCGCCCGGGACTAGTGTTCAGGGCTGTCCCTCTCAGGAGCTGATGCATGTTCAAGTCGTTGAAGAAGTGGTGGAAGTACATGGGGGCAAAGCTGTCCTCGGTGTTCAACGAGAAGGCCGATCCGAAGGTCCAGCTCGAACAGGCCATCACCGAATCCCAGGAACAGCACCGGCGCCTCAAGGAACAGGCGGCGAACGTGATCGCCAACCAGAAGCAAGCCGACATGCGCCTGAGTGCGGCACTCGAAGAGTTGGAGAAGCTCAACCGAAACGCCACCCAGGCTGTGCTCATGGCCGAGGAGGCCACAAAGTCCGGCGATGCGGCAAAGTCCAAGGAGTTCACCGATGCCGCCGAGGCATTCGCCAACCAGTTGATCGCCAAAGAGCGCGAGGTCGAGAACCTCAAGTCGATGAGCCTCCAGGCAACCGAGGCAGCCGAGAAGGCCAAGGGCGCTGTCCAACAGAACTCGCGGCTGTTGCAACAGAAGCTCGCGGAGAAGCAACGCCTGTTGAGCCAGCTCGACCAGGCCAAGATGCAGGAACAGATGAACAGGGCTCTGAGCACCCTCACCGAGGAGGTCGGACAGGACGTACCGACGCTCGCGGAGGTGCAGGACAAGATCGAGGCCCGCTACGCGAAGGCCTTGGGTGCCAGCGAGATCCAGGACCTGTCGGTGGAGTCCAAGATGATCGAGGTGGAACAGGCCTCGATGCATACCGAAGCCCAGGCCCGCCTCTCGGAGATCCGCTCCAAGCTCGGAATCTCTGGTGCTGCTGGAGCTGCCGAGACCAAAGCCGCCACCGAAGCGACCGACGGCACGGAAACAGCGGCCGGCGAGGTCCAGACCGAGGGTGCCTGAGCCTTCACAACCACAAAAGATAGGATCGCCGACTATGGCTACAGCTGAAAACACTGGGACCCACATCGAGATGGCCTCCGGGCCGGTCGACTACGCGGTGTTCGAGTTCCCGCATGGCTCTGACATGACCGGGGTTGCCGCCGAGGTGATGCACCTCGCAGTCTCGGGCACGGTCAGCCTGTTCGACGTGGAGCTGTTGGCCACCGACGACCAGGGAACAGCGCGTCGGGTCGACTTGAACGACCCGGAGGCACCCGCTGGCCTGTCGGTGTTCGCCGGCGCCCAGAGCGGCCTGTTCAGCGAGGATGACCTGGAAAAGGTCGGCTCGATCCTCGACCCGGGTGTATTCGCGATCCTCATCGCGTACGAGAACACGTGGGCATCGGGCTTCGTGTCCGCCGTCATGGGAGCCGGTGGCGATGTGGTCGCCAGCGAACGGATCCCCGCTGAGACCCTCCTGGGTGCCCTCGACGCCCTCGACGGCTGATCACCCGACCACCACAGGGAAGAAAGCACCACAGGGAAGAAAGAAGGAAGAGACATGCCACGACTACTTGGGGCCATGGCCCGCACCGCTGTGATCGCGGGCACCGCGTCAGCGGTCAACGGGCGGGTGCAGCGCCGACAGGCGGAGCGGTTCGCACAGCGCGATGCAGACATATATGCACAGCGCGAAGCCGCCTACGAACAACAGGTCGGTCACCAGCAGCCCGCACCACAGGTGCAGCAGCCTCCTGCACAGCCGGCGGCACCGGCGGAGGATGACACGATCACGAAGCTGAGGGAGTTGGCCGAGCTGAAGGACCAGGGCATCCTCACCGACGAGGAGTTCGCCGCCCAGAAGGCGCGGATCCTCAACCCCTGACCGGGCCCTGACAACTCCGGCGACATCAGGTCAGGATGACCATGTCATCGCGGTGCACCAGCTCGGCGATCCCGACCTCGTCGCTTCGGCGCCCGATCGCCTCGGTCGCTTCACGTTGACCCGCAGCGACGATCCCCTTGGCGACGGCCTGACCATCCAGACCGACGATCTCGACGGCATCGGAGGCCTCGAAGGTCCCCTCCACCGCTGTCACCCCTGCGGGTAGCAGTGACCTACCGCGCTCGGTCAGCGCGACCACCGCTCCGTCGTCGATCACCAGGCGCCCCGCCGAGGGCATCGCGAACGCGATCCACAGCTTGCGCGCACTCAGGTGACGGTCATGGGCCGGCACCCAGGTGCCGACACCCTTGGAACCGTCGACCGCTTCGGCCAGAACACCCGGCCGGGCGGCGCTGGCGATCAGACACCTGACCCCCGACCAGCTGGCCATCTTCGCAGCAGCCAGCTTCGATGCCATGCCACCGGATCCCCGGGTCGTCCCCGCTCCGGAGCGAACGCGGTCGAGCTCCCGGTCGATCTCGGCCACCTCCTCCACCAGGGCCGCGTCGGAGGTGAGCCTCGGATCGGCATCCATCAGCCCGGGCGTGTCTGTGAGCAACACCAGCAGCTCGGCACCCACGATCTGGGCGACCAGTGCTGCGATGCGGTCGTTGTCACCGAAGCGGATCTCGTCATCCGCGATCGCGTCGTTCTCGTTGACCACGGGCACCACACCCATCTCGAGCAGCCGTTCGAGTGTGGAGCGCGCCTGTAGGTACTGGGCGCGGTGACCGAAGTCGAGCGGTGCCAACAGCACTTGGCCCGACACGAGGCTGTGGAGCTCGAATGCACGGTTCCACTCCCCGACCAGGTGGGCCTGGCCGACAGCGGACACCGCTTGGAGGGTTCGCGCATCGCGGGGGCGTTCGCCCTGTTCCCATCCGAGCGCCGGCAGCCCCGCAGCGATCGCCCCAGAGGACACCAGCAGCACCTGGTGGCCCATCGAGCGCACCTTCGCCACCTCGGTGGCCAATGCAGCCACCGCAGTGGAATCCACCCGACCGGTCCGGTCGGTCAGGCTGGAGGTTCCGACCTTCACCACGATCCTCATCTAGTGGCTCCCTCATCGCGTGATCCCCACATGATCCCCATCAGAGCGTCCTGACCACAGTGGTCTCCGTCACGACACCGATCGCGCTGCGCGCCCCGAACCGACCGGATCTCATCGACGGGATCGCCCTGCCTTGCGTTCGCGACCTGTGCGCCGACCCATGTCGGTGAGCACCTCCTCGCCCGAGGAGTACTCGAAGGAGAAGTCACCGATCACCACCGGATCACCCTCGCGCACACCGGCGCGAACGAGCGCCTTTTCCACCCCGAGCGTATCCAGTCGCCGTTGGACCTCGTCCATCGCTTCGGGCACGGTCAGGTCCGACAGGGCCACCGCACGCAGCGCCTGACGTCCGAGCACCTCGAATCCGCCGTCGTCGGTGCGCACGACGTCGATCCCCTCGGGTATCGGACGCAGCGTGACGAATCCCCCGTCGGGCACCTCGGTGGTTCGGCTCCCTTCCACCAGTCGCCGCATCGCTCCGAGGAGCGGGGCGATGCCCTCACCGGTCACCGCGGACACCTTGAGCGCGGGTTCGGAATCGTCCAGCCACACCGGAACCTCAGACGACGGGGCGACCTGCGCCGCCAGATCACCGAAGGCTCCCAGCGATCCCTCCGAAGCCATGTCGGTGCGGGAGCCCACGAGGAGTCGCGGGCGCTCCAGGAGGTCGGGCCGGTACCGACCCAACTCCCCCAGAAGTACCTCGTACTGGTGCGCAGGTGGAGCCTCCGCCCACTCGGCCAGGTCGATCAGAACCACCAGCGCCCTGGATCGCTCGATGTGACGCAGGAACCGGTGGCCCAGTCCCCGACCTTCGGCTGCACCCTCGATCAGTCCCGGGATGTCCGCTACCACCATCTCGAAGCCGTCATCGGTACGCACCACCCCCAGGTTGGGCACCAGGGTGGTGAAGGGATAGTCAGCGATCTTCGGCTGCGCGGCGGAGATGCGTGAGATGAGCGTCGACTTGCCGACGTTGGGAAACCCCACGAGTGCGACATCCGCGAGCAGCTTCAACTCGAGCACCAGCCATTGCTCCTGGCCGTGCTCACCCTGTTCGGCGAACGCCGGTGCACGTCGGGAGTTGGACAGGAAGCGGGCGTTGCCGTGTCCGCCGCGGCCCCCCTCAGCGGCCAGCCAACGGTCGCCGGCTCCGGGAAGGTCCGCCAGGACCCGACCCTGCTGGTCCGAGATCTGGGTGCCCACCGGCACCTTGATGTCGAGGTCCTCGCCGGAGTGCCCATGACGCTTGGCGCCGGAACCATGCTTGCCGGAGGTCGCCCGACGGTGGGGATGGTCCCTGAAAGCGATCAGCGAGGCGGTGTTGGTGTCCGCCACCAGCCACACGTCGCCACCCTTGCCCCCGTCACCTCCATCGGGTCCTCCCATGGGGGTGTGAGCCTCGCGCCGGAACGACACGCTGCCGGCACCTCCGTCGCCACCACGGACGTTGAGGCCCACCTCGTCGACGAACTCGGACATCCTGCAAGGATACGACCGGGTGTCCGAGCACCGGAACAGGGTTGTCCCACCAGCTACCTAGGATCGTTGCGATGGAGCCATACGAGAGCGCGCCGGTGATCCCTCAGCGACCCGATATCCATCGTGGCTCCCCCGCGCCCACCAGCGAGCGCGGTCGGCGTTGGGCGGCGACCATGGACGGCTCCCGCGCCGGTTCGACCGTGCGCCACGCGCATGACGGCGGAGCCAACCCTCTGGGTTCTCCCGAGGGGGCCAACGGGCACAGGACGGCCATCCACACGCGTTCGGAGCGCGAGGAGTTGGAGGACGCCCACCTTTCAACGGGTGCAACCCGGGCGGTCGGCGCCGGCCATCGCAAGGTGGCGGAGGAACCGGATCCGCTGCGCACCTGCTTCGAGCGCGACCGCGACCGGATCCTGCACGCCCAGGCGTTCCGACGCCTGGCTGGCAAGACCCAGGTGTTCGTGTTCCCCGACGACCACCAGCGCACCCGCCTCACCCACGCCCTGGAGGTCGCCCAGGTGGCTGTGGCGATCGCGTCGGCGGTCGGAGCGAACACCTCTCTCACAGAGGCGATCGCCCTCGGCCACGACTGCGGGCACGGCCCCGGTGGGCACGCGTCCGAAGATGCCTTCTCGCCCTACGTAGAGGGGGGCTACGACCACGCGGTCTGGGGTGCCGACGTCGTTCTCGAACCGCTCAACCTGTGCACCGAGACCCTCGACGGCATACGCAACCACTCCTGGTCGAGACCGCTGCCCAGCACCCCCGAAGGTGAGATCGTGTCGTGGGCCGATCGCATCGCGTATGTGTGCCACGACATGGAAGATGCCGCCCGCGTGGGCATCGTCAGCGACGAGAAGCTCCCGCGCGTGGTGCTGGAGCGATGCGGCCAGAGGCGCAGCGCGAGGCTCGGTGCGTTCATCCAAGGGGTGATCGATGCGGTGCATGACACCGGGCAGGTATCCATGACGGATCCCCTTGCGGAGGCACTCGCAGCGTTCCGGGCATTCAACTACGAGCACATCTACATGCGCCCCGAATCGCTCGCGCAGTCCGAATCGGTGATCCGGTTGCTGAGAGCCCTCGTCGAACACCACATCGCCGAGGGTGCCTCTGCTGAGGAAGCGGTCGGGTACGTCTCGGGGATGACCGACCGCTACGCGTTCGACCAGGCACGCGATCTGCTCGGCTATCCGACCTCGGAGCTACCGCGGGGTATCTGAGCGGCCCGGGGTATCTGAGCGGCCCGGACGACTTGACCGCCCGAGGGGATCCGGCGTACCCGCGGAACGTGGGGACCGGGCTTTGCGGGCGGCAGCCGGGTGGACGAGTCCGGTGAGAGCTACCTCAGGCGGACTCGACCGCGACGATCTTGCGGTTGCGGCGTGACCCGTAGCGGACCGTGCCGTCCGAGAGAGCGAACAGCGTGTCGTCGCCTCCCTTGCCCACGTTGTCGCCGGGGTGGATCCTGGTGCCCCGCTGGCGCACGAGGATCGTGCCCGCGGTCACGGTGTGGCCGTCGTACACCTTCACGCCGAGCCGCTTGGATTGGGAGTCACGGCCGTTGCGTGTGGAGCCGCCGCCCTTGGTCTTCGACATCTGCTGCTACCTCGTTCTCGACCGGCTGAGACACCGGTCACTAGCTCGACCGGCTCAGATGCCGGTCCTGTGCTCAGCCGGCTGAGATGCCGGTGATCTCGATCGTGGAGTAGGTCTGGCGGTGACCCCACCGCCGACGCTGGTTGGACTTGTTCTTGTAGGTGAAGGCCCGCACCTTGGCCCCGCGGGTCTCCTCGATGACCTTGGCCGACACCTTTGCGGCAGTTGCGTCGGGGCCTGCGAGGACCCGCTCCCCATCGACCACCATCACCGGGGTGAGCTCCAGCTCCGCCTCGGGCTCACCGACGCGCTCCACCTGAAGGCGCTGGCCCTGCTCCACGCGGTACTGCTTTCCACCGGTCTTCACTACTGCATACATACGGCTGACCATCTTAGGACCTGGGACCTGGTTCAACCCAACAGGTCCTCGGGAACGATCAGACCGCGACCGTCGCAGTGCTCGCAGCGCGTCGCCACCGATTCGAGCAGGCCCTCGCCGATCCGCTTGCGGGTCATCTGCACGAGGCCCAGCTCGGAGATCGGGAACACCTGGGTGCGCGTCTTGTCCCGGGCGAGCGCCTCCTTGAGCCTCTTGGTGACCTGGTCGCGGTTCGCCTTGACCTCCATGTCCACGAAATCGATCACGATGATCCCGCCGATGTCGCGCAGCCTGAGCTGGCGCGCGATCTCCTCGGCTGCCTCGAGGTTGTTGTCGAGAACGGTCTCCTCGAGGCTCGACGAACCGACGTTCTTGCCGGTGTTCACATCGATCACCGTCAACGCCTCGGTCGACTCGATGATGAGCGATCCACCCGAGGGCAACCAGACCTTGCGGTCGAGTGCCTTCGCGAGCTGTTCGGTCACGTGGAATCGCTCGAACATCGACAAGCGGTCATTCGGGTCGTACAGCGTCACCCTCTCCGCGAGCGCCGGAGCGACCGTCTCTGCATAGGAGTGGATCTCGGCGTGCAGGTCGGGATCGTCGATCAGCACGCTACGAAAGTCCGCGTTGAACTCCTCGCGGATCATCCTCACCGCCATGTTCGGCTCGCGGTACACCAGGCGCGGTGCGTTCTGACCCTGGGCGATCTTGGCTATCTCGTTCCACTGCACGGCGAGGTGCCGGATGTCGCGCTGGATCTCCTCGGCGGTTATCCCCTCGGCAGCGGTGCGAACGATCAGGCCGTGGCCCTCGGGGCGGGCCTTGTCGAGGATCTTGCGGAGCCGCTTGCGCTCGGCGTCGGGCAGGCGCTTGGAGATCCCGACCGTGTTGGAGTTGGGCACGAACACCACGAAACGACCCGGTATCGACACCTCCTGGGTTAGGCGCGCCCCCTTGTGGGCGATCGGGTTCTTCGTGACCTGACACAGGATCATCTGCTTGTCGTCGAGCACCTCCTCGATACGTGGTTGCTCACCCTTGGCGAGACCCTCCATGTCCTCGGGGCTCCAGGTCACATCGGAGCGGTACAGGACCGCGTTCTTGGGCGTGGCGATGTCGACAAACGCGGCTTCCATGCCCGGCAGGACGTTCTCCACCCGACCCACGTAGATGTTGCCGTGGATCTGGTAGACGTCGTCGCTGGGTCTCGCCACGTAGTGCTCCACGAGCGAACGGCCCTCGAGCACCGCGATGTGGGTCACGCCGGATTCGACGTGGACCATCATCTGGTAGCGGCCGACGGCCTTTCCGTCACGCTGGGCGCCGCGCCTTCTGGCCATCTCCTCATCGTCGAGCTCGATCGCGGGCAGGTCCGCGACGTTGACCTCCACGGGTGCCGGACCCTTGCGGCGACGCCGGTTGCGGTTCCTGCCACCGCCCGAGGCCCCACCGGCGCCCTGGCCCCCACCCTGTTGGTTGCCGCCCGGCTTCGCGCCGCCCTGTTGGTTGGCACCCTGTTGGTTGCCGCGCTGTTGGTTGCCGCCCTGCTGGGTACCACCGCCCTTGCCACCCCGGCGACGGCGGCGGCGATTGCGCGATTGCCCGCCGCCTCCGTCGTTGCCCGAGCCGCCCTCGCGCGCGGCGCCCCGACGAGACGTGTCGTCCTCCGATCCCGGGTCGCCCTTGGACCCGGTGGTCCCCTGGTCGGTGGAACCACCTCCACCCGCAGGTACCGGCGGCTTAATGCTGTCGCCGATCTTCGGCTTGGGGGGTGCTCCAGGGGGCGCCTTACGTTGTGTTGCCCCGTCGCCCTTGGTGGGCTCCTGGTCGGTCATCTCGTAGTCCTCTCATGTGGCGCACAGCTCCGTGCGCTGTGACGGCACGTCGAGCCCCAGAGGCTCGCCACGTTGTCCGTCGCGGTTCGTCCATTGATGTGTCCGCTTGACCCGTGCGGGTTCGGACACTCCGAGCGCGCCGAGAAGCTCGGCAGGTCGGATGCTGCGAGGTTTGGTGCCCAACTCGACCCCCAGCACCAACGCGACGGGCACTGCACTGTGCCCTCTTGCATCGGCATGGTCGAGGTCGGGCGTATCCACACTCAGATCGAACACGAGCGGGCGCAGGTCCTCGCGTACCGGCTTGCCCTTGCGAACGATCTCGATCTCATGGGTGCTCGACGCCATGAGTGCGGCGACGGCATCGCGGAGTCCGGGAGCGACCGGATCGGCCGCGGCGACCAGCACCTCCCACGACGTCGAGTCCACCGAGTCCTGTAGCGAGGGCTCGGAGCGGTCGATCACCCCGGCTGCGAGCACGTCGAGCCCGCGTGGCATGCACGCATCGAGCGCCGCTACGAACAGCTCGGGGTCGACGCCGACAGCGGGATCGACGATGCCGCCGCGCTGGGGGTCCAAGAAGATGTCCACATACTCGCCCGTGGACTCGTACCCGGTGGACAGGGCGAGTCCGTACTGCACCTTGGGTCGCGGCGAGTAGCCCTCGGTGTAGGCGATCGGGATCCCAGCGCGCCTGATCGCCCGCTCGGTCACCCTCGCCACGTCGCGGTGCGACAGGTAGCGGACCTTGCCCGACACCGAGTAGCGGATCCGAACGCGCTCACCGACGGCCGCTGTCATGACGGCACCCCCAGCTCCACCGGCACGGCGACCACCTCGGGCAACAGCCCTCCGGTGTCGAGGTCCTGGCCCGTGCCCTGGCTGCCCCCGGCGGGGGGAACCGCAGAGGCGACGACGTGTTCGACACCCCATCCGGTGCACGCACCACAGTCATAGCAAGGGGTCCAACGACAGTCCTCGAGGCCCACCTCCTCGAGCGCGTCCTGCCACTCCTGGTACAGGAAGTCCTTGTGAAGGCCGGCATCGAGGTGTTCCCAGGGCAAGGTCTCGAGCTCTTCGCGGTGACGGTACGCGAACTCCTCGATCGACAGCCCCGCCTCGGTGAACGCATCGCGCCAGAGGTCCAACGAGAAGCACTCCGACCACTCCTGGAACACCGCACCTGCGCGCCAGGCGGCCTCGATCACCGCGCCGACACGGCGGTCGCCCCGGCTGATAGCACCCTCGACGACGCTCGCGCGCGAATCGTGCCACTTGAATGCCACGTTGCGGTTCTTGCGCAGCGCGTCGCGAAGCAGCCCGATCTTGCGGTGCAGCTCCTCTTCGGTGTTCTGTCCGAACCACTGGAACGGGGTGAAGGGCTTGGGGACGAAACCACCGACCGACACGGTCACCGAGGGGTTCTTGAGGTGGCGGCGCCCGATGGTCACGCAGTTCTCCGCCAGTCGAGCGATGCCGAGGGTGTCCTCGTCGGTCTCGGTGGGTAGCCCCGTGAGGAAGTACAGCTTCACCCTCCGCCATCCCTGGGAGTATGCGCTGTCGACCGCGTTGTAGAGGTCCTCCTCGCGCACCAGCTTGTTGATCACCTGGCGCATCCGCCAGGTCCCGGCTTCGGGCGCGAACGTCAGCCCGGTCCTGCGCCCCTTTTGCACCTGCGCTGCGATGTCGACCCCGAATGCGTCGACGCGCAATGACGGGAGCGACACCGACAGGCGACCCTCGGTATCGGCGTCGACGATGCCCCCGACGACGTCGGAGATCCCCGAGAAGTCCGCTGTGGACAGCGATGTGAGGGCCACCTCGTCGTAACCGGTGCGGGCGAGCCCCTCGGTGACCATCTGTGCCACCTGTTCGGCCGGGCGTTCGCGCACGGGCCTGGTCACCATGCCCGCCTGGCAGAAACGGCAACCCCGGGTGCAACCCCGGAACACCTCGACGTTCAGGCGGTCGTGCACCACCTCGGTGAGCGGCACCATCTGGCTGCGCGGGTAGGGCCATTCGGCGAGATCGGCGATCGTGCGCTTGGGCACGATCTCGGGGGCCTCGGGCCAGATCGGGCCGACCGAATCGACCACCGAGACCGACGATCCCTCCACGCCCTTGGCGGCCGGCGCGTAGCTGACCTCGTAAGCCGCTGGGACGTACACACCCTCCACCGTGGCGAGACGCCTCAGGAGCGCTTCGCGATCGGGCGCATCCGCGACATCACCATCGCCGGCAACCTCGTCCCCACCACGACCCGCTGCGGCGGCCCTACGCTCACCGGTCCACTCGGCGACCAGTTCGGTGATCTCCCCGACCGGTTCCTCGCCGTCGCCGAGCACCACCAGGTCGAGGAAGTCCGCCAGCGGTTCGGGGTTGTAGGTGCAGTGCCCGCCCGCGAGCACGAGTGGATGCGTCTCGTCGCGTTCGGCCGCCCGCACCGGTACGCCGGCGAGGTCGACCATGTTCAACAGGTTGGTGAAGGTGAGCTCCGCGGACAGGTTGAACGCCAGGAGGTCGAACGCAGATGCCGAGCGATGGGTGTCGATGCTGAACAGCGGCACGTCCGCTGCACGCATCTCGGCTTCGAGGTCGGTCCAGGGCGCGTAGGTGCGCTCCGCGACCGCGTCGGGACGCTCGTTGAGTATCTCGAAGAGGATCTGGAGGCCCTGGTTGGGTTGGCCGATCTCGTAGGTGTCGGGATAGGCCAACAGCCAGGCGACGAGCGGGTCAGCAGCCTTGTCCCAATCGGGCTCGACCGCTCCCACCTCGCACCCGATGTAGCGCGCCGGGCGTTGAACCCTGTTCAACAAAGGTTCCAGTCGATCGAAGATCGGCTCGCTCGGTACCGCCATGATCGGCCGAGTCTACTGGAGCGCAGTCGCGCTGCTGGTAACGCTCATCGCGAGAAGCGGCGCATGTGCACCGACTCGACCAGCCCGACCGCGACGCACGATGCGACGATCGAGGTGCCTCCGTAGGACACGAAGGGCAACGGGATGCCCGTAACGGGCATGATCCCGAGCGTCATGCCGATGTTCTCGAAGATGTGGAACAGGAACATGGAGAGCACCCCGGCGCACAACAGGGTGCCCGCGGGATCCGCGGCCAACTGGGCCACCCGCCAGATCCGCCACACGATCACCCCCAGCAGACCCACCAGCAGTGCGGAGCCGAGGAAGCCGAACTCCTCGCCCACCACGGTGAAGATGAAGTCCGATTCCTGCACCGGCACGAATCCGCCGCGCGTCTGAGGGCCTTTTCCGAAGCCGTACCCGGTGAGCCCACCCGAGGAGATCGAGGTCTGCGCCTGGGTGACGTTGTAGGACTGGCCGTCGGTGGACAGGAAGTTGCTCAGGCGCTCCTGTTGGTATTCATCCAGGCGCCCCGAGCCCAACACCAGGGCCACCGCGGCGATCGCCAGCACCGCAAGGATCAGCAGGTCACGCAGGCGAACCCCGCCCACCAGCAGCATCCCCAGGGCGATCGCGGCGAACACCAGCGCGGAGCCGAGATCGGGTTGGAGCAGCACGAGGCCTACGGGTGCGACCAGAAGTCCCACCGCGACCGCCAGGCGCCTCCAGTCGACGCGGTCCGCGGCCCCGAGGAACGCCGCCACCGAGATGATCGTGGTCAACTTCGCCAACTCGGCCGGTTGCAGCGACACCGGCCCCAGGCGGTACCAGCCCGAGGTGCCGTTCACCGTCGCTCCCAGCGGGGTCAGCACGCCCGCGAGAGCAGCGATGGAGACCGTGTAGAGAGCCGGCCACCACGACAGGATCCGCCGGTAGTCGACGGTCGCGACCAACACGCCTGCGAGCACGCCGACCAGGACGAACCCTGCGTGGCGGTATACGAGTCCCGAGTTGTCCTCGGTGTGGCGCGTCGCCCCGTAGACCAGAACCACGCCGATCGCCAAGGTGAGCCCAACCGCCCCGGCGAGCACCGCATCGATGTGGTGCCAGGGGGCGGTCAGATCCTTGGATGCCACCCGTGGGGTGACCGTACGCTCGGTGGAGGTGAGCATCAGGGGACCCCGAGGGCTTCTGCCCCCGGTCCCTGCACGCCGGTGTCACCGGCACCTCCCTGTGGGTTCGCCTGGGCGAGGTTGGCGAGCTGGGCCGCCTCGAGACGGCGGTATGCAGCGGCTTTGGAAGTCTCGCACTCGCTGCGTGCAGGCTCGCTCACCGGGCACACCGGGTCGAGTTGGCCACGCGACGCCGGCGAGATGATGTCGAAGGTCAACGGTGCCGCCACATCGCCACCGAACCCGGATTCGGGGATCACCACCGCGACCGCGTACTGCGGGACCTCACCGGGTACAGCAGGCCCCCAGCCGGCGAACAGGGATGTGTCGGCCTTGCCCGAGACCTGCGCGGTACCGGTCTTGCCCGCGAAGGGCCATGCGGTGGGGTTCGCCCCCCAGGCATCCGCGGCGGTGCCCCCACCGTCCTGGGTGACCCCGATCAGGCCCTGGAAGATCCGGGCGTACCAGCCGGGATCGATCTCCACCTGGGAGATCACCTCGGGTTCGACCCGGCGCACGACCTCGTAGTTGCCCTCCTCGCCCGGCGGCTTGAGCGGGTCGATGGTGCGGGTTATCTGGTATCCCACGTGCGGTTTGTAGACGGTCCCACCGTTGGCGAGCGTGCCATAGACGTTCACGAGTTGAAGCGGGGTCAGGAGCACGTCGCCCTGGCCGATCGCTGTGTTCAGGTTGTCGCCGGTGAACCACTTGTCGGTCACGAACACGTCCGGGTTGGCCGCGTAGGCCTCCTTGCGGTTCTGCGGTGTCGGGATGCGCCCTGGGACCTCACCGGAGAGCTCGATTCCCGTCCGGGAGCCGAGCCCGAACTGGAAGGCCGCGTCCTGGATCGCCTGGTCACCGAACGTGCCACGGCCCAACCAGAGGTTCTCGCCGATCCAGTAGTAGTACACATCCGAAGACACCGTGAGGGAGCGTTGGAGATCGACCGTGCCCAGACGTGCCTCACCTGCATTGCGGAACACGCACTTGGCGCTCTCGCAGTTCTGGAGCTCGTAGGTCCCGCGGTCGTTGAAGGTCTGGTTCTGGGAGTTGATGAACCCGGACTGGATCCCGGCTATCGCAGTCACCGGCTTGAACGTCGATCCCGGTGCCCAGGTCCCCTGGGTGACCCAGTTGTTGAGCGGATAGCCGTTCACCTCATCCTGGAACCAGTCCCACAGACCAGCGGGGATCCCGTTGACCACCAGCCGCGGGTCATAGGTCGGATAGCTCGCCATCGCCCGCACGCCTGCTGTCATGGGATCCGTGATGACCGCCGCACCGCTCGGCGCGTTGATCGGACGGCCGTCCTCGGTGATTCCACCCTTGACATCGCCGATCGTGCGCGCCAGCTCGGCCTCGGCCTTGGCCTGGAGGTCGATGTCGATGGTCAACCAGACGTCCTCACCGGCCTTGGGGGCGGTGTTGGAGACCACGTCGAGCATCTCGCCCTTGGAGTTGACCTCGATCGTACGCGCCCCTGGGGTGCCACGAAGATCTGCCTCGTATGCACGCTCCACTCCGGTCTTGCCGATCGTGTCGCCCGGTTCGTAGGGCTTGGGCGCCTGACCGGGGATCGTGGTGGTGCTCTCCGGAACCTCGTCGCTGCCGGGCACCTCCGTGCCATGGTCCAGGAGCTCCTGCTTGTTGATCTCCCCCACGTACCCGAGGACGTGCGCCGCAAGAGACCCGTAGGGGTAGTCGCGAACGGTGCGCCGTTCGACGATCATCCCCGGATAGTCGTCCCAGCGTTCGAGGAAGTACTGCTCCACCCGCTCGTCGACATCCTCGGCGACAGGGACGGGTTCCTGAGGGGAGTAGCGCTTGTCGGTGTAGCGCTCCCAGATGTCCTGCGCGCTCAACCGCGGTTGCACCTCGAGTGAGTTGAGCGCCTCGGCAGTCGCTTCGAAGTCTCCCCAGAGCCTCTGGCGGATCTCCTCGAGGTCGCCCTCGTCGCGTTCGTCGAGGCCCGAGACCTTCTCGCGCAGCGGTTCGCGGTCGAGCGCCACCACGATCGTGGTCCGATTGTCGACGATCACCTTGCCGTTCACATCCAGTATCCGACCGCGGGGCCCCTCGGTCTGGATGACGCGCAGCCGATTGGACACCGACGCGGCCTCGAACTCCTGGCGTTCGATGCCCTGGAGGAACCACAGACGCGCGAACAGCGCCAGGAACAGTGAGAGCGCAACGATGCCGAGCGCTCCCAGACGCACCTTCTGCGAGTCAGTGTTCATCAGCCTGCGAGTCAGTGCCCATCAGCGTTCAGCCATCCCAGCAGCGATCCGTCCGCCAACCCATCGATCCAGAGAAGAGACTCCAGAGCAAGCGATCCAGACGGCAGGTCGCTCCGAACCAATAGCCTGACAGATCAACGTGCCGGTCTCAGGTCGGGGTGGTCCCCTGCCCAGCGTGCCGCGGGCACCACCAGCGGGCTGAGGACCGCATTCCACAGCCCGACCATCACAACGATCACCAGGAGATCGTCCTCACCCAGGGTCTGCGCACCGAACAGCGCGGCGATGACCGCATATGCCATGGTGCCGACTGCACCTCCGGCGAACATCAGCACGGCGTCCATCAGGCGTGATCGTCGCGCGAGTGCGTCGGAGATGACACCCACGCCGTAGCCGGTCAGCCCCCACGCGAGTGCGGTCACCCCGAAGCGGCCCGACAGCGCAAGGTCGGCCAGCAGACCGGCGGCGAAGCTCACCAGAGCCCCCCGCTCGGCTCCCCACGCGACAGCGCTGGCTACACCGATCGCGAGGAGGACCTCGGCGTGCACCGAGAAGACCCTCATGTCGTCGAGCAGACCGAGTTGCACCACATACGCGACCAACAGCAGGACGCAGGTGCGCGCCAACGCCTTTACCTCGCCGCCGAGGGCCGGCCCCCTCATGTCGAGGGCACCCACTTGAGCACCTTGACCACATCGATCTCGCTGAAGCTGGCCGCGAACTCCACGCGCAGGATCAGGCTCTGAGCCGCCTCGTCGGGCTCGATCTCTTCGACGAAGCCGACCACCTGGTCGGGCGGGAAGATCGCCCGGTCGAGCCCACTGGTCAGCACACCTTCGTTCTCCGAGACGTCCGCGCTCAGCTCGATCCCGGTGTTCACGACGAAGGGCCCTGTCGCACCCGATCCGTGGCCGACCCCGCGCACCTGGGTGTCGGCCAGCCTCACACCCACCCGCAGCGACGGATCCGTGATCAGCTGCACGACCGCCCGGTTCGACGAGACGCGCACCAGTCGCCCGATCAGGCCCTCACCTGCCAGCACCGGCATCCCCACCTCGAGCCCCGAAGCGGAACCCTTGTCGATCTCCATGCGGTGATCGGTGAAGTTGCTCCGGGGCCCCGCTGCCACCCGGGCGACCTCGAAGGGGATGTTCCCCGCGGTGCCCACATCCAATGCATCACGCAGCCGCTCGTACTGTTCACGGATGTTGTCGTCGGTGATCCGCTCGGCGCGCAGCTCGGTTATCTCATCGCGCAGCGCCGAGTTCTCCTTCTGGATCTCGTCGTATCCGGTGATGCCCGCCCAGGCGTTGCGGAACGGGGTCGACACCCAACGCAGCGCGTCGCCCACCGGCGAGAACACATCGGACGCCACGTTGCGTACCGGATCGAACGTGTTGCCCCCGGCCGAGTCGATCGTGATCAGGGTGATCGCCAACAACGTGATGATCACCAGCACGCGCCGGGAGCGGCGACGAGGGCCCGCGGGCGTCGGCCTCACCGCAGGGAGGCCTATTCGCGCTCAGAGGATGGCAGGAGGCCCTCGAGGGCATCGAACTCCTCGAGGATCTGACCCGATCCCAACGCCACCGCATCGAGGGGTCGCGGCGCGATGCAGATCGGCATGCCGGTCTCCGCAGCCAGTCTCTCCGGCAGTCCCTTCAGCAGTGCGCCACCACCGGCGAGCATGATGCCGCGCTCCATGATGTCGGCCGCCAGCTCGGGAGGGGTGCGATCGAGGGTCACCTTCACCGCGTCGATCACCGAGGTGACCGGCTCGGCGATCGCCTCGCGGATCTCCAGTGTCGAGGTGACGATCGTCTTGGGCAGCCCGGTCACCAGATCGCGGCCACGCACCTCGGCCTGTAGCTCCTGGTCGAGCTCGCAAGCGCTGCCGAGCTCTATCTTGACCAGCTCCGCGGTGCGCTCACCGAGAGCGAGGCTGTACTCCTTCTTGATGTACTGGATGATGGCGTCGTCGAGCTCGTCGCCAGCGACGCGCACCGACTGCGATGTGACCACGCCACCGAGAGAGATGACCGCCACCTCGGTGGTGCCGCCTCCGACGTCGACGATCATCGACCCGGTGGCATCCTGCACCGGTAGACCCGAGCCGATCGCGGCGGCCATGGGTTCTTCGATGATGCGCACCGGCTTGCGCGCACCCGCATACTCCGCAGCGTCCTGCACGGCACGCTTCTCCACCCCGGTGACACCCGATGGCACGCAGATCACCATGCGCGGCTTGGAGAACCGGCTCTGGTGCACCTGTTGGATGAAGTAACGCATCATCGTCTCGCACACCTCGAAGTCCGAGATGACGCCGTCCTTGAGCGGACGGATCGCCTCGATGTGCGCAGGGGTGCGCCCGATCATGCGCTTGGCATCTGCGCCCACCGCAACGGCCTTGCCATCGGAGGGCCGCACAGCCACCACCGAGGGCTCGTTGAGCACGATCCCCTCCCCTCGCACGTACACCAGGGTGTTCGCGGTGCCAAGGTCGACCGCCATGTCGCGTCCGAGGAAGGAGGAGTTGATCCGAGGCATAGTTGCGAAGATGACCCTAGTCGTCGGGGTTCGGGCGGGGCTGCGTGCTCAATGGGGCGGTGGGGGCCGGTGCGGGATCGCAGTCCCAGCACCAACCTGATCGAAACAGGATCGCAACATTGTGACGCGACCGCTACCGATTATCCACTCGGGTGACCGTGGTCACCTGAGCTGCGCCACATCAGTTGCGCCACATCAGTTGTGCCGCATCAGTTGTGCCTCGTCTGTGGGCACCGGTCACCTGGCGGGGAACCAGAGGCCGATCTCGCGCTCGGCAGCCTCATGGGAGTCCGAGCCGTGCACGAGGTTCTCGTTGGTCTGCGTCGCGAAGTCGCCCCGGATCGACCCGGGTTGGGCATCGTCGACGTTGGTCTTGCCGATCATCGTGCGCATCAGAGAGAACGTGTTGTCGTCGGGGCCCTCGACAACCATCGCGACCACCGGGCCGCGGGTCAGGAAGTCGACCAACTCGTCGAAGAAGGGCTTCTCCGCGTGCTCCGCGTAGTGGGCCTCGGCCAGTGCACGATCGGGGGTGCGCAGGTCCATGGCGGTGATCCGCAGGCCCTTGCGCTCGATGCGGGCGATGATCTCCCCGACGAGGCTCCGTTCGACGGCGTCGGGCTTGCACATGATGAAGGTCGATTTCACGGCCCGGATCGTAAACGGTCGCGAAGCGCGCCGACCAGCCGCGAGCTGCCGCACACCAACACGAGGTCCTCCTCATCCGCGATCGACATCGCTCGGACCAGCGCCTCGGCCGGGTCCGCCACGACCTCGGCAGCAATGTCGAGGCGTTCCGCCGCGGCCACGAGGGCCAGCGGGTCCATCCCCCGGCCTCCAGGATCCGCGTCGGTGCAGACCACGAGGTCGGGCCTCGCTGCCGCGAGTGCACCCAGCGAGTCCTCGGGGTCCCGTCCGGTCAGCATGCCCAGCACCACGATCCTCGACCCCAGAACGGCGAAATCGTCGTCGAGCGTGGCCGCCACCCGTGCCAGTGCGTCGGGGTTGTGCGCCGAGTCGAGCACCACCAGTGGCTGGTGGGCGACCACCTCGAGACGACCTGGCAGGTCGAGCTCGGCGAACGCCTCGGTCACCACGTCGTCCTCGAGCGCCCTGCCGAAGAACTCCTCGGCGGCACACACCGCGACCGCGGCGTTGTCGACCTGGTGGTCCCCGTGCGCTGCGACCAACACGCCGAGGTGGGTGCCGTGAGGACCGGCGAGGTCGACCAGACGGCCTCCCACAGCGAGACGGGCGTCGAGGACCTCGAAGTCGACACCGAGGGCCAGCAGCGGATCCGCACCCTCGGCGCGGAAGACCTCGTGCAATGGCGCCGCGACGTCGCCGAGCACAGCGGGACGGTCCGGCGTGATGATCCCCGCCTTCTCACCCGCCACCGCGAGCTCCCAGCCGGGCGCGAAGTCGGTGTGGTCGCCACCGATGGAAGTCACCACCGCGACATCCGCGTCCACGACGTTGGTCGCGTCGTAGCGACCGAGCAGGCCCACCTCGACCACGGCGACGTCGACGGGTGCGTCCGCGAACCATCGCAGCGCTGCCGCGGTGATCACCTCGAACCAGGTGTGGTCGGCCTCCAAGAGCTCTTCTGCCGCGGCGACGCCACTGAGTGCCTCCGCGAGGTCCTCGTCGGAGATCGCCTGACCATCGCGCGCGATCCGTTCGTTCACACGCACCAGGTGCGGGCTCGTGTAGGTGCCCACACTCAAGCCGTTGGCCATCAACAGGCGACACAACATCGCCACCACCGAGCCCTTGCCGTTGGTGCCGGTCACGTGGATCACCGGCATCGCCTGCTGCGGATCACCCAACATCGCCATGAGCTCGCGCATCGGAGCGAGGGAGAGCCCCTCGACCATGCCCGCGGCGATACCCGCAGAGGTCGCCTCGTGGTTGAGGTGGCCGTCCAGCCACCGGTGTGCCTGGGCTATGTCCACCTCGGCGAGTCCGACCGGGTGCGCTCAGCTGGCGGCGCGGCGCGGCCGCGCGTCTTCGGAGGCCGAGCGCGGCACGAGAGTCGGGTTGACGTTGTCGATCACCACGTCGGTGTCGATGAGCACCTTCGCCACGTCGTCGCGCGACGGCAGCTCGTACATGACGCCCAGGAGGACCTCTTCGAGGATCGCCCGCAATCCACGCGCTCCGGTACCCCTGGCGAGGGCCAGATCCGCGACGGCTTCCAGAGCACCCTGGGTGAACTCCAGCTCGACGTCTTCGAGCTCGAAGATCTTCGCGTACTGCTTGACCAGCGCGTTGCGGGGCTCCGAGAGGATCTGCACGAGGGTCTCGCGATCGAGGTTCTCGACCACGCCCAACACTGGGAGCCTGCCCACGAACTCGGGGATGAGGCCGAACTTCAGCAGGTCCTCCGGCAGAACCTCGGAGAACAGCTCACCCTCGGCGCGGTCCGAAGTCGACCGCACCTCCGCTCCGAAGCCGATCCCCTTGCGGCCGACCCGCTGTTCGATGATCTCCTCGAGACCAGCGAACGCGCCTCCGCAGATAAACAACACGTTGGTGGTGTCGATCTGGATGAACTCCTGGTGCGGATGCTTGCGACCGCCCTGGGGTGGAACCGCCGCCTGGGTGCCCTCGAGGATCTTGAGCAGAGCCTGCTGCACTCCCTCGCCGGAGACGTCGCGGGTGATCGAGGGGTTCTCGGACTTGCGGGCCACCTTGTCGATCTCGTCGATGTAGATGATCCCCTGCTCGGCCTTCTTCACGTCGAAGTCCGCCGCCTGGATCAGCTTCAGCAGGATGTTCTCGACGTCCTCGCCGACGTAACCGGCCTCGGTGAGCGCCGTGGCATCCGCGATGGCGAACGGGACGTTCAGCATCCGGGCCAACGTCTGGGCGAGGAACGTCTTGCCGCAGCCGGTCGGGCCGATCAGCAGGATGTTCGACTTGGCCAGCTCGACGTCGTCGTGACCGGCCGCCGCCCCGATCTGGACCCGCTTGTAGTGGTTGTAGACCGCGACCGACAGGATCCGCTTGGCCGTCTCCTGACCGACGATGTAGTCGTTCAGGAACTCGAAGATCTCACGCGGCTTGGGCAGCTCGTCGAACTGGAGCTCGGAGGTCTCCGACAGCTCCTCCTCAATGATCTCGTTGCACAGGTCGATGCACTCGTCGCAGATGTAGACGCCTGGGCCCGCGATGAGCTTCTTGACCTGCTTCTGCGACTTCCCGCAGAAGGAGCACTTCAGCAGCTCTCCGCCGTCTCCGAACTTGGCCACGGTTGAACGTCCCCTCGATCTCGTGTGGTCAGGCGGCCGTGATCGGGCCGGTCTGGTCGGCGAGCTCCCGGGCGGAGATCACCTCGTCGATGATGCCGTATTCCCGTGCCTCCTCCGCGGACAGGACGAAGTCCCGGTCCGTGTCGGCGGCGATCTTCTCCTTCGTCTGACCCGTGTGGCGGGCCAGGATGTCCTCGAGGAGGTCCCGCATCCGCAGGATCTCCTTGGCCTGGATCTCGATGTCGGTCGCCTGGCCGCCACCCTGTGCGTATGGCTGGTGCAGCAGCACCCGGGCGTGGGGCAGGGCCAGGCGCTTGCCCTTGGTCCCCGCCGCCAGGAGCACCGCGGCCGCGGACGCCGCCTGACCGAAGCAGATCGTGGTGATCTCGGCCTTGACGTACTGCATGGTGTCGTAGATGGCGAACAGCGCCGTGATGTCGCCACCCGGGCTGTTGATGTAGATGTTGAGGTCCTTGTCGGGGTTCTCCGACTCCAGGTGGAGCAGCTGGGCGCACACCAGGTTGGCGATCGTGTCGTCGATCGGGGTGCCCAGGAAGATGATGTGCTCCTTGAGCAGCCGCGAGTAGAGGTCGAAGGACCGCTCCCCCCGGTTGGTCTGCTCGATGACCATCGGGACCATGTAGTTGTGGGCCGGGGGGATGGTCACTCG
>JBKEAI010000289.1:0-6168 GCA_047972145.1 Microthrixaceae bacterium
AGCCCGAGATGTCGGCGATCACGTAGATCTCGGGCTTGGTGGGACGCGGATAGCGGAACTTGGGCTCGGCGGGCACCCCGCCGTAGCTGAGCGAGTGCCGCACCGTGTTGCGGAAGTCGAGCGCTCCCTTGCGGCCGTGTCGCCGCTTGCGGGCCAGACGAACGGCCAGACGGCGCGTGAGTGGCTGGAGCGCCTTGCGCAAAGAGACCATCTCCTCGCGGCTCGCGTGCATGAAGTCGATGTCCTCGGGCAGCGGCTTGCGGAGGGTCTTGGCCATCGCCTCCACCCCTCGGTCCGCCACGAGGCGGCGACGGATCTCGGCCTCCACCTCCTGTTTGAACTGCTCGATGCGGCTCTCGAACTCGTCGTGCTCGAGCCTTTCCTCGAAGGGGGTGAGCGCCTCGGGTGACTGCTCCCGGGCGGCCTCCATGAGCCTCTCGAGCACCCCGTCGAGATCCAGGTTCCGCAGCGTGCGGTACAGGTAGTAGGTGCCACCGACCGGGCGGCCCGGTTCCATGCCCGCGTAGCGCTTCACCGATTGGCGCGCCGCCGCGCGCATCATCGCCTGGTCGGCCTTCATGAGGGACTGGTAGAGCATCTGGGCGAGCTCCTCTGGGGTGAGGTTGTCGCCCGCTCCACCCTGGCCCTGACCCTCGCCATGGCCGTCGCCCTGGCCCTCCGCGTCCATCTGGTCGAGGTCATCGAGGTCGCCCGGACGCAACTCGCCGTCCTCGCCGACCGCGTACTCGGCTCCGCGCAGAGAGAAGTAGACCTCGAACACGGTCTCGAAGGCCCGCCAGTGCGCGTGGTTCTTCACCAGGGTCGCGGCGAGCGCGTACTTGAAGGTGTCGCGGTCCTCGATCGGGATCGCCTCGACCGCCGCCATCGCATCGAGGTTCTCGGTGAGGCTCACCGGAAGGCCCGCCTCGCGCAACTCCACGATGAACCCGCTCAGCAGTTCGAGCAGTGCGCCCCCGGTCGCTGTCCCCGCAGCAGTGGCTGTACCGGTCGTGTCAGCGCCCGCACCGGCCGGAGGATTCATGTGGAAGCCGGCTCGAACGCAGCGGAGTCCGCGGCGAGCTCCTTGCGGGCCTTCGCGATGTCGCTCTGGTACTTGAGGAGGATGTTGACCGTGTCAGACGCGGTCTCGGCATCGATCTTGTCGATGCCGAGCAGCATCAGCGTGTTGGCCCAGTCGAGGGTCTCGGAGACCGACGGTGCCTTCTTGAGCTCGATCTGGCGGATCGAGCGCACGATACGGGCGACCTGGTCGGCCAGCGAGTCGGTGATCCCCGGGACCTTGGTGAGCACGATCTCCTTCTCGCGGTCCATGTCGGGATAGTCGACGTGCAGGTACAGGCAACGACGCTTCAGAGCCTCGGAGAGCTCACGGGTGTTGTTGGAGGTGAGGAACACCAGCGGGATCTGCTTGGCCTCGATCGTGCCCAGCTCGGGGATCGAGACCTGGTAGTCCGAGAGGATCTCGAGCAGGAGCGCCTCGGTCTCGACCTCCACGCGGTCAACCTCGTCGATGAGCAGCACCACCGGGTCGTCGGCCGTGATCGCCTCCAGGAGTGGACGGGTGAGCAGGAACTCGTCGGAGAAGATGTCATCGGAGATGTCGGCCCAGGAGGTGTCGTCGCTGTCGGAGCGCGTCGCCTGGATGCGCAGGAGCTGCTTCTTGTAGTTCCATTCGTACAGCGCCTTGGACTCGTCGAGCCCCTCGTAGCACTGGAGGCGGATCAGGCGCGCGCCGAGGATCTCAGCGGTCGACTTGGCGAGCTGGGTCTTGCCGGTGCCGGCTGGGCCTTCGACGAGGATCGGCTTGCCGAGACGGTCCGCGAGGTAGATGATCCCGGCGATCCCCTCATCTGAGAGGTAGTCGACCGCCCGTAGCTGTTCGCGGACTGAATCGACTGTGGAGAAGCGGGGGTCGGTCATGAGCCGAGGTTACCTACGCACTTGACCGCACGGTCAAGCGACAATCTCTCCCCTCTCCCTCCGAACTTGAACGACAGCGCTCGCTGAGTGGTGGGGCTCGTTCAAGTTCGGCCGGGAGCGCTCGGCGCGTGGTGTTCAGGAACGGATCTGGCCGGAGCCCTCCACCACGTACTTGGTGGTTGTGAGCTGGGTGAGGCCCATCGGACCACGAGCGTGCAACTTCTGAGTGGAGATCCCGATCTCGGCACCGAAGCCGAACTCCTCACCATCGACGAAGCGTGTGCTGGCGTTGACGAGCACCGCTGCGGCGTCGACCTCGCGGGTGAAGCGGTCCGCGGCTGCGATGTCGGAGGTGACGATCGCCTCGGAGTGGCCCGATGAGTTCGCGTTTACGTGCTCGATAGCCTCGTCGAGGTCGTCCACGATCTTGACCGCCATCTTGAGGTCGAGGAACTCCGAGGCGTAGTCGGACTCGGTCGCCTCGGCCATGGCCGGCACCAACGAGCGCGCCCTGGCATCGCCGACGAGCTCCACCTCGGGCATCTCTGCGGCAAGGGTGGGGAGCAGGTCGGCCGCCACCGAGGAGTGCACGAGCAATGATTCAGCCGCGTTGCACACCGAGGGACGATGTGTCTTGGCGTTGACGACGATGGCACGGGCCATGTCGAGGTCGGCTGATGCGTCGACGTAGACCTGACAGTTGCCGTCGCCATCGATCACGAACGGGACCGTGGCGTTGTCGAGGATCGACTGGATCAGCTTCGGTCCACCACGTGGGATCAACACATCGATCAAGCCGCGCTGGCGCATGAACTCGGTGGCCGCATCGTGGGAGACATCGTCGACGACGATCACCGAATCGGCTGGCAGTCCAGCCTTGGCGACCGCTTCGCGCAACACCTCCGCGATCGCGAGGTTGGAGTTGATCGCGCTGCCCGATCCGCGCAGGAACGCGGCATTGCCCGATTTCAGGCAGAGCCCAGCAGCGTCGGAGGTGACGTTCGGGCGGCTCTCATAGATGATCGCGACGACGCCGAGGGGCACCCGCACCTCGGAGATCTTCAACCCGTTGGGCCGCACCCAACCGGAGAGCACCTCGCCCACGGGGTCAGCGAGTGCTGCGACCTGACGCAGGCCACCGGCCATAGCGGCAACCCGCTCGGGGCTGAGGCGGAGCCTGTCGACCAGTCCCGGTGCGATGCCGTTGTCCTCCGCCGCGTCGACGTCGCGTCCGTTGGCTGCCACGAGCTCCGCAGTGTTGGCCTCCAGAAGGTCAGCAGCGGTGAGAAGTGCCTCGTTTTTCGCCGCGGTGGAGGCCTTGGCGACCTCGCGTGCAGCCGCCTTCGAGCGTGCTGCGAGCTCCGGAATCGGGGTGGAAGTCATGTGTAGAGGGTACCCAACATCGCTCAGCGGCCGAGTGCCGCCTCAACCCCCAAGCTCATCGGGCGAGGGACCCACCGGCGCGCCGTACCGATCCGGCACGGACCGACAAGTATCCTCGATCCGGTGTCCGCCAACGTGCTCGGCGCCGTGGTGGCGTCCTACATCGAGGACCTGACCGCCGCGCTCGGCGAAGCCGCCAGTGGTGTTGAAGGTGCGGACACATCGACCTTCCGCAGTGACGTCACAAATGAGGCGTTCAACCTGTCGGTGGCGATGATCGATGCCGATGGGCGCCACACCGACGACGAGCTCAATGCTCTCATCGACACCTTCGGGCCGCGGATGGCGGAGAGCTCAGACCTGCTCCTGGCCACCGCGGCGGATCTGCGCAAGACCTCGGTTGTCGCCGGACGACGATCCTGGGTCGAGACCGACACCGAGTTGTTCAAGGTGCTGGTTGCAGCGGATGAGGCGCAGGGCACCGACCTGGCTGAGATCTACTACCAACGCACGATGGAGGTCGCCCACGTGATCGCGTCGCTGGACGTGGTCACCTCAGCCGAGGAGCTCGAAGCCATCACTGAGCTCCGCACACGACTGCTCGCAGGCCTGCGCAAGCGACGCAGCGACGGCCACAGCCTTGCTCCCAGAACACCACCCGCAGCCGACGCACCACCCCCCAGCGAGGATCCACCCGAGCGTTCCATGGAAGAGCTCCTGGCCGAACTGGACGACCTGGTCGGGCTGGAGGCTGTCAAGGACCGCGTGCACTTGGTGGCGGACTTCCTGCGGGTCCAGCAGCTCCGCGAGGACCGCGGTCTTCCCGCGGTCGACACGTCACATCACCTCGTGTTCACCGGAAACCCAGGTACTGGCAAGACCACCGTTGCAAGGTTGGTGGCCCAGATCTTCCGAACCCTCGGCGTGGTGGAGCGTGGCCATCTCATCGAGGTGGATCGCGCGGGGCTCGTCGCGGGATACGTCGGTCAGACAGCACCGAAGGTCACCGCTGCGTTCGACGCGGCCGACGAGGGGATGCTCTTCATCGACGAGGCCTACACGCTCGTGCGCGGCGGCGAGAACGATTTCGGCCGCGAGGCGATCGATCAGATCGTGAAGCTGATCGAAGACCGGCGGGACCGCGTGGTTCTGGTAGCGGCCGGCTATCCGGTGGAGATGGACGATTTCCTGTCGGCCAACCCGGGGCTGAAATCACGCCTACCGACGGTGATCGAGTTCCCCGACTATGACACCGACGAACTCGTGTCGATCGTGGAGATCATGGGCGACAAGCTGCAGTACCACCTCTCCGATGCAGCCCGCACCGCGGTGCGCGATCTGATCGGCTCGGTGCCGCGAGGAAAGGGCTTCGGCAACGCCCGACTCGCCCGCAACATCTTCGAAGCTACGATCAACCGCCACGCCAGCCGGGTCATCACCATCGAGGACCCGGACGAATCACAGCTCAGCACCCTCGACGCGGCCGACATTCCACCAGACCCTTCGATGATCGACGAGCCACCCCGACGGCGCGAACACGGAACCCCCGATACCCCAGGAGGTGCCGAACTCTCACCGCGAGCCGATTCCAACGGCGGTTCCGATCCCAGCGGAGCCTCCATCCTGCCAACAAGTAGCGACACAAACGGGCGTCGTGGCTCCGATCCCGGCCAGACACCGACGGAGAATTCCGATGGTCAAGGTACCCAACGGAGTGGTTCATGAAACGCCTGCTGGCGCTCATCGGCGCGCTCGCCATGGTCGCAGCAGCGGTGCTCGTGAGGGGCATCCTCGACAACGCCGACGATCCCTCTGGTGGCGGTGATTCTCCGGGGCCCGGCGAACAGACCCTCAACCTCACGTGTGGACCTGCGCTGCTCACGGTCTGCAACGCCCTCGCGGAAGCGAACGAGCGGCTAGCCGTGACCGAGGAACCAGAAGCACTCACCACGCAAAAGCTCGCGGCCGGGGAGATCGACCTCGCCGGAAACTGGGCCTGGCTCGCTGCAGGTGACTGGCCCGCGTATGGCCAAGCCACCGGTGAGACGGTGCCAGAGCTCACTGCCAGCAGTGTGCTCGCCCGCTCACCGGCGGTGATCGTGGCCCGCTCGGATCGGCTGGCGGTCCTGGAGGGCAGCTGCGACTCGGTGGACTGGGCCTGCATCGGCGACTCGGCCGGTGAGCCCTGGAGCTCCATCGGTGGGGAGCCCGGCTGGGGACGCATCGAGGTGGGATTGCCGATACCGGACGACGGTGAGGGCATGGCGTCGGTCAACCAGGCGGTAGTTTCGAGGATGGGCCACGCCACCTTTGCGACCAACGACTTGGATGACCCCTCCACCGCCGCTTGGTTCGATCGGATCGCCAGCGAGTCCAACGCCAACGCTGGCTCAACCACTCCACTGGTGGAGTTCATACGTCGACCCGGGTCACTGTCAGTAGTCGGTGCGATCGAGTCTGAGGCGATCCGGGAGCTCTCCGGGTACGCTGGTGCAGAGTCGCTGACCGTGATCGCCCCCGAGCCTGCCGCCACCGCGGACGTGCGCCTGTGGACCGGTGACACCGAGCAGATGGCCGACACGCTGGCCCTGCTCGAAGGTGCTGGAATCATCGATGCTCTCGGGGCGGCGGGCTGGCGCACCCCAGCTGGTTCGACCTCGAATGACCAGGATAGCGGCGCGGTCTTCGTGCTGAGCACCGGGTCTGCCAGCATTGACACCGACATGAGATCTACCGAAGTCGAATTGCCCGAGAGCTCCGGACTACCCACGCCCGGCGTGGTGGCCGCGGTGAACGCCGAATGGGAGAGCACCGGATGACCCCTGATCTATCCGCGCGCGGATC
>JBKEAI010000011.1:0-2324 GCA_047972145.1 Microthrixaceae bacterium
GCGGTGGCCCGACCTGGAGGCGGTCGACCCACCGCTGCTGCTGGTCGTGCCGGTCGGTAGCTGCGAACAGCACGGGCCTCACCTGCCCCTCGATACCGACACCCGGATCGCATGCGCTCTCGCGGACGCCCTCGCCGCCGGCAGGCAGGACGCGGCGGTGGCACCTGCGATCACGATCGGTGCTTCAGGCGAGCACGCCGGGTTCGCCGGGACCCTCTCGATCGGCACCGCGGTACTCACCGAAGTCCTGGTGGAGCTGGCCCGCAGCGCCTTGCCCCCACCGGGCGTGGCACCGGGACCGTTCGGCGCGGTGCTGTTCGTCAACGGCCACGGCGGCAACGTCGAAGCGCTGGCGGCCGCTGCGGCGCTATTGCTCTCCGAGTCCCGCAACGTTGCGACCTGGCATCCGCGGGTGCCCGACGGCGATCCCCACGCCGGGCACACCGAGACCTCCCTCATGCTGCACCTGCACCCCGACGAGGTCGCCATGGACCTCGCGGAACCCGGTTCCACCGCACGCTTCCCTGAGATCCTCGATGACCTGCACAGCGGTGGGCTCGCCGGCGTGAGCCCGAACGGCGTGCTGGGTGACCCTCGGACCGCCAACGGCGCCCACGGTGCCGAGATCTTCGAGGCGCTCCTCAGCGATCTCGTAGAGGTTGCTGGGGAGACCCTCCCCAGCAGGTGACGGTCAAGCCTGCCACTTGTCGACCATCGCGAGCACTGCCAGCAGGACCAGTGCGGTATCGACGGTCACGGACCGCAGGAGCATCGAGCGGGTCGAACCCGCAGCGGACTGCTCACCTGCATCCAACTCGGCCGCTCGGCGCTCGCTCAGGGGCACGAAGACCAGACCTCCCATCAGGCCGCCGATGACCACCACGGCTGCACCGACCCAGATGAAACCCGACCCCCACGACCAGCCGCCGTCGAGCACGAGCAGAACTCCGGTGATTCCGATCAGGACCCCCGCCGCGTTGTAGTAGCGCCTTCCCAGCCACGCACTCTGGCGGGTCCAGGCTGCGTCGATCGCTGCTCCCTCAGCAGCGAACCGGCCGCCGAGGGCGTACTGGACGAAGTTGGCCCCCAGCCACGCCGCCACCGCCGCTATGTGGGTGCTCAGCAACCGAGTGCGAACCATGTAGGCACCCTCCACCCCCGACAACGGGATCGATCACCTCCGCTTCGATCAGCTCCGCTTCGATCAGTTCTGCTTCGATCAGTTCTGCTTCGACCACCTCCGTGCGCCTTGTTGCGATGCGTCGCGCTGCTGGGTGCCGGGCAACAACTACACCGCGCGAGGTCCATCCTGAGGCGCCCCTCCCATCTCAAGCGCACTCAGGCACTGTTCCGTTAGCGTTCCTGCCGTCACGAACTCAGAACATTGCGTTTGGAACACCCTGCTGTACCCTTGGTTCGGTGTTCGTGACGGCAGATACACCTGAGTACGTGGATCTTGCACGCGAGGTCGGTGACGGCCTACGCGCCATGCACCTCGATGTGCGCGAGGTCGACGGCGCCCTGACGGTCGATGGAACCAGGGTCGCTCTGAACCTCCTGGAGCGGGCTCACCCCACCCCCGCTGAGCTGCGGGACCTCGTGGGATCACTGCGCGGCAACGAACCGGCGGTCGTGGTTGCGGATCGCATCAGCGATCCAGGGCGCGAGGTTCTGCGCAACGTCGGTTGGGGATGGCTCGACCGACGGGGCCATGTAAGGGTCTGGACGCCCGGCCTACGTGTCGAGGGGCCGATCCCCGCGCTCGATAGCGACCAGAGTCCACCATCGGACAACGCGTGGACCACCGTCGGCTTGGAGATCGCGTTGGCCGCGCTGATCGACCCCGCCCGACCCGTGACCGCGCGCAGCATCGCACCGGTGGTCAACCGCAGTGTCGGAGCGACCCACGAGATCATCGGACGCTTCAAACACCTCGGGCTGATCGGAACATCGACGAAGCTCCCACTCCTACCGGAGCTGTTCTGGGAGACCAGTGCCCACTGGCCCGACGACAGCTGGGTGCCCCTGCCCATGACACTCGACCAGCTCGCAGAGGTGGTCACCGCGGATGCGCTGGTGCGCGTCGATGAGCGCGCTGCCACGCTCGGCGGTGCGCGGATCCCCGCCGCCGGCGACCTGCCGGCACGGGTGTACGTGACGGCTCCGGGGGTGCTCAGGCGGGCCAGGCGGATGACCGAGCCCGACTCCCCCACGAGGACCTGGGTGCGTACATCGCCGATCGAGTGGGTTCCCGTGCGCGACGAGTTCCCCCCTACCCAGACCCATCCGTGGCACATCGCGCACCCGCTCCTGTGTGCACTGCG
>JBKEAI010000198.1:0-6034 GCA_047972145.1 Microthrixaceae bacterium
TTGACCTCCGACGAGTAGCTGACGACACCACCGAGGTACACATCGCTCGCCCCCGCGACGTCGCACAGCCGCGAACCGACCATGCCACCGGTGAGCGACTCGGCGGTGGCGAGGGTGAGGCTCCGCTCGCGCAACATGTCCAACACCACGGACTCCATCGTGTCGTCGTCGACGCCGAACACGAGCGGGCCCAGCACGTCGCGGAGACGGGCCTCCTCCGCGTCGAGCGTCGCGTCGGCCTCCGCAGCGGTGTCGCACTTCGCGGTGACACGAACCTTGAGGCCCTCCGCACCCGAGGCCAGGAACGCGATGGTCGGGTTGCCCAGCCCATCGAGCTCGGTGATCCGCGGCGCGAGCAACTCGGCCAGACCCGACTCGGACTCCCCCCAGGTGCGCAGCACCCGCGAGCGGATCACTCCGGTGATACCGCCCCGACGCAACAGGTCCGGAACCACGGTGCCCGAGACCATCTCGCGCATCTCCCACGGCACGCCCGGCACCGCGTAGATCACGCTGCCGCCGAGCTCACCACGCTCGACCGGACACACCAACCCCGGCGCGGTGCCCGGCATCTGGTCGATGAAGCTCGCCCCGCGCGGCTTGTTGGCCTGGAGGAGGTTGTTCATCGGCATGCGCCGCCCACGACCGGCGAACATCGAGACGATGCGTTCCTCCATCTCCTCGTCGGATTCCAGGGGGACTCCCATGACCGCGGCGAGCGCGTTGCGGGTGAGGTCGTCCTGGGTGGGCCCCAGGCCCCCGCAACAGATCACCGCGTCACTGCGGGTGAGGGCGACCTCGATCACCTCGACCATCCGTTCGAGGTTGTCGCCGACCTTGACCTGGTAGTGCGAATCGAGCCCGGCCAGCGCGAGTTGCTCGCCGATCCACGACGAGTTCGTGTCCTGGATCTGCCCGAGTAGCAGTTCGGTGCCTATCGCCACCACTTCGACTCGCATGCAGTCTTCCCTTCGATCGGCCCCACGCGGAGCCAGGCGATCGCTGACAGCGGCGAACCTAGCGCCAACCATCGCCGGCGATGTCCCGGTGCAACCTTGTCGGACTTATAGGGGTTGGACTTATAGGGGTTGCACCTATCGGGGTTGGGTCTACCGGGAGACAGCCGACAGGTCTGGTGGCGGAAGCGGACTCAGGGGTGTAGGGAACCGGGCGCAGCTAGTGAGCAGCGATCGCGTCGTCATCGCCCATCGAGGTACCACGCGAACCGGCGTGGATGTACTGCGCTGCGCTCACCCAGGCGACCCCGACAGCGAGCCAGAGGCACGACACGGCCACCCAGCGGTGGTCCGCGGTCAGAGGTAGGACCACAAAGGACACAGCGGAGAACTGGAGGAACGTCTTCGCCTTCGCGACCTTCGATGCCTGGATCGCGAGCCCCCGGCGCGCCCAGAAGGAGCGAAAGCCCGAGATCAACGCCTCGCGGGCGGTGATCAGCGCGACAGGGAGCCACCAGAACTCCCCCGCGAGCACCACCGCCCAGAGCCCGCCGAGCGCCAGGACCTTGTCTGCAAGCGGGTCCAGGAAAGCCCCCGAACGTGTGGTGCCCTGCTTGCGGGCGAGGTAGCCATCCAGGCTGTCAGAAGCGGTGATCGCCACCCAGAGCACGAAGAGGCCCCACCCGGAGCGCACGTCGATGATCAACCAGAACGCAACCGGAGACAGCAACAGCCTCACAACGGTGATGACGTTCGCCGGTGTCATCACCGCGGAGGGACCGAAGGTCTTGTCGGTGCCCGCGTGGGTCATCGCGACTCCGATGCCATGCCCGGAGTCTGCGTGCCTACCGGAACCTCCGAAACGCCCGCCGGTGCTTCGTGCAGGGGCCGCTCCCCCACCAGGTCCGGACCTCTCGCCCCGGTGACGCGAACCTCGTGGAACTCCCCCACCGTCAGGTCCTCGGGCACCTCGATGATCCCGTCGATCTCGGGGGCCTCGCGATGAGACCGCGCGATTCCGGGCTCGTCGACGAGGACGGTAAGGCGGTCGCCGATCAACTCGTCTCGGCGTTCGGCGGTGATCCGGTCCTGGGCCTCGCGTAGCTCCGCCAGGCGTTCGGTCACCAGTTCCCGTTGGACCGCCCCGTCGAGGCCTGCGGCGTAGGTGCCGTCCTCCCTGGAGTACGCAAAGAAACCGCACCAGTCGAGTCGGGCCGCAGCGACGAACTCGAGCAGCCGGTCGTGGTCCTCCTCGGTCTCGCCGGGGTAGCCGACGATGAAGTTGGAGCGCAGCGCGGCAGCCGGGTTGAGCGAGCGGATCGTCTCGATGCGTTCGAGGTAGTCGTGCGAGCTTCCAGGTCGTCTCATCGCGCGGACCAGAGGGGCTGAGACATGCTGGAGGGACAGGTCGAAGTACGGCACCGGCGACGAGGCGATCGCCTCCAGGAGCGGGTCGCGCAACTCCGAGGGGAACAGGTACAGCAACCTCACCCACTCGACGTGTTCGGACACCGCGGTGAACAGGTCGGTGATGCGTCGCTGCCCGTGCGAACCGTCGCGCCCGTACGCGCCGAGGTCCTGGGCGACCAGGACCACCTCGCGCACCCCCAACGCCTCGACCTCGTCGGTGATCGAGCCGATGGAACGGCTCTGCTGGGGTCCACGGAACGACGGGATGGCACAGAACCCGCAGCGCTTGTCACAACCCTCCGCGACCTTGACGTACGCCCACGGACGCGTCGATGCCGGCCGCGGGAGGTTCAACAGGTCGAGCTCGGGAACCTTCTGCGCCTCCTGGTGCCCCGAGGCCCGCAAGCCGAGTGTCACAGGCACCGCCTCGGGGTACAGCGGGACGCCGAAGCCGCTTATGCGGTCAGCCTCGGGGAGTGCGCCGGCGAGCTCGTCGCCGTAGCGCTGTGCCATGCAACCGGTGACGACCAGTTCGGAGCCTTCACGGCGCTGGTCGTGTAGCTCGAGGATCGTGGCCACCGACTCCTCACGCGCCTCTTCGATGAACGCGCAGGTGTTGACGACCACCAGGTCGGCATCCGCGGGGTCCTCGACGGCGACGAGCCCGTCGGCGGCCATGTGCGCGGCGAGCTTTTCGGAATCGACCTCGTTCTTGGGACACCCGAGGGTTTCCAGCCAGTACGTCCGTGCCACGGCCCCAAGCCTACGTCCGAGGGTCGCGCAGCCCCCTCACACCCTGGTGGTTGGGGGGCTCAGGCGTTGTACGCGAGCTCCAGCCCGGGCACCGGCCAGGTGCCGCGCAGGAGCCGCCCAGTGCTCGACGCGGTGACCCATGCGGTGCGCATGTCGTGGCCGCCGAAACAGATGTTGGTGGTGACCACGTCGTCCACGGGCAGGAACGCGAAGGTGCCACCACCACAGGGTGGCACCACCGAGATGCCACCGGTCTGGATGGTGGCCACGCACACGTTGCCGTCACCGTCGACTGCGAGGCTGTCGAAGTAGTCCTGTGCGGGCGCGGCGTGCAGCAGCTCCCCATGCGGTGGCATGAGGCCCGCTCCACTGGCGCTCGCGGGGCCCTCAACGTTCCACGCCCACAACCGCCCCGTGAAGGTCTCCGCCACGTACAGGCGGTCACCGGCCGGGGACAGCCCTATGCCGTTGGGACCGTCGAGGGGGAAAACCACCTCTGTGACACCGGAGCCGTCGCAGCGCCCGTAGTAGGCACCGGTGCGGTCAGATGTGCGTTCCAGGCGCAGCCCGTGGTCGGTGAACCAGAAGCCGCCCTTACCGTCCATCACTATGTCGTTGGGAGCCCGCAGGGGGCGGCCGTCGCATTCGGTGTAGACGGTCCGCACCTCCCCGGTGTCGAGGTCGACCCGCTGTATCGAACCGGCGGTGTAGGTGTCGGGAACGGGACCGGGAAGCAGTAGGCCACCCATGTCGAAGTAACCGAAGCAGCCTCCGTTGTTGGTGATCCAGATGGCACCGTCCGGTCCTACGGCTGCCCCGTTGGGCCCGCCGCCGCAATCCGCCACAACCTCGATCACCCCGTCGGGGGACACCCGGCTGAGCGTGCCCCGCTCGATCTCGACGACCAGCACCGAGCCATCGGCCATGGCGACCGGCCCCTCGGGAAATCGGAGGCCCTCGGCAACCGTCTCCAGTGTCACCGCCTCGAACGGTGCCGGGTCGAACGCGGGGGTGGTGCCGTCGGTGCTCATCGACCGAGGTATACCAGAGCGGCGCACCACGTGCGCCCGGGACCCGACGTGACGAGGGCAAGGGTCCGCAGCTCAGAGCTCGCCGGATTCCACGGCGTTCTCGAAGTCCTCCACCGACATCAGCACCTCGCGGGCCTTGGAACCCTCCGAGGGCCCGACCACTCCGCGTTCTTCGAGCAGGTCCATCAGCCGCCCCGCCCGCGCGAAGCCGACCTTCAACTTGCGCTGGAGCATCGACGTGGAACCGAACTGCCCTCGCACGACGAGCTCCATCGCCTGGGGCAACAGGTCGTCGTCGTCCTCGCCGCCGGCACCACCACCCGCGGCGCCACCAGCGCCGGGCGCCTCCTCGGTGGCGACCCCCTCGACGTACTGGGATTCCACCTCGGGGGCCTGCTCACGCCACTTGGCGACGATCGCACGCACCTCGGTCTCTTCCACCCAAGCCCCCTGGATCCGCTGCGGTGCAGACGAGGCCGGACCGAGCAGCAACATATCGCCCTTGCCGACGAGGCGTTCGGCCCCTGGCTGGTCGAGGATGACCTTGGAGTCGGTGGCCGAGGACACGGCGAAGGCGAGCCGGGCGGGGATGTTGGCCTTGATCACCCCGGTGATGACGTTCACCGAGGGACGCTGGGTGGCGATCACCAGGTGGATACCCACCGCGCGGGCCATCTGGGCGATGCGGATCACCGCATCCTCGACGTCGCGCGGAGCGACCATCATCAGGTCGGACAGCTCGTCGACCACCACCAGGATGAACGGCAGGCGCTTGAACTCGCGATCCGCACCCACTCCCTCGGCGAGGTCGCCCCGGTCGTACGCGGCGTTGTAGCCCGTGATGTCGCGTACCCCGACATCCGAGAGCAGGTCGTAGCGACGCTCCATCTCCTTGACCGCCCAGGCGAGTGCATTGGCCGCCTTCTTGGGGTTGGCGACCACCTGGGTGAGAAGGTGCGGGATGCGGTCGTACTGGGTGAGCTCGACGCGCTTGGGGTCGATGAGGATGAGGCGGACCTGGTCGGGGGTGGAACGCATCATCACCGAGGTGATGATCGAGTTGATGCAACTCGACTTGCCTGCTCCGGTCTGCCCGGCGATCAACAGGTGGGGCATCGTGGCGAGGTTCATCAGGACCGAGTGGCCGTTGATGTCGCGCCCCACCGCTACCTCGAGGGGGTGCACGGCCCGCTTGGCCTCAGCAGAGGTGAGGATGTCTCCCACCGCGACGACCTGGCGCTCCTCGTTGGGCACCTCGACGCCGATCGCCTGGCGACCGGGGATCGGTGCGAGGATGCGCACATCGGGTGACGCCATCGCATACGCGATGTCCTTGTGCAGCGAGGTGACCTTGGCCACCTTCACGCCGGTGCCGAGCTCGAGCTCGTAGCGGGTGACCGTAGGCCCCGCGGTCATGCCGATGAGGCGGGTCTCCACGCCGTGGTCGGCCAGGGCGGATTCGAGCACGCGGCCCCGCTCCTGGATCGCCGCGTCGTCGACGTCGTGATGGGCGCTGAGGGTGAGCAACTTGGCGGGGGGCAGCTTCCAGGGGGATCCCTCCACCGCCGGACCGAGATCGAGGTCGAGTTGCTCAGCGGCGCCAGGGTCGGCCTGGGGGACGTTCACCTTGGGCCCCGACGGCTTGCGCTTGCGCTTGCGCTTCTTCGGTGCCGGCGGCTGGTCGGCATCCTGGTCGTACAAAGACGGCGCGGGAGCTTCGTCGGCCCCAGCTGCACCGCCATCACCGCTGTGGGAGACCCGGAACAGTCCGCCGAACCAATCACCAAGGGCTTGGGCCGCAGGCCTGAGAGCGTCGATCACTGCACGCGCCATCCGGCCGAGGCTCCAACCACTGATGAGGCTGACCGCAAACACGCCGAGGCA
>JBKEAI010000222.1:0-8761 GCA_047972145.1 Microthrixaceae bacterium
TCACCGAGGACGACGTGTTCATGTCGGTGCTACCGATCTACCTGCTGTCGATCCTGGTTCTGGGGCCGATGTCGTCGCTTCTGGCCGGGGCGACGTGCCGCCTCATGCCGAAGTACGAGTCGTCCACCTTCGCCTCTTTCGTGCGCGAAGACCGCACGACCATCGTGGGAGCGAGCATCCCCATGATGTTCGCTGACATCCTCGACCTGCCGACCGTGGAGCAGGATGCGGTCGACCTCTCGTCGATCCGCGTAGCGAACTGTGGGGGCTCCCCGATGTCACCGGAGGTACGAAAAACCTTCGAGGCGCGCCACAACTTCAAGTTCATCCATGCCTACGGCGGTACCGAGGGTCCAGCGGTCATCTCGACCGATCCGCTCGACCGTCCCCGGAAGTTCGACTCGGTCGGGGTTCCTCTCCCGCACATCGAGGTCACCATCGTCGATGATGACGACAACGAGGTGCCGACCGGAGAGTTGGGCGAGATCTGCACCTCGGCGAAGTCCGAGGGGCCTTACGCCGGCCTCTACGAACCGCTGCGCTGCTACTGGGGACGCGAGGAGGCCACCGAGGAGACGCTCCGCGGCGAGATGGTGCACTGGGGGGACGTCGGATACATGGACGAGGACGGGTACCTCTACATCGTCGATCGGATGAAGGACATGATCATCCGCGGCGGAATGAACATCTATCCAAAAGAGCTCGAAGAGCTGCTCTACGAAGACGACCGGATCGCGGAGTGCGCCGTGGTCGCCGCGGACCACGACCGCTATGGCGAGGTGCCCTTCGTCTTCGTGCGCCCGGTCACCGCGGGGGAGCTTGCAGAGGACGACGTCATGGCCATCGTCAACGACCGAGTCGCCCCGTACAAGCGACTCACGGGCGTGACGTTCGTGGAGGACTTTCCACGCAACGCGCTCGGCAAGATCCTCAAGCGCGAGCTGCGCAAGGACCTCGCCGGCTAGGCCGTTACCCCGATCCGGAGGTGTTCTGTTCCAGCCAGTCGTCGCGCAGGATCGTCTTGATCACCTTTCCCGTGGCTGTGCGGGGCAGCTCGTCGGTGTAGCTCCACGATCTGGGAACCTTGTAACCAGCCAGTTCAGCACGGCAGAACTCGACGAGGTCGGCCTCCTCGGTTGGGCCACCCTCGGGCACGACGATCGCGTGCAGGGTCTCGACGTACCTCGGGTGGGGGACACCGATGACTGCGACCTCACGCACACCCGGATGCTCGACCAGCACTGCCTCCACCTCGCGGGGATAAACGTTCTCCCCGCCGGAGATCACCATGTCCTTGAGTCGGTCGGTCACAAAGAGGTAGTTCTCGTCATCGATCCGTCCAAGGTCACCGGTGTGCAGCCATCCATCCGCCAGTGCCTCGGAGGTGGCCTCGGGAAGCCCCAGGTAGCCGCTCATGACCTGTGGTCCGCGTACGACGATCTCACCGACCACACCAGGTGGTGCTACAGCGCCGCCGTCATCGAGCACCTTCACCTCGTGGGCAAGGGCTGCTTTGCCGGCGGCTGTGAGGCGGAGCGGGTCGTCGGGGTCGTGGTCCTCGCCCAGCATGAAGGTCACGGGTCCAGTCTCTGTTTGACCGAACGAGTTGACGAAGTCGCATCCCAATGCCGCACGTGCCCGACGCAGGTCACCGGCGTCGATCGGAGATGCGCCGTACAGGAGTGTCTCCAAGGTTGCGAACTTCGAGTGGTCGCAGTTCTCGACGACATCGGTGATCATCGTCGGAACCAGGCATGTGTGTGTGACGCCGTACCTCTCGATGGTGTCTGCCACGGCCTGGGGATCGTATGCCTCGAGTATGACGCTGGTACCGCCGAGGTACACCGATGCGAACACGTATGTGGCTGCGATGTGGAACATCGGTAGCACCTGAAGGGTCACCCCTCCACGGCGGAGACTCGAGCCCTGGGCGTAGGCGAGGATTCGGGCGTCGTGGGCCCGGTTGGAGATCTTCGCGCCTTTCGGTCGCCCGGTGGTGCCCGAGGTGTACAGGATCGTCGCTATCGCCTCTGGGTCGAGGGGGGCGAACGTTGGAAACGATCCCGAAGCGACCCGACCGACATGGGGATCGTTGCGCTTGACCCACCACACCGTGAGCTGCGGCGACCGTTCGAGCAACCCCTCGACGAGCTCCTCGCAGTCCTCGTGGGCAACCAGGAGCCCTACATCTGCGTCGGAGATGATGTAGCCGAGTTCACCAGGGGTGAGCCGGACGTTCAACGGAACCAGTGTGGCTCCACTGCGGCAGGCGGCGAGCTGTGCTGTCATGTGTACCGGGTGATTCGGTGAAAGAAGCGCGAAGCGGTCACCTGGGGCCAGTCCGTACTGCAAGAGCCCGCTTGCGAATGTGGATGCCAACTCGTCGACCACTCTGAACGTGTACGCCTCATCGAGGAAGTACAGCGCGACCGACTCGGGGGAGCGCAGCAGGGCGTTCGCGAGGAAATCGGGGGATGCATCGACTCTGGTCACCGGTAGCTCCATTCGTGCTCAGCGGGCGAGGTCACCGGCCCGGGGTCAACTCCGCGTAGCGGTCGATCAGATCGAGCCAGTCAGACGGCTTCTCTATCCCCTCCCAGAAGTGCGCGTCGATGATCACCTCGGCGAAGCCTGCCTCCCTTGCTTGTCCAACCTGGGGCGGTATCGCGTCGGGGTCCGGGGGACCGACGGGGGACTGTACGAACAGTCGTGGCCAGACGCTCAAGGGTGCTGAAGCGTCGGGTCGCATCGCCTGGAGGCGGGGTACGACCTTTCTCAGCGCGGCGATCGGCACTCCGGCTGGATTCCAACCGTCGAAGTGAAGGGCGGTCCTCTCCAGGCCCGCCCTGCTGCTTGTTCCTGCGAGAAGTGTGATCCGATCCTGGATCGGCTTGGGAGACACGAAGCCGGCGGGCCAGTCGAAGAAGCGACCGTGGAACTCCACGGGGTCGTCCTCCCAACATGCACGAAGTGCGGCCACCAACTCGGTCATGCGCGCACCGCGGGTCTTGGGATCGACGTCCATCTGGCGGTGCTCCTCGGCCGACCAACCGGCCCCGAGTCCGACGACCAGGCGGCCGTCGGAGAGGATGTCGATGGTCGACAGTCGCTGTGCCAACTCGACGGGGCGGTGGTATCCGGCGACGAGGATGCTGGTGCCGACGGCACATCGCTGCGTCGCGCATGCAACCGCGGTGAGCAACTCGGTGGGAGCAAGGCAGGAGCGGTAGACCTCCGGGGCCCGGGCGCCCGCGATGCCCGCGTAGTCGGAGCTCGGTTGCAGCGGGTGGAAGAAGTGCTCCTGGACCCACAGGCTCGTGAATCCGGCCGCCTCTGCGCGACGTGCGAACTCCATCACGAGGCCACCATCGACCCCCGGTCCCATCTGGGGTACGGCGAGTCCTACACCGGTCATCGCGCGCCCATGTGGCAGGTCATCGTTCGCGCTGCACGCCCGACCGGTGGCCGGCAGCTACAGATCCACCATTGTAGTTCCAAGATCATACGATTAACGTTAAACTCGTAGTAGTCCGAGGGCAAGGGTGCATCGAGTTCCGAGAGCACCGGGTTGCCTGAGATGCGCGATGGAGGTTTCGCCATGACCGAGGACGTTCTCCAGATCGACCGCCGCACCGATGGGGTCGCCGTGTTGAGGGTGAACCGGCCGCAGCGGATGAACGCTCTGGATGATGCGCTGCTGACCCGGCTGCTGCCACATGCCTTTGCGGAGCTCGATGAGGACCCAGGGGTTCGCTGCGTGGTGGTCACGGGCGAGGGGGAGAACTTCTGCGCCGGGGCCGATCTCGACTCGTCGGGCTTCAAGCAGGAGACGAGCACCGATGCCGAGCGCTTCGTGCGACGGACCCACGCCACACCGGTCGCTATCAGGCGACTGCGCAAGCCGACGATCGCAGCGGTTCGTGGAGCAGCGGTGGGTGCAGGCTTCGGTCTCGCCCTGGCCTGCGACATCAGGTTCGGATCCCCGACGGTCAGGTTGGGCGCACCTTTCATCAGCATCGGGATCGTGCCCGACTACGGGGTGTCCTACTTCCTGCCACGGGTGGTGGGTACCGCGACCGCGCTGGACATCCTGTACTCAGGACGCTTGGTGGAGGCCGAGGAAGCCGCCCGAGTGGGTTTGGTGTCGCGCATCGTCGACGATCCCCTCGCCGACGCCCTGGAGATGGCCACCTCGCTGGCGGAGATGCCCGCTCACGCGGTCGAGACGACCAGGTTGAACGTGTACCGCTCGATGGAACTCGACCTGGAGGCCGAGATCCTCGAACAGGAGGTCCGCTCGCAGGCCGTTGCCCTGAAGGGGAGCGAGTTCCCGGAGCGATTCGCGGCATGGAACGACCGCATCAGGGGCTGAGGCCACCTCCGAAGCCATGCCGGGGCTCGCGATGTGGTGTTCGGATATGGCGGGAGACCTTCGTGATGCGCCTGTTGATGTGCTGGTTGATGAGAAGGCTCGAGGTTGAGACTGCGCCGTCTCCATCGGCTTGTAATTCTTGACGTTGAACGTCAGATATGGTGATATCTGATACATGCGCTTCGAGTTGACAGACGAGCAGCAGGAGCTGCGTCAGGTCGTGCGGCACCTACTCGAGCAGCACTGCACGAAGGCCTGGCTCGATGATCTCGAGGCGCGCGAGGAGTATCCGTTCGACCTCTTCGAGGCACTGGCTGAGCTTGGCCTGTACGGGGTGGGAGTGCCAGAGCACTTCGGTGGTTCCGGGGGCGGAATGGTCGACCTCACGGTGATCTCCGAAGAGCTGGGCCGCTTCGGCGGGTCGGTCAACATGACCTACGTCCCAACCGCAGTGTTCGGAAACCAGACCATCCTCGGTGGCGGGTCCGACGCGATGAAGGCAGAGTTCCTTCCCAGGATGTCCGCAGGGGAACTCCGCACGGCGTTCGCGCTGACCGAACCCGAGGCCGGATCAGATGCTGCGGCGCTGCGAACCCGTGCGGAACCCGACGGGGATTCCTGGATCATCAACGGGTCGAAGATCTTCTCCACCGGTGCCCACGTGGCGGACTACCTGGTGCTGAGCGCCCGCACGGGATCCACAGAGTCACGTCATGCCGGCGTGTCGGTGTTCATGGTCGACACCTCCACGCCGGGGATCACGGTCCACGGGATCCCCAAGATCGGCCACAACGCCGTCAAGACCTGCGAGGTCGGCCTCGACGAGGTGCGGGTGGACGGCTCCGCGATCATCGGGGAGGTCAACAAGGGTTGGCGTGCTCTGCACAAGGCCCTCGACGCCGAGCGCATCGCTGTCGCCGCTATCTGCACGGGACTTGCGCAACGTTGCACCGACATGGCCCTCGAATACGGCCAGCAGCGCGAGCAGTTCGGCCAACCGATCGCGAGCTTCCAGGCGATCAGCCACATGTTGGTCGACATGGAGACCGAGACGGAGGCCTCCAGGCTGTTGTCCTACGAGGCTGCGTGGCTCACCGACCAGGGCAAGCCCTCGTCGAAGGTGGCCTCGATGGCCAAGACATTCGCCACCGAGGCAGCCACGCGCCAGGCCACCCGGGGCATGCAGATCCTCGGGGGCTACTCCTACACCAAGGAGTTCGAGATGGAGCGCTTCTACCGCGAAGCGAAGCTCTACGAGGTCGCCGGAGGGTCGACACAGATCCAACGCAACATCATCGCCAAGGAGATGGGAATCAGATGAAGATCGGGGCAACCGGAATGGTCACACCGCCAGCCAGCGCGGTGACCAAGACAGCTCAACAACACGAAGCGGCAGGCTTCGATTCGGCATGGTGGCCGGATCACCTGATGGCCTGGCATCCCCAGAGCCTTTGGACCACCGAGTTCACCCCTCTCGCTCACCGCCAGCCGAACGCACACCTGTTCCTCGACACGGTGGCGTGCATGACCGCAGCTTCGGTCAGCACCGAGCGGATCAAGATCGGGTCCTCGGTGACCGACCCGATCCGACGACACCCGGCGATGCTCGCCCAGGAGTTCCTCTCGATCGACCACTTCTCCGGTGGCCGTTGCATATTCGGCATCGGTACCGGCGAGGGTGAAAACGCCATCCCCTACGGGCTGTCGATAGACAAGCCGGCCTCAAGGCTCGAGGAGGCCCTCGAGATCGTGAGGCTCCTCTGGGAGAACGAGGGGAACGTCTCCTACGACTCGCAGTTCTGGACCCACGAGGACGCGGTACTGGGTCTGGGACCGGTGGCCGACGGGGAGTACCCGCCGATCTGGGTCGCCGCTCACGGCCCCCGCATGCTCAAGATCGCCGGGCGCCTCGCTGATGGCTGGCTCCCGACCGTGATGGCACCGGAGGACTACCGGTCGAGGCTCGGCCAGATCCTCCAGGCGCGATCCGACGCCGGAGTCGAGCGCCCCTTCGAGGCGGGCCTGTGGGCGTACACCTGCATCGGTGAGTCCAAGGAGGACTGCCTGAAGCTGTTCGAACACCCGATGTACAAGGTGATCGCACTCCAGCTGCCGGCCCATGTCTACGAACGGCACGGGGTAGCGCCACCGCTGGGCGAGGGAACATACGGCTTCAACGACTTCATCCCGTCACGGTTCGACCGTGAGGGCATCCTAGAGGTGCTCGACCGCGTCCCCGTCGAGGTGGTGGCCGAGGCGATCCTGCACGGCTCGGTCGACGAGGTGATCGCCGAGTTGAAGGAGCTCGAGGATGCCGGTTGCCAGCACACCGTGCTGTGGAACGTCTCCTTCCTTACCGACGCAGGCCGTGTAGGCCCCAGCTTCGAGGCGGTCGCGGAGATCCAGCGACAGGTCCAGTCTTGAGCTCTGCCCCGTCCGCCCTGGTCATCGGTGCAGGTGTCGGAGGCCTGTGCAGCGCCGCTCGGCTGGCAGGGGCGGGTTGGGATGTCACCCTGCTCGAGCGGCTCCGCCACGTCGGCGGCCGCTGGAGCACCCGTGAGGTCGAGGGGTTCAAGCTTCCCAGCGGGGCGTTCCTGATCGCCATGGACGACCCCCTGGCCGACACCTTCACCGACCTCGGCGTGGAGTTCCCCGTGCGCGCAATAGATGAGCGGACGGCCTACCTCGTGAACGGTGAGGTGGTCGGTACGGGTACCAGCGGTGGCCTCAGGTCCCTGATCGCGGCGGCTTCCGAGGTGGACGGCTCCGATGTGGGGACCATCATGGGAGCAATACGAGGGGCGCTCGGCGGGGACAACCCCGCAACCTCCGAGCCCCTACCCGGATGGCTTGCCGATCGGGGAGCCGGCCCGATGGTCGTGGACGCGATCCACTCGATGTGCCAGGCGTTCATGGGCATCAACGCTGCTGAGGTCACCGCGGAGGCGTTCTTCGACTACCTGACCGCGACCGCGGGGCGCGGCAAGCACGGGATACCTCCGGACGGCTCGATCCGACTCGCGCAGAACCTCGCTGACTTCGTCACCTCCAACGATGGCACGATCCGGTTGGGGTCCTCTGCCAAGGAGCTGATCGTCGAGACCCGCGAGGGGGATCCGACCGTTGTGGGAGCGAAGATGCGCGACGGAGAGGAGATACGCGCTGATGCGGTGATCTCCGATGTCGGTGTGACAGGTACCGCCGACATGTTGCCCCCAGAGGCAGCCGAGGCCCTACCGGCGGTCGACGACGTACTGAGCGCACCTGGCATCACCAACTTCATAGCGCTGGAGGAGCCCTACTTCGACTCCCCGGCGGTCGTGGTGACAGGCACCAGATGCGTCTGCCTGGTGACCACCCCGACCCTCGTGGCCCCGGAGCTCGCCCCCGAAGGTTGGCACTACATGGAGACGATCTCCACGTTCGAATCCTCCACCGACGACTCCGACCCCAAGGGAGAGATGCAACGTCACCTGGAAGATGTCGACGACATCCTGCCCGGATGGCGGGACCGGGGCCGGTTGTTGCAGTCGGCTACCTACCGGGGCAGTTGGCCTGTGTACCGGTCATGGCCGGGCACCGACCCCCAGGAGCGCAACCCGCTTCCGGGGCTCGCCCTGGTGGGCGATTCGGTGAAGCCCCACGGCTGGCCCGGTACGGGTGCCTCCGCGGAGAGCGCCCGGCTCGTAGTGGAAGAACTACTCGCCCGCTAGCTCCCTACCGGAGCGCCGGTCTGTCTGCCCGAACACCGTCTGCCCGAACACCTGCCGGTGATCAGCCCCAGATGCGTGGATCCAGCAGACCCGCGCGGCCGTAGTGGTATCGAACGTCCGTAGCGGTTGATTCGGTGTTGCATGTGACTTCGCGCAACACGCGCGCGGGTATTCCATTGGCGCGTCTTGGTTATCGGCCTGGCCGACCAGGCTTCTCGGGCTGGCCGACCAGCTCGAAAGCGAATCGGCAGCCTCATCCGTCAGGTGGTGGTGGTGGGTCGCTCATGCCAGGTGACGTATCCGGCTTGCCCATTGGTGGTGGGTGGTGGTCTGCGGCGATCTGTGCGAGCACCCTTTGGCCGTCGGGGCCGGTCCAGATCCGCACGGTGTTGACGTTGCTGCACCCAGAACCACCTGAGTCACCCGGGTCGCTTTCGTTTCCACCCAAGACCTGTCCACCCCAGACCTGTCCACTTCGTGCCTCTTCACCTCGCTCCGTACCACCGGCGCTACCCGAGCGGCCGGTGCAGGCTGAGCTGGCCGACTCGTCGGGGTCGAGCCCAGCGTTGATGGCTCGTTGCCGGTGTTGTTCGGCTAGTTCGGCGGGCAGATCCGCAACCGTCACGGTGTGGAGTTTCCAGTCGAGGTTGGAGTGCTCCAAGCGGTGATGCCGGCG
>JBKEAI010000251.1:0-6900 GCA_047972145.1 Microthrixaceae bacterium
GAATCGGGGTTGCCGAGCTCCTCGGGTACCTCCTCACCCTCGGCGAGCACCGCACCGTCGAGTTCCACCCGTGCGCCTGAGTCGGTGCACTCCTGACCGCTGACGGTGGTGTCCTCCGCCAGTGCGACCACGTCGTTCTTAACCAGGACCGCCTGGTCCTCGGTCGGCGGTGCGTCCTCCACCTTGTCCCAGAACGCACAGAACTGCTGGTTGCCCGTCGGCGGGTTGGGGTTGGTCGGCGCCGGGGTACACGATGCGACGATGCCGCCGATGAGCGCGAACGCGACTGCCGCGACCGACAGGCGCCTCAGGGAACTGGTTGCCGATCGGTTGTGCATGTCGCCTCCGGTGGGGCCCGGTCGTGTTGTCGTCGTCGTTCCTGCTGGATCGCGCATCAAGGGCGCTCTGAAAGGACTCGGGGGAACCGTGTGGTTCCCCCGAAGTGGATCAACTGGTTGTGGTGCCGTTGTCCCACACCCGGAACAATTGGCCCGCAGGCCCGTGTGCACCGGCAGGGCCACCGTTGCCGGGTGAGGCCACGCCGCCGTCGCCGCTCCCGCAGGCACCGATAAGCGAACAGTTGCCCTGGACGCCGCCGATTCCACCGGTCGCCGGTGCAGCAGCGGCTCCACCGTTGCCGCCGCCTGCTGGGAACACCGGACGGAACTGCGACGATGCGGTGAGGTTCAGCGAGCCGACGCCGATGTGGAACACAGCGATGGACGGGCCACCGGCACCACCGCCGGCACCACCGCCACCGCCGCCCGCACCGCCACCGCCGCCACCACCACCACCGCTGGCTTCACAGCAGGACTTGTCGCCACCCTCACCACCGTTGCCACCGTTGCCACCTCGACCGGAGTTGGCACCGTTGCCACCGGTACCACCAGCTGAGGACGTAACAGTGGAGGAGTGCAGGTTGACGCTGGCGCTGTTGGCGTAGACCCCGAAGGAACCACCGCCGGAGGTGCCGCCGATCGTGCCCGCAGCACCACCATGGCCGGCACCGCCGCCGCCACCACCACCGCCACCGGATGCGCTGGCGGACTTGCCTCCGCCACCGCCACCACCGGCGCTGCCCGGGGCGCCCGCAGAGCCGGCGGTGCCGTTGGTCGAGGTCCACAGATCGCCGGCGACGGGGGCGTTGCTCCCGGCCAACCCGGCGTTCCCTGCCACTCCCCTACCGCCGGCGCCACCACCACCGGCATTGGTGCCACAGCCGAAGAGCGAGCCGCAGCCGCCGTTGCCACCGGAGCCGCCAGTGGGTCCGCCACCGGTTCCACCTCCATTGCCCGAGCTGCTGTAGTCGCCACCGCGCCCGCCGGAGCCACCGTTGTAGGCACCGCTACCCCCGCCACCACCGTTGCCGGGGCTGGACGGGCCGCTCGCATTGGCACCGTTGCCACCGTTGTTGCCCGAGCTGGCCTGGCCGGGGGTGCCCGCCGGTGCGCTCACCCCGTTGACCCCGGGCTGGGCTGTCACCTCCGAGAGGGTGACGTTGAGCACCGAGAGCCCGAGGGCCCGCACGCCGTAGGCACTCGCACCTGCGCCGGTGGTCGTGCCGCTGTTTATGTCGGCGTTCTCGATGTTGACCAGAGAGCCACCGGTCACGAGCACGCCGGTCGCGTTCGGTCCGGTGCCACCACCCACCTGGGTCTGGGGATTGTCGATATCACCGATCTTGATCCCAGAGGATCCGCCGGTGACCGAGATGCCGGTCGCGTTGCCCGAGGTGCGGGCCACCCCCTGGATGCTGAACCCGCTGATCTGGGAGTTCGACACACCGTTGATCGTCACCGGATCCGAAGTGGCGGTACCGAAGATCGTGCTGACCTCACCGACGCCGAAGTCGCTGAAGTCCTGTGCCCAGCCTCCGGAGATGTCCATGTTGGACGCGAGGTTCAGCGAACCGGTGTAGGAGCCACCGGCGACCCGGATGATCCCGACGCCGTTGGCGACCGCGTTGGCCTGGGCCTCGACGATCGAAGCGCACGGGTTGTTGATCGGACCACAGCCCGAGCCGGTGCTACCGGTGGGCTTCACGAAGTACTTGGGGTTCGGGTCGGCCGTGACCGTGACCTCCACACCGGGCGAAGTCGACGAGCCCGCCGTGCTGGTCATGGTGAGGGTCGCCGTGTATGTACCGACCGTCGCGTAGGTGTGCGAAGCGGTCGGGCCCGATTCGGTCGGGCTGCCGTCGCCGAAGTCCCAGGTGTAGGTGAGCCCGCTACCCGTCCCCGGTAGTGAGCCAGACGAGTCGAAGGAGACTACGAGCGGGGCGTATCCCACGGTGGGCGACCCGTTGGCAACCGCCACCGGGGCCGGCGGCATGGTGGTCGTGGTCGTGGTGGTCGTTCCCGGCCCAGGGGTTGGCGCGCAGGCCATGGCGACGAGTGCCATCATCCCGATCACGGGCATCAGTGCATGGCGAACCTTCATAGATCCCCCTCCAGGGTCACCGCCAACGCCCGCTGGCGGCCTCGGTACACAGTAGAGCCACAAATGGAACGTGTGTCAACAATCACACGAACATCTACCCGTCAAAGCAGGAGTGACAACATGTTTCGATACATTTCAATACATATTTGCCTGCGATGATCGGTGAACCCAATTCACTCACAACCTCGCTTCGCACGTCGATCTCTGTACCCCTCTGTGCCCCCTCTGAGCCTCACTCGATCGACCTATCGACTTGCACCGGGGACTCCGGCTGCCCTCCTCAGAGCATGATGCCCCCGTCGACCGTGATCGAGCTTCCCGTGCAGTAGCCGGAGTCGTCGCTCGCGAGGAACACCGCAGCAGCCGTGGCCTCCTCGGGCTCGCCGGGTCGACCGAGAGGCACGTTGGCGCGGGCGATGGCATCGACCGCCTCGGGGTCGCCCCAGGCGGCCGAGATGTCGGTCGCGAACATCCCACAACGGATCGTGTTGACCCGCACCTCGGGTGCCAGCGCACTCGCAAGTCCTTGGGTTAGTGCTTCGAGGCCGGCCTTTGCCGCCGCGTAGGGAAGCGCGTGCGATCTGGGACGCTTGGCCTCGACCGAAGACACGTTGATGATCGAACCACCGCCCTCGGCGCGCATCCGTTCACCGAAGAGCGCACCCAGACGGAACGGACCCCGCAGGTTGACACCGATCACCTTGTCGAACAGCGCCTCGCTCACCTCTCCCAGGGACGGGTACAGCGGTGACATTCCGGCGTTGTTCACCAGCACGTCCGCGCGCCCGAAGTGCCCGTAGGTGGAAGCCGCCAACAAATCACACTGTTCCCAGTCGCTCACGTTGACCGCCAGGGGAAGCACCTCAACCCCGTACCGATGGGAGAGCTCCGCGGCAACAGCCTCGCAGTTGTCGATCTTGCGACTGGCCACCACCAGCGACGCCCCCTCCGCGGCGAACGCGCGGCAGATCTCCAGGCCGATTCCACGGCTTCCGCCGGTCACCACAGCGACCTTTCCCTCGAGACGTGAACCCGCTGCAAGCTCTCGTACCTGTCGGGTTCGATCGTGCGGTTCCGATGAGGTCATGGAGGAGATACTGACCTATCGAACGGCAATCCGCCCGCCGAACAGCAACCCGCCCACCGGAAGAAAATCCGCGCAGAAACCTAAACCCACCACATTCGGGACCGATCTGACGCCGTACATGACCTTTGACGACGCTGGGGGACAGGCGATGAACCAACTGGTGGGGCGCCTGTTGTGCAAGGTTCGGGAGCGGTACGACATGGACGTTGCCTGGATGTCCAGCTTCGATCGTGACGAGATGGTGCTGGAGGTGGTCGAGCACAGAGCGTCCTCGGCAATGCCGATCCGCGCCGGTGACCACGGCCCGCTCGACGAGACACTGTGCGCGAAGGTGCTGGCCGGCGAACTTCCCAGTGTCATCCCCGACGTCGCTGCGCAGAGCGCGGCGACGTCGTTGAGTGGGCCCCGGCGTGTAGGCATCGGCGCGTACATGGGTGCTCCCGTGGTCGATGAGAACCACCAAGTCATCGGGATGGTCTGTTGCGCCAACGACTCCCCCAAAGTTCTGGGCGAGTCCGCATCGGAGGCTCTCGGGTTCGTCGCAGACCTGACCAGTGAGATCCTCGCCGGTCGCACACCGGCGCTTCGCCGTGAACGGGAGCTGCGCCGCCGCGTGCACGACACGATCGATCGCAGCCGGTTCCACATGGTGTTCCAACCGGTCGTGTCACTCGACACCGGTTGCAGTGTCGGCGCGGAGGCGCTCGCGAGGTTCGACAACTCGGATCAGTCGACCGAAGGCTGGTTCACCGACGCCCAGTCGGTGGGCATGGCGCCCGACCTGGAGCTTGCAGCGATCGCCTGCGCACTCGAACAGCTCCCCGAGCTACCCCCCGAGCACTACCTGGCGATCAACGCATCACCAGGCACCCTGGATGACCCCCGCCTCACCGAGGCGATCCTCGATTCGGACCCACGCAGGATCGTGTTGGAGATCACCGAACACGATGCCGTGGCTGACTACGCCAAGGTGGTCTCTGCGCTCGAGCGCCTTCGCTCGGCGGGTGTGAGGATCGCGGTCGACGATGTCGGAGCCGGCTTTTCCAGCTTCACGCACGTGCTCGAGCTCTGCCCCCACTTCCTCAAGCTCGACATTTCGATCACCCGCGGGATCGACACCGACCCCGCCCGGCGGGCCCTCGCCCACGCCGCGGTGGAGGTGGCCGACAAGCTCGGGGCGACGGTCGTCGCCGAGGGGGTCGAGACCCCCACGGAGCTGGCCGCGGTGGCCTCGGTGGGCATCTCCGCGGCGCAGGGCTACCTCTTCGCACACCCGGCACCCCTTCCGCTGGCACGCTTCGACGTTCCCATGGCCGGAGTGATCCGCGATCGAAGCACCTCGAGCGCAGAGGACCCCGACCTCAATGCGCACCAATTCGAGCTGGCGATGCTCTACTCCCCCATCGGGATCTGCCTGGTCGACACCACAGGTGCGTTCCTGCACGTGAACCCGGCGCTCGCTGCGATACTCGGGCACAGTCCGACCGAGCTACTGAACCTCTCTTTCCAGGACCTCACCCACCCCGACGACCTCGACGACGACCTCGACCTGCTCGTGCAGTGCCTCGAGGGGACCCGCAACAGCTACCGGATCGAAAAGCGCTACGTCCGCGCCGACGGCAGGACCGTGTGGGCGGACCTGTCGGTGGTAGCCGTACGCAACCAGGCCGGTGCAGTTCGGTTCTTCGTCTCACAGATCGTGGACCTGACCGAGCGCCACCGCCGCGAGGAAGCGCTCGCCGCCGAGGCCAGGACCGACCACCTCACCGGGTTGGTGAACCGCAACCGCTTCGAGGAGATCCTCGACGGCCTTGGCAGATCCCCAGTGGAGTTCGGGCTGCTCTTCTGTGACATCTCCGGGTTCAAGGGGGTGAACGACCGCTACGGGCACGCTGCTGGTGACGAGGTGTTGTGCGCTGTGGCCCAGCGGATACGCCGGGCAGTGCGCGGCTCGGACACGGTGGCCCGCTGGGGTGGCGACGAGTTCGTGGTCATCATGCCCGGTGCCGACAGCGAGGTGCTCGAGGAGACTGCGCACCGGATCCGGTCGAGCTGTGACAAACCGCTTTCGCTGGACGACCGAAACAGCATCCCCGGAATCCACGTGGAGGTAGGCACTGCCAGGCGCGCCGCGGGGGATGCCACCTCAGCCGAAGATGTCCTGCGCCGCGCCGACCTGGACATGTACCACCGACGGGCCCACGACAACCGCGTCCACCCACGGGTTGCCCGCCATGAGCGCAGGTCGGCTGACAGGTGAAGAACCCCTCCACAGAGTCCGATCAGCGGAACATCATCTTTTCGAACAGGGTCCGACCGGTCACGGTCTCGTCGATACCTGCGAGGTCGATGCTCAGGGTCATGTCAGCGTTGAAGTCGTAGTACATCGGGTGCTCGAACATCGAGCGCAACCCGTGCAGCGGGCCCTTGTGCCCCGAAGCGTTCTCCAGAGCCTCGATCATCTCGACGTTGGTGATGTGCATCTCGACGCTGCCCTCGTCGGTGCGCCAACTCCAACGCAGCTCGGTCGGATAGCTCTGGTGCCCGGGGCCGTCGACCTCACCGGAGGTCTCCAGGCGCAGCGGCACCATGTCGTCGGTGATCACCTCGTCGCCTTTGGCGAGCAGGAACGTCGGGATGTTGATCGCACCCAGGCCGAAGAGGCCCTTCGTGGTCATCTTGACGTACACCACGGTGTAGTCCCCGATGTGTGCCCGACCCCAGAACCAGTGGTCGAGGCCCGCGTCCATGACCTTGTTGCCCCAGTTGTGGTCGTGGTAGCCCGAGCCGGTGACCTCGCGGGTCTCGCCGTTGACGGTGATCGTGCCCGACACCTTGCCGTAGGGCACTGGCACGACCCACCCGAAGTAGTCCTTGTGCGCGGAATCGAAGTAGGTGAGCCCCGCGCCGGGTCGCCACGACGGTGACGCACGGTCGAGCCGCAGGTCCGCGGTCACACCGGCATCCTCTATGTGCAGTTCGTAGTACTCGAGGTCGCCGCGCACTGTGTTGGGCCCCACGGCCACATCACAGATGTCGCGTTTCGCCGAGAACGATTCGGGCGGATGCCGCACGTCGTCACGGATCTTGGTGCCGTCCGCACCGTGGTAGATGACCAGCACCGACGGGTCGAGGGGTCCGTTGGGGGCGGTGTTGGGCTTGGAGTTGTAGGTGACCACCAGTGTCGAGCCGTCGTCGAGGTGCATGTCGAAGTACCACCACTCAAAGGAGCGGTCGAGTTCGTCGACCGAGCGGAATCCGTCCTCCCAGACCGCCACCTTCCTGGCATCGAGGCCCAGCGCCGAAAGCGCTGAGCTCTGCGCCTCGTCGATCTTCGCCCGCACCTCCGGGGTGTCGGGGATGTCATGACCGTG
>JBKEAI010000282.1:0-6184 GCA_047972145.1 Microthrixaceae bacterium
ACGCGCAAGGTTGCCTCCCATGATCTTGCGTACGCTCTCGTTGGGAGCACCTTCCAACTCGTCGACGTAGCTGGCGGGATCGGCAAGTCCCTCGGGGTGGGGATGGTCCGACAGGGCCCCGTGGCAGATCAGCGCGGCCACCGAATCCTCGATCGGACGCCACTGCGAGAGCATCTCGAACGCCCGGGGTTGGAACGGCAACATCTCGGAGTCACCGCCAATCCACTCGTTCGAAAAGCGCGAGTTGTCGCTCTCGGAGGAGCGCATGCCGACCAGGAGCCCGCTCGCCGCGCGAGGCCGGCTCACAGAACGCGTCGATCGAACGCATCGGTTCGCCGAATATCTCCCTGCGGTTCTTGCCCTCGGGGTTGCCGTCGCGGAAGTAGTCCTCCTGAGCCCCAGGGCGCGCGACGACGTCGAAGGTGGGATTCGGGATGTAGTCGCTGATCTGGCCGCGCACCGCGATCTTGGTGCGTCCGCGCACCTCCACGTATTCGATTGCGTTCCTGTAGCGATCCGGCAGGTGCCTGGTGAGCGCCTCGGTCGTCTCGTACATGTGGTTGTCCGCGTCGAACACTGGTACGTCGAGAAATCGCTTCGGTGGCATGGGTTGGGATCCTCCAACTGTTGGATGGTCGATTCGGTCTCGGATCGGTCTCTGGATAGGGGGCTCGGATCGGCGGGCTTGGATCGGGAGTCTCAGATCACCCCTCCGAGCGTTGCGAGGAACTCCCGGGTGCGCTCGCGCGATGCGATCAACTCGTCACGGGTGTCCCCGATCGGAACCACACGCACCGACACGTCGGTGGCGCCCGCTTCGGCGAAGGACGCCAACCGCTTGGTCACGGCCTGCTCCGAGCCCGCTGCGAGGATGTCGCCCACGTCGCGCGCATCGCCCCGGTCGAGGAGCCGTTGGTAGTTGGGGGACACCTCGGCCTCGGCGAGGAGCCTGTTGGCGCGCTGCACCGCGATCTCGACTTCGTCGTCGCCACACACGCACACCGGTACGCCCGCGACGATCCGTGGCGCAGCCCGTCCCGCGCCGGCCGCAGCAGCATTGATACGTGGTGCGACGTGCGACTCGATCGATCGCTCGTCGGCCATCCACAGGATCGTGCCGTCGGTACGCTCCCCTGCGAGTTGCAACATCCGAGGTCCGAGTGCTGCGAGCATCACCGGGGTCGGCACCACATCGGTGACATCGAGTGGGTTGTGCACCGAGAACAGTCCGTTGTCGACCTCGACGGTGCCCGGGCCGGCCAGCGCTGCATCGAGCACGTCGAGATACGCGCTCATCGTGGCCAACGGCCGCTCATAGGGCAGGCCCAGCATCTCCTCGATGATCCAGTGGTGCGAGACGCCCAGCCCGAGGCTGAGCCGCCCTTCGCACACCGCCTGGGTGGACAGCGCCTGTTGCGCGAGGGCGATCGGATGGCGGGGCTGCACAGGGACCACCGCGGTTGCGATCTCGATCCGCTCGGTCGCCAGCCCCATCACGCTCACCGCGGTCAGCGCATCGAACTCGTCGGGGATCTGGGGCACCCACACGGTCGACAGGCCGGCATCCTCTGCCCAACGCGCGTCGCGTTGCAGGCGTCGCACCTTGGATTCGTACCGGCCGCGTTCGGGACCGACCATGAGTCCGATCTGCAACGGATCCCCCTTCGGGCTCTGTGTTCCACGAGGTCGTGTTCCACGAGGTCGTGTTCCACGAGATCGCGTTCCACTCCCAGGTTCCAGTTGATGGTGCAATCGTGATGACCACTCGGTGAGAATGTGCCTCTCGTTCTATAATAGTCTTACTTCCACATAGCGGTCGACCCTGCCCGCACGGCACTAGGGTCGGGCCGATCGCGACAGCTCGCAAACATGCACAGGGGGCCAGCTCGATGCCAACGGCTACACCGGAGCTCTACTACGACCCGTTCGACTTCGAGATCGACACCGATCCTTACCCTCTGTGGAAGCGCCTGCGCGACGAACAGCCGCTCTACTACAACGAGCGGTACGACTTCTGGGCGGTCACCCGCTTCGACGACGTGGAGAAGGCAGCTGTCGACTGGCGGACATACAGTTCCGCCAAGGGCACCATCCTCGAGCTGATCCGCGCTGAGGTCGAGTTGCCCCCCGGCACGTTCATATTCGAGGACCCGCCGGATCACACCCGCCACCGCAGCCTGATGAGCAGGGTGTTCACACCGCGGCGCATGAACGCGATCGAGGACCAGGTGCGGGCGTTCTGCGCCCGAGCACTCGACCCACTGGTGGGCTCGGGGAGCTTCGACTTCATCGCCGACATCGGAGCCGAGATGCCGATGCGCACGATCGGCATGCTGCTCGGCATCCCCGAGGACGACCAGGAGATGATCCGCGACAACCTCGACAACGGCCTGCGCCTCGAGGACGGCCAGATGCCCGACATGGAAACCGACACCCGGATGACGAACTTCGGCAACGACTTCGGGGACTACATCGACTGGCGCGCCGAACACCCCTCCGACGACCTGATGACCGAGTTGCTCAACGCCGAGTTCGAGGACGCCGAGGGCGTCACGCGCAAGCTGAGCCGCGAGGAGGTGCTCTCATACGTGACGCTGCTGGCAGGGGCCGGCAACGAGACCACCACACGGCTGATCGGCTGGACCGGAAAGGTCCTCGCGGACCACCCCGACCAACGGGCGGAGCTCGCGGCCGACCCATCGCTTATCCCCAACGCGATCGAGGAGCTCCTGCGCTTCGAAGCGCCGTCTCCTGTGCAGGCCCGCTACCTCATGAACGACGTCGAGCTCTACGACACCACGATCCCAGCGGGCAACGTGATGCTGCTGGTCAACGGCAGCGCCAACCGCGACGAGCGGCGCTTCCCCGGCGGCGACACCTTCGACATCCACCGCGACATCGACCACCACCTGACCTTTGGCTATGGCATCCACTTCTGCCTCGGCGCCGCCCTGGCCCGCCTGGAGGGCCGGGTTGCCCTCGAGGAGGTTCTCAAGCGCTTCCCCGAGTGGGAGGTCGACTGGGACAATGCCGTGCAGGCTCGCACCTCCACGGTGCGCGGCTGGGAGAAGCTGCCGGTCACCACCGGCTGAGACCCAGGGCCTGAGACCCAACGGCTGAGACCCCGGGCAGGGGCCCCGGGTCAGAACCGGCTCAGAACTCGGTGCGGAAGAATCCGACAGTGTCGGTCGCGGGCTGGTACGCATGGGACTGACCCGCAGCCATATAGCCCGAGTCGCACACGACCGTGAGGCCGGTGATCCCCGATGCGGCAGGGCTCGCCAGGAACACCAGTGGGTAGGCCTGTTCCAGCGGGGCGGATGCCTCTATCCCCACCTCGTCGCGGTAGTCCTGGCCGAAGGTGAGCCACATGTCGGCGTTGGCCTGTGCGAGCGGGGTGACGGTCGGCCCGGGCATGGTGGCGTTGATCCTGATCCCTCGCTTGAGCATGGGCATCGCCTCGCGCGCCACGAATGCGCAGATGGTGATCTTGGACCAGAAGTAGTCGGCGATCTCGTGGTCCACCGCCCACTGTGTCGCCTCGTCGAAGTCCTCGATCTCGAGGTACTCGGTGGCACGTTCGAGGTTGTTCTCCCAGCCGAACCCCGCCGCGGAGGAGATCATGGCGATCGCGGACCCCGCGGGCATCATCTCGTCCGCGACCATGCGCCTGATCATGTGGCGATGCCCGATGAAGTTGATGCGTTCGATCCCGGGGGTGCCGTCGGCAACACCGGCACAGCTGAAAAGGGCGTGCACCTCGCCACCACACTCATCGACCGCAGCTTCGATCGAGTCCTTCTCCGCAAGGTTGACCTCGATGAAGCGCACGTCGTTGCGTTCGACCGCTGCGCGGTCCATCACGACCACCTCGGCTCCGGCGTCCACCAGCACGTCGGTGACAGCGGCCCCCATGCCGGTCGCCCCGCCTACCACCAGGGCTCGACGACCCTCGTATCCGAACGCATCGAAAAGACTCATGTGGACTCCTCAGCCAGGTTGAAGGGATTGATCACAGAACAGCTCAATCGCACTAGGGCTTAATCAGGTTAGTGTTTTGACGTGACGTGAACGTTAGAATACGGTGCTGCCAGATCGCGAATCATGTTCTCGGGCCCTCCGGGATCAGCACACATCCGACCGATCGCACGGGGATCAAGACACAGCTACGCAGGGGGAAATCGTGACCGACACCGCTCCAGCCGAGACCCACGTGGTCGATCCCGAGACACGGATGCTCATCGACGGCGAGCTCGTCGAAGCCGCCTCAGGGGCGACCTTCGACAACGTCAACCCCGCCACCGAGGAGATCATCGGTTCGGTGACCGACGCCTCGAGCGAGGACATGCAACGCGCGATCGCCGCTGCGCGCCGGGCGTTCGACACCACCGACTGGTCCACAGACCGCGAGCTGCGCAAGCACTGCCTCGAACAGCTCCAGGCCGCGCTCGAAGGGGCCCGGGAGGAGCTGCGGGAGCAGCTGATCCTCGAGGCGGGCGCACCGAGGATGCTGACCAACGGGCCCCAGCTCGACGCTCCGCTCGCCGATGCGTTCCGCTATCCGATCGAGCTGATCGACGAGTACCCCTGGGAGACCCAGCTCCCCGATGCGATCAGCATCCAGGGCACGCTGGATCACCGCAAGGTGCTCAAGGAGCCGGCGGGTGTGGTCGGCGCGATCACCCCGTGGAACTTCCCCTTCGAGGTGATCTTCAACAAGATCGCCCAGGCCCTTGCCACCGGCAACACGGTGGTGCTCAAGCCCGCGCCGGACACCCCCTGGAGCGCCACGATCATCGGTCGTCTGGTGGCCGAGCAGACCGAGTTCCCCGCGGGTGTGTTCAACGTGGTGACCAGCTCGGACCACATGGTCGGTGAGGAGCTCACGCTCTCGCCCGATGTCGACCTGATCTCGTTCACCGGATCAACCGCCGTGGGCAAGCGCATCATGGAAAAAGGTGCTGCGACGTTGAAGCGCCTGTTCCTCGAGCTCGGCGGCAAGTCCGCCACGGTGGTCCTCGACGACGCGGACCTCGGCCTCGCAGCGATGATGGGCATGGCGGTTTGCACCCACGCCGGCCAGGGCTGCGCGATCCCCACCCGCATGTTGTTGCCGCGATCCAAATACGACGAGGGCATCGAGATGCTGGCGGACGTCATGGCCAACGTGCCATACGGCGACCCACAGCGCGCCGATGTGCTCCAGGGTCCACAGATCTCCGCGAAGCAGCGCGACCGCGTGCTCGGCTACATCCAGACCGGGCTCGATGAGGGTGCACGGCTGGTCGTCGGCGGTGGCCGACCCGAGCATCTGGAGAAGGGCTACTACGTCGAGCCGACGCTGTTCGCGGATGTCGACAACAAGATGACGATCGCCCAGGAGGAGATCTTCGGACCGGTGCTCGTGGTGATCCCCTTCGACGATGACGACGACGCGGTGCGCATCGCGAACGAGAGCCACTACGGGCTCGCGGGGATGGTGTTCTCCGCGTCCGACGAGCGATCCATGGCTGTCGCCGAACGGATCCGTACCGGCTCGCTCGGGGTCAACGGTGGGGCACCCTATGGAGCGGACCTGCCCTTCGGTGGCTACAAGCTCTCAGGTGTCGGGCGCCAGAACGGCCTTGCCGGATTCGACCAGTACCTGGAGACCAAGTCGATCGCCTGGCCCGCCGCCTGACACGCCGACGAACCAACAGCAACACGAACCAACTGCAACACGAACCACCCGCAAGACGAACCAACTGAACGAACCAGAAGGGAAGTGCCGCTATGGAACTCGAGGATATGATCCTGGTCAGCATCGACGACCACATGATCGAACCACCCGATCTGTTCGAGAACCACGTTCCCGAGCGCTACAAGGCGGACATGCCCAAGGTGATCCGCAACGATGCCGGGGTCGACGAGTGGCACTTCCAGGGTTCGGCCACCTCCACTCCGTTCGGCATGGCGGCAACCGTGGGGTGGAACCGCGACGAGTGGGGCTTCAACCCCGGCTCCTACGCGGAGCTGCGGCCGGGTTGCTTCGACGTGCACGAGCGGGTGCGCGACATGAACGCGAACGGAGTGCTCGCGTCGTTGAACTTCCCCACGATGGCGGGCTTCAGCGCCAGGACCTTCAACGAGGGCGAGGACAAGGACATCGCCCTGATCATGATGCAGGCCTACAACGACTGGGTCC
>JBKEAI010000297.1:0-3502 GCA_047972145.1 Microthrixaceae bacterium
GGACGCTCAGCGTCTTGCGATCGCCCGGGAACTCGCAGCCGACATCAACCGCTACGACCAACTCTTGGCCGCATCGAAGAAGCGGATCACCCGAGCCGTGACCGCGTCAGGCACTTCGCTCACCGAAGTGCAGGGCTGCGGGCCGATCTGTGCTGCGATGATCATCGGGCACACCGCACCATCGCCCGGTTCGCCACCCGGCACCACTTCGCCACCTACAACGCGACCGCGCCGATCGAAGCGTCCTCGCGCAACCGGGTCCGTCACCGGCTGAACCCGAGAGGCAACCGACAACTCAACTGGGCGATCCACTTCATCGCCGTCTCCAAGCTCCGCCACGACTCACCCGGCCGGGCCTACTACGGCCGCAAGATCGCCGAGGGCAAGACCACCAAAGAAGCCATCCGCGCACTCAAGCGACGACTCTCTGACGTCATCCACCGGCACCTCGTCGCCGACCAACTCCCTTTGCACTCTCTGTAGGCCCTGGTGACACTTGGAGACCGACTGATCAATTGGCTCGGATACCGTCGACCGTCTCGAACCTCTCGTGGGTGATTGTCGAGCGACGGCTCGTCCGCACCGATGATGGAGGGCGGTCGGCTCACATCTGGGTGATGGTCGACGTTGGGAGGGTATGGGTATGAGGCCGTTCTCCGAGGTGGTTGCCGAGCACGGCGCGATGGTGTTGCGAGTGTGTCGGTCGATGCTGGGCCCGGTGGATGCCGACGATGCGTGGTCGGAGGCGTTCCTCGCGGCGATGCGGGCATATCCGGACCTTGACGAGAACGCCAACGTGGCTGGTTGGCTGGTGGTCATCGCTCGACGGAAGTGCATCGATTTCATCCGGCGCCGAGATCGCGCGGCGGTTCCCGTGTCGGAAGGGCTCGACCAAGTCGGGCTGGAAGATGTCGTTGAGGAAGCCGATGACGACCTCCGTCGAGCGTTGGGTGGGCTCAGCGAACGACAACGAACCGCGGTGGTTGCGCATCACGTGGCGGGGTTGCCGTATGCGGAGGTCGCGGTGCTGCTCGAGACCAGTCCGGACGCGGCCAGACGTAGCGCTGCCGACGGGATCGCCAAGCTCCGAACGTTGTATCGAAAGGATCTGAACTCATGACTACCAACCACGTTGCCCGAGCCGAGTCGTCGATCGTCGAGGTCCTCGGGTCCGCGTTCGCGCCCAGCGACGACCATCTGGAGAACCTCGTCACCGCCTTCGCTTCTCGTTCCGACGGTGCTGGTCTCCTCGACATCGCCTATCAGATCGTCGACAGTCCCTACGGGCCACTGCTTGTTGCGGCCACTGCGGAAGGCGTGGTGCGAGTGGCGTTCGCGAACGAGGACCACGACGTGGTCCTGGCCGAGCTCGCTCGGACTGTGAGCCCGAGAATCCTCGAGTTCCCTGACCGCACCGCAGAGACCGCTCGCCAACTCGGTGAGTACTTCGAGGGACGACGGCAAACCTTCGAGGTTCCGGTCGATCTCCGTCTCGTGCACGGGTTCCGTCGGCAGGTCATCAGCCATCTGAGCAGCATCCCCTACGGCACGACGGCCAGCTACGCCGAGCTTGCCGCCACGGTCGGCAACCCGCGAGCGGTCCGAGCTGTGGGGAGCGCGTGCGCCCACAACCCGGTGCCGGTTCTCGTTCCCTGTCACCGGGTGGTCCGTTCCGACGGCAGCATCGGCAACTATCTCGGTGGGACCGAAGCCAAGCGTTCGTTGCTTCGCCTGGAAGCGGCGTGACCGCCTCCAACCACTCGACCGGACAAGGCGGTCGGATCGCCGGACTGGACTGGGCCACGATCACCGAGTCACTCGACGCGACCGGGATCGCCCCGACGGGCCCGATCCTGACCGATCGCGAGTGCACCGAGCTCGTCGCCCTCTACGACGACGACAACAGGTTCCGGTCCACGATCGACATGGCCCGCCACCGCTTTGGCGAGGGGCAGTACCGGTACCTCTCGTATCCCCTTCCCGACATGGTCGCCGCGCTACGAGCTGCGTTCTGGCCGCGGCTCTTGCCCATCGCCCGATCCTGGGCCGCTCGTCGGGGTGAGATCGGTCAGTGGCCGGACCGGTTCGAGGACTGGCTGGAGCAGTGCCACGCCACCGGGCAGGCACGGCCGACACCGCTGCTGTTGCGCTATCGGGCGGGGGATTGGAACGCGCTTCATCGGGACCTCTACGGCGAGCTCGTGTTCCCCCTGCAAGTGGTCGTCGGTCTCGATACCCCCGGCGAGGACTATGCCGGCGGCGAGTTCGTCGTCGTGGAGCAACGACCGCGGGCACAATCCCGGGCGACGACGGCCACGATCCCCAAGGGTCACGGTGTGGTGTTCACCACTAGGGACAGGCCGGTGCGCAGTGCCCGAGGCTGGTCCGCTGCTCCGATGCGCCACGGGGTGAGCACCGTCACCTCTGGACGACGGCACACACTCGGTCTCGTGTTCCACGACGCGACATGAGTGCGCAGATGTGGCGCCTCGTCGGTCCGGACGGGGACTTCGAGAGCGACCGCCCCGGTCGCTTCGGAGGCCACCGCAGAGGCGGGATCTACGGACGGCTGGACTGCCCGAGCGCGGCACGCGCCATCGCCACGGGCGGTTACGTCGCCGATCGGGTGTTCTTCGCCAGCGCGGCCGACGCGGTCGCATGCGGCTACCGCCCATGCGGCACCTGCCTTCCCGAGGAGTTCGCGGCGTGGAAGGCCCGGGTCTCGACACGCTCGGAGAAGCCCGGACCACACGTTGGTCATCCACACCGGACCAACACTCGAACCGCTGCTGCCGACGCCTCCCGTGCGCTCGACGACGGCTTCTTGACAATGGAGCTCATCTTTCGCTCACCGGATCACGCCACGGACGTACCTCCACCGTGGGGTGAGCGACAAGCCATCGAGGGTGAACCGTCGCCGGACTTCCTTGGCGATCATCGGGTCGCTCCACCGCTCATCACGCTTATCCTGATCTCGACCTATGACAAGCATCGCTCCTAGAGACCTCGCCCTCCAGCGCGCTGACGACGCTGTGAATGCGGCGATCCGGCAACGGGCGAGGACCGCGCCGTGGTGCGCTCGCCGGTGTCGTCTACGAGACACCGATGCCTTCGCCGGCGATCGGCGGGCTTGTCGTGACCGTGTGCGGCTGCTCGCCCGGCGCTTCCGGTGAAGAAGCCGCTCGGTGGTATGTCGAGATGCCAGCTTCAGCTACGTCCAACAGCCAGCGGCGATCGCATGCCGCGCTCCACCCAACTATCTGGAGGACATTGAGAGTGGATGAGATCAAGGGCATCGCGAGGGTTACGTTCCTTCCCGGCCAGCTCGACGAGTGGAAACGCCTCACCGAACAGGCGATGGACATCGTGAGGACGCAGGATCCCGGAACCCTGCAGTATGAGGTGTTCTTCAACGCCGACGAGAGCGAGGCGATCGTGTTCGAGCGCTACCGCGACGCCGAGTCAGCGCTGGCGCACTTCGCGAACATCGGCCACCTGATGG
>JBKEAI010000290.1:0-22602 GCA_047972145.1 Microthrixaceae bacterium
GCGCTGTCCTGAGTAGAGCGCTGTCCTGAGTAGAGCGCTGTGTACCGGCATCAGGTGGTGCCGGACGGGTGGTGATGGGGCAGTTCCTGCCACCCGTGCCGGCCTCTCCCACATTGGACGAGGGGTGTGACATGGTCACCGCCCGTAGATGCAGGGGACGGCAGCGCAGCGGTTGGGGCCAGGTTGCGATCGGCGCGTCGAGCAGGTGGGTGTTCAGGCGGCGCGGGCGCTCTTGAGCTTGTCGCGGAGGGTGCCTTCGGGGCCGAACAGCTTCGTGCGCCAGGTTTCCAGAAGCTCGGTCGTGTCGCGATCCTCGGGGTGGAAGCCCCGCCGGTTGTACTCGCGGATCCGTGTGCGCATCTCGCGGCCGATCAGTGGGTTGGATCGGAAGGCCGCCAGGCTGCGCCGCAGCCGCGGGAGGTCCCTCGAGGCCGGGTCGAGGGCCAGCGAGACCGCCATGCCGAGCGCGATCGAAGCGAGGAACCCGACGGTGGTCGCGCGCATGACGTTGATCCGGACGCGCTCCTTGCCACACACGGACTGGAAGACGTCGAACGCGACCGACTTGTGTTCGTTCTCCTCCAGGGCGTGCCACAGGAACAGGTTCCTGATCTCGTCGATGTCGGTACCTGCTTGAAGGGTGTCGGAGTTCAGCAGTATCTCTGCGAAGGTGGCCGTGTAGTGCTCGAGTGCGGCGGTCATGGCGAGCTGGGTGGACTTGAACGAGGTCATGGAGGTGATCCGTAGACCTATGCGCACCCGACCGTCGAGGAAGCCGACCGGATAGCCCACGTCGCGCAGGGCCTCGTTGAACGCCCGGTGCTCCCTGCCGTGGATGGCCTCCTGGCCGATGAAGCCGCGGACCTGTGCCTTCAGTTCGGGATCGTCGATCCGGTCGCGGTAGTTGCGCACGGACTTCACGAAGAAGTCCTCACCCTCGGGGAACAGGCAGCTGAGCACCGCGACGAAGTGGCTGAACACGAGGTCGTCGCCCATGAAGTGCCGGGGTAGGTCCACCTCACCGAAACCGAAGTCGATCCGACGTGTGGGGATCGGCCGGTTCGCGGAGGTGGGGACCTCTGCGGGATCCTGATAGCGGTCTGCGGTGGCGACAGCGGTGCTCTGGGACATGGCCCTATTGTTCTACGGATAGTAGATAAATGCAAGCGTGATGTGGGTCACACCGGTGGCCGGCCGATACCGTAGGTGCGATGGCAACGCGAACGCGGAGGGGTCGGCCCAGGCTCACCGCGGACCAACGACTCGCCCAACGCGCCGAGTTGTTGAGCTCGGCGATGGACTCGATCCGCAGACGTGGTGCTGCGGTGTCGATCGACGACATCGCAGCCGACAGCGGCATGTCCAAGCCGGTCATATACGGCCACTTCGGTGACCGGGTCGGTCTGGCGGACGCGATCGCCGTGGTGGTGGCCGACGGGGTCACCGAGGAGACCCTCACCTCGATCCAGGCGCACGTGGATGCAGGCGAGCCGGTCGACTTCGATGGCGCGATCGCCGCTCTGGTGTCTGCTCTGTTCGACCTGGTCGAGAATGAGCCCGCGATCTACGGCTTCCTCGTGCGAACGATCCGCAGTGCCGAGTTGGGCTTTTTCGACAACGCCCTGGTGGAGGTGATCCGCGAGCGGGGTGGCCGACTGGTGGAGATCGCGAACCCCAAGATCCCCGAACAGTCGCGGGCGGTGCTCGTCGACGGTGCCTTCGGGTTCCTGTTGTTTTCGATCGAGTCGTGGATCGGTCGCCCGATCCTGTCGCGCGACGAGATGGTGACCACCCTCACGCGCGCTGTGGTCGCAGGCTTCGACTCCGCGGAATCGGGCGATGATCCTCCCGCCACGACTGGCCGCTAGCCGTTGGCGGCACGATCCACCCGGGAGCCCGCCACCTTGCGCCACGATCCAACGGGGACCAGGTACGGCCTGATCGGTCATCATCGACGACTCATCTTCACCAAGAAAGTCGCCCAGCATCAATACGACACCCCGTGACTTACACAGCCAACCTGAGTCATCCAGGCGGGCGATCGGTCTGCTGTCCGCGGACCGGGTGAGCATGGCTACCCGGTCCGCGGTGCCCCCGCCGCCACTACAGAGATTGTGCACCCGATACCGCAGGTTGTGCGATGGGTGGATCTCCCAGAGCTGGGTGGATCTCCCAGAGCATCGCCGATCGGGCCGATCCCCGGGGGAAAGCGCCCAGAAGGGCGGGCGCTAGCGTGCGGCCGTGCACACGTTGGTCTGCTTCCACGCCCATCCCGACGACGAGGCGATCGCCACGGGGGGCCTGATGGCCAGGGTCGCCGACGAGGGGGGACGCGTGGTGCTCGTGGTGGCCACCCGGGGTGAGCGGGGCGAACCGCAGCCAGGCATCCTCGCCGAGGGAGAGGCCCTGTGGGAGCGGCGGATCCCGGAGACCTTCGAGGCCGCTGCGGCCCTGGGGGTGCAGCGGGTGGAGTTCCTGGGCTACGTGGACTCGGGGATGATGGGCGAGCCGACCAACGACTTCCCGTACTCGTTCTGGGGAGCCGATGTGGATCACGCGGCCGGCCGGCTCGCTGCGATCCTCACCGAGGAGGGCGCGGATCTGCTCACGATCTACGACGACAACGGCGGGTATGGGCATCCCGACCACATCCAGGTGCACCGGGTCGGCCTGAGGGCCGCGGAGATCGCCGGCACGCCGAGGGTGTTCCAGTCGACCATGAACCGCACCCGGATCCAGGAGGCCATGGCCGAGCACGGCGACGAAGCGGAATCGCAGGTGGGTGGTGAGGTCGAGATCCCCACCACACCCGAGGAGTTCGGCAAGCCGGAGGATGACATCACCCACGGCATCGACGTCAGGATGTACCTCAAGGCAAAGCGTGCCGCGCTCGAAGCACATGCCAGCCAGATCTCCGGGGAGTCGTTCTTCCTGCAACTCGACGACGAGCTGTTCGCGTTGGCTTTCGGAACCGAGTGGTACATCGAGACCGGTAGGCCAAGACCACCCGGCGAGGCGCTGCGCACCGACATCTGGTGAGGGTCCTCCCACTTGCATCCGCCCGGCCCAGGGCGCCGTGGCGAGGGAGGCCCGGTGTTGACGGATCGGCCCGGCCCCGGGCCATGCTCGGCCAGGCTTCGGGCCGGCCGGGCTTGGGGTCAGGCGTGTCAGTCCAGCCATGTTGTATCGAAGCCGGCCAGCTCACCGTCTCCGCGCCACACCACCGTTCCCTCGACGAAGCGGGCGACGATCGCCGTTCCGCCGAGCTGTGCGAGCAGCGGGGTACCCCGGTCGTCGGCTCCGGTGATCACGGCCAACTCGAGCGCGTTGGTTCCGAGGCCCGCCTCCCAGCCGCCGAGGGTGTTGGCGACCAGCTCCCAGTCGAGCTGCGCCGAGCCCGGCCGCTCCGCCACCACCAGCGTTGCCAGCGACACGGGAACCTCTGTGCCGTCGACGTGCAGGACGTGCACGATCTGCCTCGCGTGGCGCATCGCAACAGCTTGCCAGGCTCGGCAGCTTGCCAGGCCCGACCGTGCTGCTGGGCCCGACGGTGCTGCTGGGTAGGCTCATGCGCCGTGTCGGGCACCGCGCTGTTGGACATCCACGTCGTGTGGGCCTGGGTGGTCGTGTGCTCGAACGCGGCGGTGGGTCTGTGGTGCCTGGGTGCTCACTGGTTGGCACCGCTGCGGGTACGACAGCTCTGGTGGGCGGTCATCGCCGCGGAGGTGGCGATAGCGATGCAGGTGCTACTAGGAGTCGTGCTCGTTGCGGGCGAGGGCATCGACGCGCCGGAGTTCCACATGTTCTACGGGTTCATCGCGCTGGTGAGCGTGGCGATCCTCTACAGCTACCGTACCCAGATCAAGGCGTGGCTGTACCTGTTGTACGGATTCGGAAGCCTGTTCCTGATGGGCCTCGCCATCCGCGCGATGGTGCTCGGCTGAGCATTACCGCTAAGACCAACTACTACAGCCGACTACTGCGATCGGCTACTGCGACCGACTACTGCGATCGACTACTGGGACAGGCGGGTGCGAAGGTCGTCGAGCTGATCGCGCATCGCCGCGGGCAGGCGTTCGCCGATGAACTCGTAGTGGTCCTCGATGAGCTCGAGCTCGTCTTTCCACGAGTCGTTGTCGACGGTGAGGAGCCGCTCGAGGTCCGCGGGGTCGAGGTCGAGCCCGTCGGTGTCGAGCGACTCGGCTGTCGGTACCGAACCGATCGGTGTCTCCACCGCATCAGCGGTGCCCGCGACACGCTCGAGCACCCACTTGAGCACCCGGCTGTTCTCTCCGAAGCCGGGCCAGATGAACTTGCCGGCCTCGTTCTTGGCGAACCAGTTGACCCAGAAGATCTTCGGGAGCTTGTCCTCGGTGGTAGCGGCGCCGATGTCGAGGTAGTTCTGCATGTAGTCGCCGGCGTTGTAGCCCATGAACGGCAACATCGCGTACGGGTCGAAGCGGACCTGGCCGATGGCCCCTGCGGCCGCCGCGGTCTTCTCCGAGCTCATGATCGACCCGAGGAAGGTGCCGTGGGTCCAGTCGCGGGACTGGGTGACCAGGGGGACGTTGGTGGCGCGACGGCCGCCGAAGAGGATCGCGGAGATCGGAACCCCGGCTGGGTCCTCCCACACCGGTGAGATCGACGGGCACTGCGACGCCGGTGCGGTGAAGCGGGCGTTGGGGTGCGCGGCTGGGGACTCCGAGGCGGGAGTCCAGTCGTTGCCCTTCCAGTCGATCAGGTGCGCTGGGGGCTCGTCGGTCATGTCCTCCCACCAGATGTCGCCGTCGTCGGTCGCAGCCACGTTGGTGAAGATCGAGTTGCCGTACACCGACGCCATCGCGTTGGGGTTGGACTTGTCCGAGGTGCCCGGGGCCACTCCGAAGAACCCGGCCTCGGGGTTGATCGCGTAAAGCCGGCCGTCGTCGCCGAACTTCATCCAGGCGATGTCGTCGCCGACCGTCTCGACCTTCCAGCCAGCCAGGGTGGGGATGAGCATCGCCATGTTGGTCTTGCCACAAGCCGAGGGGAACGCGGCTGCGACGTACTTCGTCTCCCCTTCGGGGGGTGTGATCCCGAGGATCAACATGTGCTCGGCCATCCAGCCCTCGTCGCGCGCCATCGTGGATGCGATGCGCAGCGCGAAGCACTTCTTGCCCAGCAGGGCGTTGCCGCCGTAACCCGAGCCGTAGCTCCAGATCTCGCGGGTCTCGGGGAAGTGCGAGATGTACTTCTCGGAGTTGCAGGGCCAGGGCACGTCGGCGCGCTCGGTGCCCTCGGCATCCACGAGCGGGTAGCCGACCGAGTGCAGGCAGTGGACCCAGTCGCCGTCGCCCAGCACGTCGAGCGCACCCTGGCCCATGCGCGTCATGATGCGCATCGACACCGCCACGTACGGCGAGTCGGTGAGCTGCACGCCGATGTGCGCGATGGGGGAGCCGAGGGGGCCCATCGAGAAGGGCACCACGTACATCGTGCGGCCCTTCATCGTGCCGCCGTAGAGCTCGAGCATCTCTTCGCGCAGCTCCGCCGGGTCGCGCCAGTTGTTGGTGGGGCCGGCGTCGATCTCGCGCTCACAAGCGATGAACGTGCGGTCCTCCACGCGGGCGACGTCGTCGGGGTCCGACAGCGCGAGGTAGCTGTTGGGGCGCTTCGCCTCGTCGAGGCGCTCGAAGGTGCCACCGTCCACCAGCAGTTGAGCGAGGCGGTCGTACTCCTGCGCGGTGCCGTCGCACCAGTACACATCGGCGGGTTCGAAGATCCCGCGCCAGTGCTCGACCCAGTCGATCAGCTTCTGGTTGGTCGTCGTTCCTGCCATGACTTGCCCCTCCGTGGATAGTTGGGTCGTTGGTTTGTGCTACTCAGCGGACCTCGGGAGCCGGTTCGGCATGGCCCGCGAAGTCGGGGGTGCCCATGTCGACCTCGGATCCGAGTGTGAGCCGGGCCGCCAGCCCGTTCTCGTCGAGCTCGAAGCGGACCCGCTGGCCCTGCCTGAGCATGCGGAACAACGAGCCCTCGAGAGCGTCGGGCGCGAGCTCGTACTCGGTCAGGTCGCTGTCGTCGAGGAGTGTCCCGATGCCAATGGTCGGGTCGTAGGACTTGATGACTCCCTGCACCTGATCAGCTCCCTCGGCTCGTTGTCCACATGGGTTCCGGGGTGCCGGAGCCCATCCGCCCGGAACAGAATCCCAAAGCTTGTGAACGGAATAACAAACTGTCCCGAGGGTATTCCTCCGCGGGTTGGTCCGCCAATGCGGCTGCGACCCGCCGCCATGGTCGGCACCCGGTGGTGAGCGCCGGGGTTCAGCTCGGCTTGGTGACTTTGCCGGCCTTTATGCAGGAGGTGCACACGTTCATGCGCTTGGTCGAGCGGCCGACCTGGACCCTGATCCGTTGGATGTTGGGGTTCCAGCGACGCTTCGTGCGGCGGTGGGAGTGGCTCACGTTCATCCCGAACGAGGGGCGCTTGTCACAGATCTCGCAGACCGAAGCCATTGGTGTTCCCGGGTCGTGTCCGACCGTGGGGTCGGAGAGGTTGGTATCTACGCCCGATCCCGATGGGGGTGGGCCGTGGCCTGGACACCTGCGGGTGCCCGGGGGCCGACGAACGATCATAGACCCGGGTGGTGCGCGGTCCCAAGCGGCCCCCGACGCTGTCGGGTTCGGTACCATGACCCCATGGCCCTGCTGGTCGCCACGCTCGATCCACTCGCGTACCTCTCCGCGATGACCAGCGCCGCCGCGGTGCTCGAGGACCACGCGACCGGCCTCGACCACCTCGCACTCGACGGCGATCCCCTGGCTGCGGGCACCGACCCTCCGCGGGGGGTCGGCGCGGGCAGCGACATCGCCACCACCCTCACCGCAGCGGTGTCGGCGGCAGGCTCCTGTGGAGACTTCGCCACGATGTGCAGCGCCATGTCCTCGGCCGCGCAGGATGCTGCCCATGGGCGCCCGGGACGCTCGATGGCGAGGTTCCTCGATGGGCTCACCGAGGTGTTCAGGAACACCGAGCGCATCGACGCCCAGCGCTTCGCCCTGGGACTGGAGGCAGCGGCGGAGAGGCTCGCCCCCGGCGACGACGGACGCCACCCGGGGGGATTCGCAGCGGTGGCCAACGCGGCTGCGGATGCAGCGCTGGATGCGGCCGACCGCGGACTCGATCTGGCCGCCACGGTCATCGCAGCGGCGGGTTCGGGTGTGGAGGAGCTCGAGCGCGGTCCTGCTCTCGACGCCCGGCTCGCAGAGCGCGGCAGCGTCGACGGTTCGGCCGCAGGACTGCTCCTGGTGCTCGATTCCCTCGCCAGCGTGCTGACCGACGAACCGCTGCCGGAGCCGCCACGGGTCCCCTCGGCCGCCGATGCCACGGTTGCCGAGCACGGGACCACCGGGGTGACCCGCGAGGCCGGCGAGATGCACCGGTTCAGCTTCGGGATCTCGTGTGAGGTGTTGCCCGAGGACCCCGGTATCGAGGGAGCATCGGTGTTGGAGCACCAGTTGTCGTCGATGTCGGAGATCCGCCGCTTCGAGCGGGAGCCCCGGCAATGGATCGTCGAGGTGGTGGCAACCAACCCCGGGCCTGTGGTGGAACTGCTCGCCGCGAGCGGTTCCCTGCGGGAGGTGCGCATCGTGCTGCATCCACTCGGCGGGGACCCAGAGCCCCGAGCACGCTCATCGGTGGGGGCGGCAGACAGGCAAGACAAGTCCCCACAGGCACCCACCCGATAGCGGTGGCCCGACCCACCGACGGCCGATCGGGTCCGATCACGCTCCCGGAGCTCTCCACCATGGGTGTGGATGTGCTCACGCGGGTTGGCCCACGCAAGGTCGATGGTCTCGCTTCGATGGGGATCACCTCGCTGTTGGACTTGTTGTTCCACTACCCGCGCCGTTACGTCGACCGTTCCCGGGAGGCTCCGGTAAGCGACCTCGGCGAGGGTGCGGAGGCGCTGGTGATCGGCCAGGTCACCAGGGTCGACTCACGTCGGACCAAGCGGGGCAAGGCGATGGTCACCGTGTCGATCGACGACGGCACGGGGACTCTGGGGTGCACCTTCTTCAACCAGCCTTGGAGGGCCAAGCAACTCGACCCCGACGCGGTGCGCGGCGACGTGGCGGTGTTCGGCAAGGTCGAGCTGTACCGGGGCCAGCGCCGCATGACCAACCCGGTGGTCGACCTGGTCGGGGATCGCACCGGGCGGATCGTGGCGATGTACCCCCAGTCCGAGCGCGCCCGGCTCACCAGTTGGGAGTTGGGCGCCTGGGTCGCGGAGATCCTCAGGCGTTCCGAGCGGCGCACCCTGGGTGACCCCCTGCCCGACGCGGTGCGCGAGCGGCTCGAACTGGTCGGCCGCCAGGCCGCCTTCCACGGGATCCACGCTCCCTCGGACATGTCGGTCGTAACAGGCGCGAGGCGGCGTCTGGCCTTCGACGAGCTCCTGCGCATCCAGTTGTCGCTCGTGCGCACCAAGCGCGAGATGGAGGCGCAGGCCAAAGGGATCGCGCATCGGGTCGGAACCGACCGCGACGGCTCCGATGGCCCCCTTCTGATGGAGCGTTTCCTGGCGGGGCTTGCCTACGAGCCCACCGCGGCCCAGAACCGGGCGATCGCCGAGATCCGCGAGGACCTCGCCCGTGCGGTGCCGATGCATCGCCTGTTGCAGGGCGACGTGGGTGCGGGCAAGACGTTGGTCGCGGTCGCGACCCTGCTGGGCGCGGTGCAAGGCGGCCACCAGGGGGCGCTGATGGCGCCGACCGAGGTCCTCGCCGAGCAGCACCACGCATCGCTACAGGCGATGTTGGGGGGCATCGATCTGGTCACCGACGACAACCTGTTCGGCACCAGGGGTCTGGGGGTGGCGCTGCTGACGAACCGCACGCCGGCGAAGCTGAGACGAGATGTGCTGAGCGGCCTCACGGATGGGTCGATCGACATCGTGGTGGGAACCCACTCCCTCATCCAGGAGTCCGTCGAGTTCCACTCACTCGGGGTGGCGGTGGTCGACGAGCAGCACCGCTTCGGGGTCGAACAAAGAGCGGCCCTGAGGGCAACAAACGGCGACGGGACCGTGCCTGACGTACTCGTGATGACCGCCACTCCGATCCCACGGACCGCGGCGATGACGGTGTACGGCGACCTCGATGTGACGGTCCTCGACGAGATGCCACCCGGTCGCATCCCTGTGGTCACCTCCCTGGCCCGTGATCCAAGCGAGGTGGCCGACACCTGGGCGCTGGTGCGCGACGAGGTGGCAGAGGGCCACCGTGCGTTCGTGGTCTGCCCGCTGATCGAGGGCTCCGAGACCAGCGAGGCCGCTGCGGCCGAGGAGGTGTACGCGGAGCTCAGCGCAACCGAGCTCTCGGCGTTGGAGGTGGGGTTGTTGCACGGCCGGGTCAAGCCCGACGAGCGCCAGAGGGTGATGGCTGATTTCCGTGACGGCTCGATCCAGGTGCTGGTGGCGACCACGGTGATCGAGGTCGGCGTCGACATCCCCGAGGCGACGGTCATGGTGATCCTCGACGCGGATCACTTCGGGATCGCGCAGCTCCACCAGCTCCGGGGACGGGTGGGGCGCGGTACCGCAGCAGGGCGCTGTGTCCTGGTGGCCGAAGGGGAGGTGACCGACGACGCGGTCGAACGCCTCGAGGCGCTGGTGCGCACGACCGACGGCTTCGAGCTCGCCGAGGTGGACCTCGACCTGCGCGGCGAGGGGACGGTCATGGGGGAACGCCAGAAGGGCCGTAGCGACCTCAAGCTCGCCTCGTTGCGGAGGGACCGGGCGCTCGTGGAGACCGCACGCGAAGTCGCGTTCGAGCTGGTCGACGGCCCCGGTGGGCTCGGGGCGTACCCCGAGCTGGTCCTGGAGGTGGATACGTTGCTCGCCGAGGAGGACGAGCAGTACCTCACCAAGGGCTGAGTGTGATCCGATGAGAGCTGCTGGCCCTGGACCCGGGGCGTGGTGCCGGTGAGGGTGGTCGCGGGTTCCGCGCGCGGGCTGCGCCTGCGATCGCCCGACTCGTCGCGCGTGCGGCCCACGTCCGACCGTGTGCGGGAGTCGCTGTTCAACTCCCTCGGGTCTCGTGGGCGGGTCGAGGGAGCGGATTTCGTGGACCTGTTCGCCGGCACGGGAGCGCTGGGTATCGAGGCGTTGTCGCGCGGTGCGGGTTCGTGCGTGTTCATAGATGCCGACAGGGCCTCGCTCGACCTGGTGCGTCACAACCTGGCGCACACGCGCCTGGAGGACCGAGCGGAGCTGGTCGAGGCCGACGCGCTGGGTCTGGTGAGCGAAGGCGGCAGGCTCAGCGGGGCGCGCTTCGACGTGGCACTCGCCGACCCGCCGTACGCGTTCGACCGGTGGGTCCCGTTGATGGAGGACCTGCGGGCACAGGTCCTGGTGGCCGAGTCCGACCGTGAGATCGACCCCGGTGCACGCTGGCAGGTGACCGGGATCCGCACCTATGGCACTACGGTGGTGACGATCCTCGAATCCGCCGAGGCCCCCCAGCACCCGGAGCGAGAACGTTGACCGTTGCCCTCTATCCAGGCTCCTTCGACCCGATCCACAACGGCCATGTCGAGATCGTCGAGACCGCATCGAGGCTGTTCGACCGTGTCGTGGTCGCAGCGATGCGCAATCCCCAGAAGGGCGAACCGCTGTTCAGCCTCGATGCGCGCGAGAGCCTGATCGAGGAGTCGCTGGCGCACCTCGACAACGTCACGGTGACGATGTTCTCGTCCCTGGTGGTCGACCTGGCCCGCGACGTCGGAGCGGACTTCATCGTCAAGGGCCTGCGTGCGGTGTCGGACTTCGAATCCGAGCTCCAGATGGCGCAGATGAACAAGAACATCTCCGGTGTCGACACCCTGTTCATCCCGTCCGCTTCGGGGAACTCGTTCCTGGCCTCGAAGTTGATCAGGGAGGTCGCCCGCTTCGGTGGGTCGGTGCAGGACATGGTCCCCGAGTGCGTGCAACACCGCCTCGCGGAGCGATTCGGGAGCCAGTGATGTACGAGGACCTCCGACCCGATGGACCCCACCGGTGTGCTCTGCGCAGCGATTGCCACCACCGTCGGGTTGTCACGTTCCACACTGGAGGGTGATGAACGCAGCGCGCGACGGCCACAGGGACCACCCCGAGGCGTCAGATGATGGGCACGGCCAACAGGCCCGCGGATCGGCGGGCAAGCGTCGCATCGACGTGGAGGACCTTCTGCGTCGGGCGATCGAGAATGTCGAGGGTGCACCTGGAATCCCGATGTCGGCCTCGGTGCGGGTCAACCGTGACGAGCTCCTGGACCTGCTCGACGAAGCGGTCGAGAATCTCCCCGAAGAGGTGAGGGCAGCACGTTGGTTGCTCAAGGAGCGCGACGAGTACATGGAGCGCACCCGTCACGAGGCCGAGGACCTGATCGACCAGGCGCGAACCCGCGTGGCGCAGATGGTGCAGAAGACCGAGGTGGTCAAGGCCGCCGAACAGAGGGCTCGGCGCATCAACGAGGAGGCGGAGGCGAACGCCCGGAGGATGCGGCGCGAGGCCGAGGACTTCTGCGACCAGCGCCTCGCCAGCTTCGAGAACGTACTCGCCAAGGTGCAGCGCTCGGTGGCGGTCGGCCGACAGCGCCTCGCGGCGCCCAGCCTCGAGGAATCCGAACTGGCGGGCTTCGATGGCGAGCCGGCCGGCGAGCACCGCGGTGCAGATCCGCACGGCGGTGCTCCCTTCGATCAGGAACGGTGAACGGCACCGCGGCGTCGGCTACCGGGGGTGTCGAGGGGCTGCGCTTCCGGGTGCTCGAGCTGCGACGCCGCCCCGGGGACCGCATCACCGAGAGCCGCACCATCAGCTCAGGGGCGTTGAGCGTGGGCGAGGTGGCGGTCGCAGGCGAACCCGCTTCGGTCGAGGTGGTCCTGGAGGCGATCTCCGGTGGCGTCCGTGCAACCGGATCGGTGGACTTCAGATGGACGGGGCCCTGCCGCCGCTGTCTCGAGGAGGCAACCGGGCGCGAGAGGGTCGACTTCGTGGAGCTGTTCGTGGATCACCCCGAGAGCTACGTAGGGGATCACGACTCCGCGACGGACCCCCAACCGATCCGCGACGGCTGGGTGGATCTCGGCACCTCGGTGCGCGACGCCATGGCCCTGGGGCTTCCCCTGGCCCCGCTGTGCCGAAGCGGCTGCGGAGGGCCCGATCCCGAGTCGAACCCGGTGGGTCTCCAGGGTGCAACACCCGAATCGGAGTCCCCCGGCGCTGCACCGCCCGACCCCCGCTGGGCGGCGCTGGCGGACCTCGACCTCGGCGAGGGTGGTGATGGGGGTTCGGGCACATCCTGATCGGCCCGGGCCCGCGGCACCGGTTTCGGTGGTAGCGGTGCCCTCGTCTAGGATCGACGCTCCGGCGCGGGCCGACCCGACAGGTCACCCGAAGTCACGATCTACCAGTCCACAGCTACCAACGAGGCTCCGATGGCCGTACCCAAGAAGAAGACCTCCAAGGCCAAATCTCGGAGCCGTCGTGCATCCAACTGGACCCTCGATGCCGGTGCTCGCAGCACCTGTCCCCGCTGCAAGGCCGCCAAGCGCCCACACGTGGTGTGCGGCAACTGCGGTTGGTACGGCGGTCGTCAGGCCATAGAGGTCGACTGAGTCCCCACCCGCTGCTACGTGCACCGTGCACGGTGCTCCGGTCGTCCCTACCCATCGTGCAAACGGGGTAGTGTGTCGCCGGGAACGAACCGGGGGGACTCGTACCGACCCTCCATCGAGCATCCAGCGATCAGGAGCTGAGCCAGCGACATGCCCGCCGAAACCCACGTACAACAAGGCCCCATCGACCGTTCAGAGATCCTGCAACTCGTGCAGGACCGGCTGTCCGACATCCTCGAGATCGAGCCATCCGCGGTATCGGAGGGCGATTCCTTCGCCGAGGACCTGCACGCGGATTCGCTCGCGCTGATCGAGCTCGTCGAGGCACTCGAGGAGGAGTTGGGCGAACGCAGTGTGGGCTTCCGGATCGAAGACGATGACCTCGAGGACCTCAAGACCGTGCGAGATGCCGTCGACTACGTCATCGTGCGACTCTGAGTCCGCCGGGCGGAGCTCGAGTGACCTGGCCGACAGGCTCGGCTACGCCTTCGGCGATGCAACGCTGCTCCAGCTGGCGTTGCGCCACCGTTCGTGGTGCTCGGAGAACGGTGGGGTCGAATCCAACGAACGTCTCGAGTTCCTCGGCGATGCGGTGCTCGGTCTCGTCATCACCGACGAGCTCTTCGCCAGGTATCCCGATGCCCCCGAGGGTGTGCTCGCTCGCCGCCGGTCAGAGCTGGTCAACACGGTGATGCTCGCGGACGTGGCACGCGACCTCGATCTGGGTGCGGAGATCCGTCTCGGCAAGGGCGAGGAGAGTACCGGTGGCTCGGGCAAGTCCTCGATCCTCGCGGATGCGCTCGAGGCCGTGATAGGGGCGGTGTACCTCGACAGCGGTCCCGGGCCCGTTGCAGAGTTGATCCGCACGCTCTTCGACGAGCGCATCGACGACGTGGCCGCCGCGGAGTTCACCTCCGATCACAAGTCACGCCTCCAGGAGCTGGCGGCGCACCGCTACGGGGAGTTGCCCCGCTACACCCTGCACGGCACCGGCCCCGAACACGAGAAGGTGTTCACCGCCGAGGTGGCCCTCAACGGCGGTGTGATGGGCACCGGGGTGGGGCGCACCAAGAAGGAAGCCGAACAGCACGCTGCCGAGAGCGCGCACGAGCGACTCGTCGCGCAGGGGGCACAGTCCTCCGGCGAGCAGAACGACCACGAGCGAGGGTGTGGCGACAGCGCTGCACCGAACGGAGAAGAAGATGCCTGAGCTGCCCGAGATCGAACTTCTCCGAAGGGAGCTCGAACGAGAGATCGGCGACCGCAAGGTCAAGGCCGTGGAGGTTCCCGTCGCCGGTGTGCTCTCGGGCATCACCCGCAAGGCCCTGCCAGGTGCGATGGAGGGAGCGAAGGGATCCGGCGTGGTACGCCACGGCATGCTGCTGGCGCTCACCTACGACAAGACCAACGAGTTGATCATCTCACTCGGGGAGCGGTCGAGGTTGCGTCGCAACAAGGAGCGCGACGACCTCGAGAAGCACACCGCGTTGATCGTCACCTTCACCCAGGGCGGCCAGTTGCGCCTTGTCGACCCCAAGAAGGAGGCAGCGGTCGAGTGGATAGCCAAAGAGGAACTCGCGGAGGTGCATCCGGAGCTTGCCAACCTGGGTCTCGATCCTGTCGACGAGCCGATCTCCTGGACGGTGTTCGGTGAGTCGCTGATCCGGCGCACGGGCAAGCTCAAGGGGATCCTGATGGACGACAGCTTCCTGGTTGGGATCGGCCCCATCTACTCCGACGAGATCCTCTACCACGCCGGGTTGCGCTATGACCGCACCCCCGACTCGCTAGCCACCGCGGAGATCCGCCGGCTCTACCGTGCCGTGGTGGAGACCATGCACGACGCGGTCAAGTACGGCGGAACGACCATCGGCGATGATGGTTGGACGGGCCTGCAAGGCGAGCCCGGCAACTACAAGGAACATCTCGCGGTCTATGGCAGGGCAGGTGAGATGAGCCCGCGCGCCAGGGGGCCGATAAGCAAGGCACGCTACGGCAACATGACCACCTACTTCTGCGAACAGACCCAGGTCTGAAGCGGCGATGTTCCTCAAGAGCCTCCAGATCAAGGGTTTCAAGTCGTTCGCGGATCCCGCGGAGCTCGAGCTCGAACCGGGTGTGACGGTCGTGGTCGGGCCCAACGGCTCGGGCAAGTCCAACGTCGTCGATGCGATCGGCTGGGTGCTCGGAGCGCAGGCGCCCTCGGCGGTGCGGAGCCAGAAGATGGACGACGTGATCTTCGCGGGCACCGCGAAGCGTCCGGCGTTGGGCCGCGCCGAGGTGGCGCTGACCATCGACAACTCCGCTGGGATCCTGCCGATCGAGTTCACCGAGGTGACCATCAGCAGGCTGTTGTTCCGCAGCGGTGACAGCGAGTACTCGATCAACGGCGCGCCCGCGCGCCTGTTGGACATCCAGGAGTTGCTCAGCGACAGCGGCGTGGGCCGCCAGCAGCACGTGATCGTGTCGCAGGGCAACATCGACGGTGTCCTCAACGCCCGGCCGGAGGACCGCCGTCTGATCATCGAGGAGGCGGCGGGGGTGCTCAAGTTCCGGCGCCGCAAGGAGCGCTCGGAGCGTCGCCTGAGCGCGACCGAGGCGAACCTCACCCGGATCAACGACCTGCTGCGGGAGGTTCGTCGCAACCTCAAGCCACTCGAGCGTCAGGCCGACGCGGCGCGGCGCCATGGGGAGGTGGCATCTGAGCTGCGTTCGCTGCGCATCTTCTTGTCGGGTCAGGAACTGGCGCGGTTGGGTCGCCAGCTCGAGTCGTCGGTCTCGGTGCAGTTGGAATCACAACGCAGGGCAGACGAGGTGAGGGCCTCCCTCGGCGACCTCGATGCGCGGGTCACCGCGGCCGAAGCGGAGCTGGCTGCACTCGGTGCAACCGATGTGGGGGATTCCCTCATGCGCCTGGAACGCCTGCGCGAGCGCGGGCTGGGCCTTGCCGCGGTGCTGCGGGAACGCTCCCGTTCGGTCGCGGCGGCCCTCGAGGCATCTGTGGACGCGGCGGTGGTCGCCTCGTTGGAGGCAGAGCGCACGCAGCTGCGCGCCGAATCCACCCAGATCGACGAAGAGGTGGCGAACCTCGCCACCGCATCCACCGTGGTCGACCTCGACGAGGAAGCGCTAGCGCAGCGGTGGGCGGAGTTCGAGCAGCGCTGGGGGGAGGGGGTGCCGGCCCCCACCGGGGAGGCGGCCGTGATGCGCAGCGAGCTCAGCTCGATCCGCTCGGCCACCGAGCGCAGCGTGCACGACCGCGACCAATTGCAGCGCCGCCGCCAGGCGATGGCGGAGCGTCTGGGACGGCTCAGCGACGAACGCGACGCCGCGCTCGAAGCGACCGAGCAGGCCGTCGCGAGTGCAGAGGGACTCGCTCAGGGCTTGGATGTAGCCGACGGAAACCTCCAGAGCGCCGAGGCGCAACTCGAGGAGGCCGAGTCCACCCAACGCGATGCCGAGGCCGACCACAGTGCTTGGCGAGCCCGTGCCGAAGCGCTGGGACTGGCCCTCGAGGATGCCCACCAGCGTGCCGGAACCGCGCGTTTGGCGGGGCTCTCCGGGGTTCTGGGCACCCTGGCAGACCTCGTCGAGGTGACCGACGGCTTCGAGGAGGCCTTCGAAGCGGCGGCATCGGATGCCCTGGGAGCCGTCGTGGTGTCGGACCTCGCCAGCGCGAAGGCTGCGATCGCGGCGTTGGCCGAGGGCGACCACGGGGGTGCGGTGCTCGCCCTCGGAGGGCCGATCGCCGGCGTCACCGGTGTGGGGGCGCACGACCTTGCCATCCGTGATCGGGTGCGACCCGCCACCCACGTCGCGGACCGCGCCGGAGTGGACCGCCTGCTCGATCGTCTGCTCGGCGGGGTTCGGGTGACCGACCAGGGGTGGTCCGCAGCGGCTTCGATGCTCGAGGCCGACCCTTCTTCGGTGGTCGTAACCACAGACGGTCATCGCTTCAGCCCCACGGGATGGCGCCTCGGTGCCGCCGGCTCCGGGGCGACCGCGGCCGCGTTGGAGGAAGCCACCGAGCGGACCGCCGGCGCCGAACTGGAGGCCCTGCGGGCGCTGGAAGCAGCGCGCCGGGCCCGCTCGGCGCTGACCGAGGCTCGACGGGCCCAGGCTGAGGCACTGTCTGCGAGGGACACCAACGAAGCGCTCAGGCAGCGCAGCGCCGACGCTGCGGACCGTCTCGCACTCGACGCATCAGAGGTGGCCGAGGAGGTGTCGGGCCTCGAGGGCCTCCTCGAGGAGATGGGCCGCAGGATCGCCACCGAGACGGCGCGCATCGAGGTGATCGAGGGGGATCTGCCGCGCCTGGAAGCCGAGGAGGCCGAGCTCGGTGAGAAGGCCCGGGCGATGGCATCCGCGCGCGAGGAGCTCGAGTCGGCGGCCTCGGAGATCCGCTCCCAGCGCACCGACATGGAGGTCCGATCAGCCGCTGTGGCCGAGCGGCACCGGTATGTGGCGGAACGCCTCGAGCACCTCGACGCTCGTCTCGAAGGCCTGGCTGCGCAGGCTTCTGAGGCTGCCGGGCGGCGCGGCCTGCTGGAGGCGCAGGCCGGTGCGTTCGAACGGCTCGGCCGCTTCGTGGAGTCCCGGATGACCTCGATCGATTCCGAGCTCCACGACCGGCGCGAGGAACGGCGTCGCCAGTCCGAGACCGCGCGCGCTGCGACCGCGCGCCTCGAGGAGCTCCGCTCCGAGAGGGCTTCGCTGGAGACCGAGCTGGAGCAGGTGAGGGAGCGCATCGGCCGCGCCGAGGTGGACCAGGCCGAGATCCGCACCAAGCTGGAGGGGGCGAGCGTCGCGTTGCGTGCGGAGCTGGACGTGGAACCCGCCGTAGCCGAAGCCGCCGAATGTCCTCTGCTCCCAGAGGGGGTGTCCGCCCATGCCCGGGCCCGCGAGCTTCAACGGGACCTCAAGTCGATGGGCCCGATCAACCCGCTCGCACTCCAGGAGTTCGAGGAGTTGTCCGAACGCCACGAGTTCCTCGAGTCCCAGCTCCACGACGTGCGTCAGTCCCGCCGGGAGCTCACCAAGGTGATCAAGGCGGTCGACGAGGAGATCGTCAAGGTGTTCACCGCTGCGTTCGCGGATGTGAGCGAGAACTTCTCACATCTGTTCGAGACGTTGTTCCCGGGTGGGTCGGGGCGCCTCAAGCTCACCGAACCGGGCGACCTGCTCAACACCGGCATCGAGCTGGAGGCCAAGCCATCGGGCAAGAACGTCAAGAAGCTCTCGCTGCTCTCGGGTGGTGAGCGTTCACTCACCGCACTCGCGTACCTGTTCGCGGTGTTCCGTTCCAGGCCGAGTCCGTTCTACGTGATGGACGAGGTGGAAGCTGCGCTCGACGACGTGAACCTTCACCGCTTCTTGGAGTTGATCACCGAGTTCCGCAGCTCCGCTCAGCTCGTGATCGTGAGCCACCAGAAGCGGACCATGGAGGCGGCCGACGTTCTCTACGGCGTTTCGATGGAGCCCGCCGGATCCTCCAAGGTGGTCGCCGAGCGTGCAGCGGACGTCGTCGATGTCCGTACGGGCTGAACCGGCGTGAGCGACGCACCCGTCGCGTCCGCAGCAGTGGTGCCCTGGGGGGATTTCGCTGCGGATCGCCCCGACTTCGCGTCGGAGGTGCGGGAGCGCTTCGAGGCGCATCCCCACCATGTGCTCGCCACGGTGCGCCGAGACGGCCGCCCCCGGGTCAACGGCACCAACGTGATGTTCGGTGACGGGATCCTGTGGCTGGGAACGATGACCGGGTCGCGCAAGGCCGCGGACCTGAGCCGTGATCCGCGGTGCGCGCTGCATTCAGCGCCTCTGGAGGAGGACCTCGGCTCTGGCGATGGGGATGCCACGATCGATGCCGTGGCGCGTACCCTCGGCGATGCCGACGCTGTCGACCTGCTGCGTGGCGAGTTCGGTGACGACGCGACCCTCGACGGTGCGGTCTGGTCGTTGTCGCTGCGAACGGTCGCGGTGGTCGAGGTCCGCGGAGAACAGCTCCGGATCCGTTCGTGGACACCCGCCGGCGGGCTTACCGAGGTGCTGCGGGACTGACACTACCGAGGTGCTCCGGGATGGACCTGTGGGCGCCGGCGGCTCAGGGCAGGCGTTGCAGCCACCACAGCGACAGGCCGGCTCCGATCGCCAGTACGGCGAGGGCGATCCCGGCGAAGCGGTAGGCGATGTCGGTCGGCTCCTCGTCGAAGCCGATCGTGGAGCCGAAGTCCGCGTAGACCTGTTCGAGGTCGCTCGCGCTGCCGGCGGTGCGGGCGACCCCACCGGTCTCGTCCGCGACCATCGCGAGCTCGGTGGTGTTCACCGGGACGTTCGCGGTCTGGCCGACACCGTCGCCGTCCTCGTCGACGGTGATGACACCGTCGGGGGTGCCATACGCGATCGTGTTGATCGCGATGCCCGACTCCTGGGCGATCGGTATCGCATCGGCGGTCGGGAGCCCGACGGTGGTCTCTCCGTCGGAGATCAGCACGACGGTGGCATCCGGCAGCCCCTCCTCGGTGCGCTGGGCCTGGTCGTCGATCACATCCACCGACAACTTGATGGCATCGCCGATCGCGGTCGCCTCCTCGAGCTCGAGGTTTTCGATGGCGGACACCACGCGTTCGCGGTCCTGGGTGGGCGGGACCAGGAGCTGGGCGGTGCCGGCAAAGCCGATGAGCGCCACGTTGAGCTTCTCGGGCAGGCCCTCCACGAACTCGACCGCCGCGTCCTGGGCGGCCTCGAGGCGGGTGGGGGAGACGTCGGTGGCCATCATCGACAGGGAGGTGTCGATCGCCACCACGATCGTGGAGCGTTCCCGGGGGACCTGCTCGGTGGCCACGGGCTGCGCGTAGGCGAGCACGAGGCCCGCCAGTCCCACGGCGTAGACACCGGCGACGACATGGCGACGCCACCCGGGGCGGTTTGGAGCGACCTTTTCGAGCATGGGCAGGCTGGAGATGCGCACCGCGTACTTGCTCTTGCGGAACTGCATGGCGACGTACACGGCCACGATCGCGGCCACGCCTACGAGCAGCCATAGCCGCCCCGGAGCGAGGAAGTTGTCTGTCATCGTTGGGACCCTCCGGCCATCACCTCTGCGCGGTGACGCCTGCGTGAGACGTGGCGGGCCAGATCCATCACCCAGTCACCATCGGTGCTGAGCACCAGGTGGTCCGCACCCGCTCCGCGGATCGTGGAGCGGACCTCCTCGCTGCGCTGCGCTGCCGCTGCGGCGTAGTCGGCACGGATCTTCGCGCTGTCGGTGTTGACCTCGCGGACCGTCCCGGTCGCGGGGTCGACGAACTCGATCAGCCCGGCGCGCGGCAGCTCGCTGTCGCGGGGGTCGGTCACCTCGATGCACAGCACCGAGTGGCGAAGCGACACGATGCCGAGCGCGGTGCCCCATTCGGCGGGGTCGCCGTCGAAGTCCGAGATCACGACCACCAGGCCGCGTCGAGGTGCCATGGCGCCGATCGAGCGCAGGCCGGCTGCGAGGTCGACCGGTCCGCTCCCGTCGGATCGCTCGCTGGCCAGGGTGCGTTCCAGCAGGCCGAGGAGGTGCTTGCGTCCGCTGCGTGGTGGGACCGTCGTGGTCTCGGACCCTCGCAGCAGGACTCCACCGACCCGGTTGCCGCCACGGGTGACCAGCAGGCCCATCCCCGCCGCCGCAGCGAGTGCCAGGTCGCGCTTCTCGCACTCCGCGGTGCCGAAGTCCATCCGCGAGGACCGGTCGATGAGCAACCACGCTTCGAGCTCGCGATCCGCGATCGTCTCGCGCACGTGCGGGCTCTGGGTACGAGCGGTGACGTTCCAGTCGATGCGGCGCACGTCGTCACCAGGCGCGTACTCGCGGGTCTCTCCCGGTTCGGTGCCACGCCCCGGCACGAGACCCATGAAGTCGCCGTGCAACATGCCGTCGAGCTTGCGCGTGATGTCGAGTGTCAGGCGTCGGAGGATCTCCTCGGCGGGGCGTTCCCCGACGAGACCGAGCGTGGATGTGAGTCCACTCACTGGCCGGCGACCCAGGGTTGCGCATCGGAGGTGGCGCCGTGCCAGGCATCGGGGGTTGCCGAGCCGTTCGCGGCACCCGCGCCGACGGTGTTCATGTGCGGGGCGGGGACGGTCCCGAGCACCCGTGCGAGCACCGCTTCGACGTCGACGTCGCGCGCTAGTGCCTCATAGGACAACAGCAGCCGGTGGCGCATGATCTCCGGCGCCACGTCGAAGACGTCCTGGGGGGTCAGGTAGGTGCGCCCACGGACCATCGCCAGGGCACGGCCGGCGCGGATGAGCCCGATCGAGGCACGGGGGCTCGCACCGAGCTCGATGAAGCTGCGCAGCTCCGGCAGCCCGAAGTTCTCGGGCATGCGGGTGCAGAGCACGAGGTTGACCGCATACTCCATCACGCTGCGCTCGACGAACACCTCGTCAGCGGCGCCCTGGAGAGCCTGGATCTCCTCCAAGGAGATCACCTCTGATGCCCTGGGCGGTGTGGTGCCCATGCGCTGGACGATCTCGATCTCCTCGCCGGGTTCGGGGTAGTCGATCACCACTTTCATCAGGAAGCGGTCGCGCTGGGCCTCGGGGAGCGGGTAGACGCCCTCGGACTCGATCGGGTTCTGCGTGGCGAGCACCAGGAAGGGAGTTGGAACCTCGTGGCGCTGACCGCCGATGGTTACCTGCTTTTCGGCCATCACCTCCAACAGCGCGGACTGCACCTTGGCCGGTGCGCGGTTGATCTCGTCGGCCAGTACGAAGTTGGCGAACACCGGCCCGAGCTCCACGTCGAATCGCTCCGAGGAGGTGCGGTAGATGCGAGTGCCGACCACGTCCGCGGGGAGCAGGTCGGGGGTGAACTGGATCCTCGAGAACGTGCCCCCCACAGCGGTGGCGAGCGTTTCCACCGACAGGGTCTTGGCGAGTCCGGGGACGCTCTCGAGCAGCACGTGACCACCGCAGAGCAGGCTGACGATCATCCGCTCGAGGGCCCGGTCCTGGCCGACGATCACCTTGCGCATCTCGAAGAGCAGGGCCTCCACCCGACGGCTCGCCGCAGTGGCGTCGAGTGCCCCGGTCGTGCCCGCGGGATATGGGTTGGCGCCGCCATCCGCGGCGCCCTGCGATACGGGCGGCGGTGATGCTGGATCAGGGGTTGGTTGCACTGTGGTCTCCGGTTGGTCGGCCTGGTGTCCGGTTGTCGGGGTGTCGGGGTGTTCGGGTGTCGGGCGGTCGTCGCGACCCTCGTGGATCGTTCGCTACCGCTGGAGCTGACGCGGGTCGGTCCAGTTTGCCTGATCGCCGCGGGGATTCCTGTGCAGCCCGCAGCTTTGTAGGCTCGCCCACCTATGGAACTCGTCGCAATCGTGCTGATCGTGCTCGTGGTCGTAGCGGGGATCGCTTTCGTCGCGGTCGGTCGCTCCAGAGGCGGAGCACCCGGTGAGATCGGCCCCGAGCCACCCGGGGCAGGGGGCACTGCGACGATCGAGGCACCGACAGCTGATACCCCCGCCGAGGCACCGACGGCCTCTGACTCCGTCCCGGTGCTCGACGAGGTCGACCTCGCCGAGACTGAGATCGACGAGGCTGAGGTCGCTGAGGTCGAAGAGCTCGTTCGGCCCAGCTTCAGGGAACGCCTCGCCAAGGCTCGTTCGACCTTCTCAGGCTATGTGGGTTCGGTCCTGTCGCGCTCGGAGATCGACGACGAGTCGTGGGAGGAGCTAGAAGAGGCACTCATCCTCGCGGATGTGGGAATCGGGCCGACCCAGGAGCTGCTCGACACGGTGAAGGCGACGGTCAAGGAACGCAAGCTCACCACCAACGACGAGTTGATCGAGGCCCTGCGCGACGAGATGAAGCTGCGTCTGGTCGCCTCGACCGAGCTCGTCCGCTCCGAGGAGTCACCGACGATCTGGCTGTTCGTGGGTGTGAACGGCGTGGGCAAGACGACCACGATCGGCAAG
>JBKEAI010000023.1:0-6945 GCA_047972145.1 Microthrixaceae bacterium
GCGTCTGCTTCGAACCTGTGCGCCTTGCGCATCCGCCAGCGGCCGCGACGCTTCTTCGCCTTGCCAGGATCACCCGGTTTCGCACCGGCAGGTTCGCCCGGACCCTTCGGAGAAGATCCGGACACGACGCCCGGGGTGCTTCGGACCGCGTTCGCTCCACCCGTGTTGACGCCGACCCCTTCGGCGGCGTCACCGGCCTTGGGATCACCGGCCTTGGGATCACCAGGACCATTGACCCCTGGCGCGACAGCGCCCGGCTTGGCGGTGCCAGGTAGATCCACCCCTGGCGGCGTCACCGTGTGTGGCTTGCCATCGCGAGTGGGATCGATTCCACCCGGCTTGGTGCCACCTGACCAGACACCACCCGATCCAGCTCCGGTCGGGTCCACACCACCCGCGCCGAAGGACCCGGGCTTCACATCAGCCTGTTTGGCATCAGCCTGTTTGGCATCAGCGTGTCGGGCATCGCCTTGTTCGGGCCCGCTCTTCTTGGATCCGCCCTTCTTGGATCCGCCCTTCTTGGATCCGCCCGGCTTGGCATCCGCAGGCTTGGCATCCGCAGGCTTGGCCGCGCCAGCTGCAACCTCACCGTCGTTGGCCCCGGCAGCCTTTTTCTTGCCACCTGCCTTCACATCGGCCACCGTGGCTCCACCGGTGCTGGGCACCCCCGGTGCGGCTCCACCGACGCCCGCGGCATGCGGCTCGGTTCGCGGGGCCTTGGGCGCGACGGTGTGCGGAGCATTGGGCGGGGTCACGTGCGAACCAACTGGTGGGAGCGGTACCGCGTCGCCGGGGATCCTGGGCTTGTGGTCCTGTGAGGCCCACACAGGAGTACCCCCAACCGGGGAGTCCCACGCCGAAGTCCCGCGGGCCCGCGAGGTCCGCGACGCCTCAGCCGCCTCACGTCGGCGCTGCGCCACGATGGCCACGACGATCACCACGAGCATTGCCACCAGCGCGGCCGCCATCAGAATGATCTGCACGTCGCAGAGTCTGTTCGATCAGAACATCCGCGCGGTGCATACCCAGTGTTGTCCAAACCCGGTGTTGTCCAAACCCGGTGTTGTCCATACCCAGCATTGCGCATCCGTTGCGCGGTGCACATCCCACGGCGCGGGACCGCATCCCTACAGGAAGGGGCGACCTCAGTAGGGCGTGCTGGAGCCCGCTGGTGCGCCCGCAGGGCGCGTTGGCGCCACCTGCCCGGGGTTGCGGGCGGCGTCTCGGATCTGACCCGGGCCGATGAGCCCAACCAATCGGCCCTCGCTCAGCACGAGTGCATGCCCGGTTGGCCCCAGGGAGGACACCACTTCGCGGAGCGTGTCGGTGGGCGACACCATCGCCACATCGGAAAGATGCGACATGATCCTGACCACCTCGGTGGTCCTCCACGACTGCGCCGGCAACTGCTTGACGCTGTCGAGAAGCACCAACCCACGTATCTGTTGGGTCTCGTCGACCACCGGTACTGCGCCCTGCTGTGTGTTGTGGAACACCCCCGACACCACCGTGGCCACCGGTTCCCATGTGGACACGACCTGAACAGGCGACACCATCACCTGGGCGGCTGTGATGTTGGACAACGCCGAAGTGGTCCGGTAGTAGCCGGCCTCTGCGCGCGCCGCGTTGAACAGGAATACTCCGATGAGCACCGTCCACAGCGAGCCGATGTCGCCTGTGAGCATCATCTCGGCGAACCCGCCGGCGATGACCAGACCGGCTATCACCTGGCCGGCTACCGCAGCGTTGTGCATGCCCCGGGAACGGTCACCGCGCAACTTCCACATGATCGATCCCAGGATCCTGCCCCCGTCGAGCGGAGCTCCGGGCAGGAGGTTGAACACGGTGAGGAACCCGTTGAGCAGCCCGAGGTAGGCGAGCATCACCACCCACACCTGAGGCCCGTCGATGCTGTTGATCGCCACGGAACCACCGATCGCGAGTGCACCCATCGCGAAGCTGGCTGCCGGACCGGCCGCCGCGATCCGGAACTCCGCACCGGGGCTGGGGGGATCGCCTTCCAGCTGGGCCACACCCCCGAACATCCACAGCGTTATGCCGCGCACGCCCACTCCATTGCGACGGGCGACCACAGCGTGGGCGATCTCGTGGCCGAGCAGGGAAGCGAGGAACGCAAGGGCCCCGACGATGCCCGCCGACCAGTAGACCACCGGTAGGCGTTGGGGCACCTGCGAGGGCAGAAGCCCCGACGCGAACGTCCAGGTCAGCAACCCAGCGATCAGCAGTGTGCTGACCTCGGCTGACACATCCACTCCGGCGATTCGCCCGAGTGGGACTCCACGTGAACGCATCCCCCCAGTCAACCACGCTCAGGCGACAACGCACTTTCAGGTTTCCGGCACCGGCTTCGTGTCGAAAAGACCTCCGGTCGATACCGGAGGCTCGTCTCCTGCTCGCCAGCATCACCAGCCGAGGCCTACCGACCGAGCGCCACGAAACGCAGAGCCCTCACACCGTCGATCGGTTCGAGCGATTCGTGCTGGAGGCGGTATCCACCCGGATGCTCCCAATCGAGGAGGTCACCGGGCGTCGCGGCCGGGTTCCGGACCAGGTGCGACACCAGCGCACCCTTGAGCGCCTTGTTCCAGTGACTAACGGGGCGCAACTCACCGGCGCGGTTGGGCTCAAGGAACACCGCTGTGTTGACCACCCTGTGCCCGGTCGGCCCGAGCGCAGCAGCGTGTTCCTGGGGCAGCAGGTTCCAAAGCTCCGCACCCCGGGCCAGCGCCGCGATGAGGTCTGTGACCGCCGGTCGCCACCAGGTGGACAACTTTCCGAGAGCACCCAGAGATACCGACATCTTGAGCCGGTAGTCGGGAATCAGCTCGTCAGGCGCTACCACGCCCCACAGCCCCGACAGGATCCGTACGGAGCGGGTGAGCCGTGCCTGTTGGCCGGCTGTCATCGTCACCGCGTCGAGGTGTTGGTAGAGCACCCCGTCGTAGCGCTCGATCGCGGGAAGTGTCGCAGCGTCGTTGACGTCCGCCCCGGCGTCGCGGGCTCGCACGAGTGCTTCACCACCCACACCGAAGAACCTCTCCAACGACCCCGGGGTAGCCGAACCGGTGCCGCCTTCGAGCATCTCGACGAGGGCGTGAGCAACCTCGCGGCGGCGCTCGTAAAGCGGATGCCCAAGGGCTCCCGGCGATTGCTGCCACGGGGGGCCCTCGCCACCGAGGGCCTTGCCCTCCGAAGGTGGGATCAGGATGATTCTGCGCCGTGACATCGCTGCCATCCTCGCACCGAAGCCCCTATGCCAGGTTCAGCTCTCACAAAGTCCTGGGGTACGACAGAACCGCTCCAAGCGGGACGCGCCCCCGGCAGGATTCGAACCTGCGACCTCGGGATTAGAAGTCCCTTGCTCTGTCCAGCTGAGCTACGGGGGCAGGGCTAGCACGGTATAGGATGCTCGGCCTTGTCATGGTGGCCGTAGCTCAGCCCGGTTAGAGCGCCAGGTTGTGGCCCTGGAGGTCGGGGGTTCAAGTCCCCTCGGTCACCCCAAGCGGGCGAGGTCCGACCTCGGCAACCGGGAACGCGGCCTCACGGCATGCACGGCCGGCGTCGGGCCTCGCTCAAACACCAGAGACGACCTCTGCGCCGAGTGTGCGCGAGAAGCCGTCCGCGATGACCAGGTACTCGGGAGCGAGCTCTTCGATCGAGGACAAGCCCATGCCCAGCAGTGCCGAGTCGATACCGCTGCGCATGATGTCGAGCACGTTCTCGACACCGGCCTGACCGTTCGCCGCGAGCCCCCACAGGTAGGCGCGGCCGATCATGACCGCCCTTGCGCCGAGGGCGACCGCCTTGACCACGTCGCTACCCCGTCGGATCCCTCCGTCGAGGAGCACCTCGATCTCGTCGCCGACCGCATCGGCCACTGGCCCGAGCGCCCGGATGGGAGCCGGTGTGCCGTCGAGGTTGTTGCCGCCGTGGTTGGACACCGAGATGGCGGCTACCCCGCAGTCGACCGCCCTGCGTGCATCGTCGACCCGGCACACACCCTTGAGCATGAACGGGGTGCCCGAGAGCTGGCGCCACTGCTCGCACATCCAGGCGACGTCGTCCCAACTCGGCGGTGTGGTGTTCATCCACTCGTAGTAGGCACCGAAGAACGTCGGCCCATGTGCCTCACCCGGAGCTGCGAGGTTCGGAGCGGTCAGGTCCGGCAGGTCCCGGGCAAACGATGCCAACCAGCGTGGGTGGCGCAGGACCGAGGGCGCGAACCGCACCGCTGTGCGCAGGTCGACCTGTTCGGGTATCTCGGGGCTCCCCCAGTCACGGCCGACCGAAAACGACCAGTCGAGTGTGGCGATCAGGCCGACGGCACCTGCATCGTGGGCACGCTGCATGCGTTGCACCATCACGTCGCGCTCGCCGGTCCAGTACATCTGGAACAGCGTCTGGGGATTGGCCGCCACGACGTCCTCGATCGAGCGGCTCGCGAAGTTCGACAACCCCATCACCGTGCCCCGCGCGGCCGCGGCGCGCGCCACCGCTACCTCGCCCTCGGGGTGAACGGCCTGCACACCGGTGGGCGAGATGATCACCGGCAGGGAGACGGGCTGGCCCATGACCGTGGTCTCCATCGAGCGATCGGGTTGGTGACCCGCCACGTGCGGGGCGAAGCCGAGCTCGCGGAACGCGGCTTCGTTGTCCGAGATGCTCTGGCCACGTTCGGACCCTGCGACGAGGGCCCCGTAGACCGGCGCAGGCAGACGCTTGCGAGCCCGGCGCTGCGCGACGGCGACCGATTCGAACCAGGGGTTCTGGGCCCACGGGTTCAGTTCAGCGATCTTGGCGAGTTTTCCCACGGCGTGCTCCCGTCGTTCGGTCCCAGCGACCCTCGCCGGTGCGCCGGTGATCGGGTTCGGGCGGTCACACGACCGCTCGCGGACCTCGTGCACCGGGCTACCTCGACAATAAACGCACTCGTTGCAACAAACAACTGGGATCGCTAGCGTCACGGTTGTTGGCCGACGCATCCCCCTCCCCGATCACCCAGGCAGACACCCGCACCCGAGGACGACCTGAGGTCACCAGCCGCGGCGAGATAGAACGCGCCGCCTTCGAGCTGTTCGCCACCCACGGCTTCGGAGGCACGACACTCGACATGATCGCCGGCAAGCTCGGTGTCGCACGCCGCACCTTGTTTCGGTACTTCGACTCCAAGAACGACATCCCGTGGGGTTCCTTCGAAGAGAGCCTCGCCGGCTTCGAGGTGCTCCTCGAGGAATTCCCCGAGGAGGTCCCGTTGTGGGAGGCCGTACACCGGGGCGTGGTGGCGTTCAACGACTTCGATCCCGAGGTTCTGACAGTGCACCGCGAACGGATGCGGTTGATCCTGTCGACCCCCGCACTCCAAGCCCACTCCGCGCTGCGCTACCAGGCTTGGCGCGCGGTGATCGCACGGTTCGTAGGGTCGCGTTGTTCCCTGGAGCCCGACGACCTGTATCCGCGGACTGCGGGCCACGTGAGCCTCGCCCTCGCGCTCGCCGCGTACGAGCAGTGGCTCGACCCCCGCGAGACACGTCCGCTGGGCGAACTGCTAGATGCCGCCATGCGGTCACTGCGGGAACACCTCAGCTGACGCGGCTTGAAACACCCCAGCTTCGAACACCGGAGGCAGCAACGCAGTGTCGAGCACTGCAAGCGAGCACGGCAGTGTCGAGCACCGCAGCGTGGCGCGGGCCACAGCGCAGGCACGGGGACCAGAGGCCAGGCTCTCGTTCTCCAACGCCGGAGTTCCAAGCCCTTGGCCGATCAACCACATCGGTAGCTACAATCGCTGTCCCGGCACCGCCGGGATACATGCGCCTCTAGCTCAACTGGTCAGAGCATCGGACTCTTAATCCGCAGGTTCTGGGTTCGAGTCCCAGGGGGCGTACAACGAGAAGGCCGGATCCCAGCAATCCCAAGGGATCCGGCCTTCTTGGTTCTCCGGCTGAAATCTCCTGGTACCCCCGGCGGTACCCATTCAATTCTGGTACCCATGTCGAGCGGAATGCCGCGACCATCGCCCGAGCCCCGCGCGGTGGTGAGACCAACGAAGTGGAGCCCCCCACCCCCGATGAGGCACAGGTGCTTCTCCAAGCGGTAGAGGGTGGGCGCTACGAAGCTCTGGCTTACGTCCTACTCGGCGCGGGGTTGAGGATCGCTGAGGCCCCTCGGGCTCGTCTGGGGTGCGATCGACTTCGACAACCGCACGCTCGTGGTACGCGCACAGGTCCGCGAGTACTCGGGACAGGGCAAGGTCTGGGAGCCAACAACCAAGACCGGTAGGACCCACACTGTGGCGCTGGGCGCGGCCACCGTGTCGAAGCTCAAGGAGCACCGTGTGAGGATGCTCGAAGAACGCATGGCGCTCGGCGCAGGTGCGCTCTCAGATGACGACCTCGTCTTTGCAACGAGTTCCACAAGGTCGGTGACCGCTCCAGCATTGCTCGGGAACTGAAAGCCATCTCCGAACAGGGAGGGCTCTCGGGTGTGCACCCGCACAAGCTCCGCCACACCCATGTGTCGTTGGCACTCGACGCCGGTGCAGCCCTGGAGGCGATCATCGAGCAGGTCGGACACTCCAGTTCGTCAACCATCAAGGACATCTACGGTCAGCTCCAGGACCGAGGTCGGCGACGAGTTGCCGATGCGGTCGACCGGGCGTTCGGGTCGTAGTCGCGACACCCGTGGACCTCATCTTCGTGGCCGTCCAGTGGGCCCGCTATCTCGGAAACAAGGCGCGCTCGAAGCACCGCCCGGCCGCGGTACAAATCGGCACTGCCCTACAACCCGGCTGTCACCCCGGCGGGCACGGTTGTCGGCGCGGTCTCTACGCGGCGTCTGTGAACACCCGCGAGTTGAACGGATTGGGCACCCGTCCGGACGCGACCGGAGCAACCGCGTTGCGCATCGACAGCTGCGCACCGCGCA
>JBKEAI010000074.1:0-4017 GCA_047972145.1 Microthrixaceae bacterium
GGCGACTACCGGCTCCCCACCCGACTGGGCGGGCGCATGCCTGCGTACTGCACCGGGTTGGGCAAGGCGATGCTCGCGTTCGACGACCGCAACGCCCAGGCCGTGCTCGAGGGATCACTGCCGGCGCGTACGGCCAACACGCTGTCGAGCGCACCGGGGCTGGGTCGCGACCTCGAAGCGGTACGCACCAGGGGTGTGGCGTTCGACCACCAGGAGTCCTACGAGGGGCTCGGCTGTGTAGCGGCGCCGATCCGCAACTCGGGGCGCGCGATCGGGGCGGTGTCGGTGACCGGGCCGATCAACCAGATCGCCTGGGACGACCTGTCGACCCTGGTGGTGAACACCGCGGCGAACGTGTGGAACGACCGCTTCCCCTCCAGCGGTGCCCACACCACGAACTGAGCCTCACCTCCGGTTGCCCTACCTCCGATTGCGGCGAACTCGCCGCTCAGGCCTCGAACGCCGGTCAGGCCTCGAACACGGCCCTGACCGAACCGAGGCCTCCGAAGGTCGCCTCGTAGGTGCGGCCCCGCTCGACCGCTGCGAGTGGCCCGAGCGACCCCGAGAGGATCACCTCGCCAGCCCGCAGCGGTTCACCGAGCTGCGCCACGGTGTTGGCGAGCCACACGACCGCGTTGACCGGATGACCGAGGCACGCCGCGCCGGTGCCGGCGCTCACCACCTCGTCACCGTCGGTCATCTCCATCTCCACGGCACGCAGGTCCACGTCGGTGATGCGCCGGGGTGCGCCACCGAGCACGAACATTCCCGACGATGCGTTGTCGGCCACGGTGTCGATGATCGTGATGTCCCAATCCCGGATCCGGCTGTCGACCACCTCGATCGCTGCCACGACGAACTCGGTCGCCCGCAGCACCTCGCTCGCGGTGACCGTGCGCTCGGGGAGGTCCTCGCCCAGCACGAACGCGATCTCACCCTCCACCTTGGGCTGCAACAGCCGATCGGCGGGGACCGGCTGGGAGTCCCCGAGGGCCATGTCCTCGAACAGGACCCCGAAGTCGGGTACGTCCACGCCCATCTGGGCCTGGACCACCGGTGAGGTAAGCCCGATCTTGCGACCGACCCGGCGCGCGCCGCTGCGCGAGATCTCGATCGAGTGCCTCGCCACCGCGTAGGCCTCGTCGATCGTCGCGTCGGCCAACAGGTCCCGGACCGGTTCACACGGAGTGTGACCGGCCGCCGCGTCGACGAGCCTCCGGGACGCAGCCTCGTGGGCGCTGCCGGGTTCCACCCTCACCTGGGTTGCATCGCTCATCTGGTGCACGTTCCTTTCACGACTCAGGCGGGGGCGAGAAGTGGTGCCCCCAGTACTCACCGCTGGAGATCTCATAGGTCGGTTCGTGACCCTCGACCCGCAGGCCGTCGTAGCCGAACTCCACCGCGTAGTACTCCGGTGAGTACACGTAGAACGACACCATCTTGTCGTTGGTGTGGCGCCCCAGCGACAACATCATCGGGATCTCCAGGTCCCGGGCCCGGTCCATCGCGGTGCCGACGTCGTCGAGGGTCCGCGCCTCGACCATCAGGTGCATGAGACGCCCCCGGCCCTCCTGCTGGTTGATCCCGAGGGTGTGGTGTCGCGGGTTGCATCCCATGAACACCACCTGGCCGCGCGCCATCGTGTTGCGCTCCACAAACCCCAGCAGCCGCGTGTAGAAGTCGTGCGCGACCTCTATGTCGCCGACGCTCACGATCAGGTGACCCATCCCCATGTCGCCGGTCACGAAACCCGAAACACCGGGGGTCACGACCGCACGGCGGGCGAGCCTCGGCCCGTAGTACAACTCGATGGGGTTGCCGCTGGGATCCGACAACGACACGAACGAAGTGACGTCGCGCTCGCGGGCCTCCTCCGCACTGCCCTCGCGCACCTCCACACCTTCGGCGCGAAGCGTGTCGACCATGCCGGCCAACTCGGCCCGGTCGGTCACCTCGAGGCCCATCGCGGCCAGCGCCGGTTCGTCGCCCGGTGACACCACGAGACGGGCGCTGTAGTCGTCCATCCGGAACCGCACCGACCCGTCGTCGCGAGCTTCGGTGGCCATCATCCCGAGGAACCCACCCGCGAACCGTTGCCACTGCGCGACGTCGAGCGCCGTCAAGCGCACGTAGCCAAGTGACCGGACACCCATCGCAGCGGAACGTAGCACCGACACCCCCCAGAGCAGCCTCGACGTCTCACGCACCGGAACACGTCATCGACGCGACGCGCGGTGTCGGCGACGATGGGCACCATGACGTCATCGGCTGTGATCGTGGGCTCGGGCAACATCGGTACGGACCTGATGTACAAGCTGCGGCGCTCCGAGGTGCTCGACCTGCGCGCGATGGTCGGGATCGACCCGGCGAGCGAAGGACTGGCCCTCGCGAAGGACCAGGGTGTGGAAGCGGTCGCGGACGGCGTCGACTGGATCTTCGAGCAGGCCGAGCTACCCGACATCGTCTTCGAAGCGACCTCGGCCGCAGCGCACGCAGCCAACGCGCCCCGCTTCCGAGACGCCGGAATCCGGGCGGTCGACCTCACCCCCGCAGCGATCGGGCCCTACACGATCCCGGTGGTCAACCTGACCGAACACATCGACGAACCCAACGTCAACATGGTGACCTGCGGGGGTCAGGCCACGATCCCGATGGTCTCCGCGGTGTCGCGCGTGGTCGAGGTGCCCTACGCGGAGATAGTCGCCACCGTGGCGTCCCGCTCGGCGGGCCCGGGAACCAGGGCCAACATCGACGAGTTCACCCGCACCACGTCCTCTGCGGTCGAGGTGCTCGGAGGAGCACAGCGGGGCAAGGCGATCATCATCTTGAACCCCGCCGAACCGCCGCTGATCATGCGCGACACGATCTACTGCCAGATCCCCGACGACGCCGACCACGACGCGATCGAGACGTCGATCGACGATGTGGTCTCCCAGGTGCAGGGCTACGTGCCGGGATACCGCCTCACCCAGCGCCCACAGTTCGACGAAGCGGCGCCGGGTCGTCCGGCCAGGGTGGCGATGTTCCTCGAGGTCGAGGGAGCCGGTGACTACCTACCGCCCTATTCGGGCAACCTCGACATAATGACCGCCGCTGCCACCAGGGTCGGCGAGGAGATCGCAAGACACATCGACGCCGCGCAGGGAGTGTCCTGATGCCCTATTCCGACCGCCTCGACATCCGCATGACCGACTCCGCGCTGCGCGACGGATCCCATGCGAAGGCCCACCAGTTCACCGAGGCGAACGTGCGCGACATCGTGGGCGCCCTCGACGCCGCGGGGATGCCCGTGATCGAGGTGACCCACGGCGACGGCCTCGGCGGTTCGTCGTTCAACTACGGCTTCAGCCACACCGACGAACGCACCCTCATCGCCGCCGCGGTCGACGCCGCGAAACAACAGGCGAAGATCGCGTCGCTCATGTTGCCGGGGCTCGGCACCAAGGACGACATAGCCGCGGTCGCGGATCTCGGCGCCTCGGTGATCCGTATCGCCACGCACTGCACCGAGGCCGACATAGCAGACCAGCACTTCGGGCTCGCCCGCGAGCGGGGCCTCGAGACCGTCGGCTTCCTGATGATGGCGCACTCGATCCCACCCGAGGAGCTCGCCACCCAGGCCAGGCGGATGGCCGACGCGGGGTGTCAGTGCGTGTATGTGGTCGACTCGGCGGGGGCGATGATCCTCGACGAGGTACGCCTGCGGGTGGAGGCGCTCGTGGCCGAGCTCGGAGACGACGCGCAGGTGGGCTTCCACGGCCACGAGAACCTGGGCCTCGGTGTGGCGAACTCGATCTACGCGGTCCGTGCGGGCGCGGTGCAGATCGACGGTTGCACCCGCCGCTTCGGTGCGGGTGCCGGCAACACGCCCTCGGAGGCGTTCGTGGCGGTGTGCGACAAGCTGGGGATCCGCACCGGCATCGACGTGCTGTCGATGTTCGACGTGGCCCAGGACGTGGTGCGCCCCGTGATGGACGGCGAGGCGACCCTCGACCGCCTGGCGCTCATCATGGGATA
>JBKEAI010000081.1:0-37569 GCA_047972145.1 Microthrixaceae bacterium
TCGGTAAGGCAACCTGGGGTGCGCTCGTGGAGGCGCACGCCGAACGCACCCACGAAGGCGAGTTCATCGCCGCGTTCAACAACGGGCGGGCGCTGCTGCGTGCATCCGACGGTCTCCGTGGCCGCACACCGCTGCGTGTCGAGTGGAAAGGGCCACACCGCGATCCCGCCGACAACGCCGTGCCTGCCGACCTTCGGATAGACCACGTCTACCTGGTGAGCTGCAAGTACCTATCGAAGGTCCTCCACAACGCCTCACCGTGGGCGCTGTTCGAACGGTGCCTCGCCGGTAGCCCGAACCGAAAAGGTGACGACTGGTTCGAGGAGGTCGCTCCCGCACAACACCAGGCTCACTACGACTCGGTGCGCCGCCTGCTCGACGGCGGCGAGAAGCTGCCGCTGCGCGTCGGTGGCCTCGATGCCGATCAGCGCCGGATGCTCGCCACCGCACGTGAGGTGACCTCACATGAGAGCGCCACCGCGTATGCCGAGCTCGCAGACGCCGTGGCCGTCGAGTCGGCCCGCCGTTGGTCGAACCAACTCCGCACGCGTACCCAGCAGCGCTCGATGCTCTGGAGGCTCCTACGGCTGTCCGCAACGCCCTACTTCGTGCTGGGTACCGGTGCCGGCGAGAACCTTCGCATCAGGGTTGCCACACCGTGGGACTGGAACCAGGTATGGGAGTTGCTCACGCTCGATATCGAGGCAGTGCCTGCCGGCCAACCGGTGGTCGCCTGGCGCGCCGAGGTGCGCCGGCGAACCGAGGTGACCGACGATGACCCGGCCGGCCTCCGGAGCGACCGGGAGGTGCGGGGTCATGTGGAGATCCGCTGGAGCCATGGCCGCTTCGGCGGATCACCGGAGGCGAAGGTGTACCTGGACTCACCCCATGGTGAGGTTCCCGGCTACATCGCCCTACGTTGAGCCCAATGGGCAGCCGCGTCGGCTAGCCGAACAGGTTCAGGGTGGTCGCAAGAAGGCTGACGACCGTGAGCGTGATCACCAGGTGCACCCGCTGCTCGCGCATGAGTTCCCGCTGGAGTCGTTCCATCTGGGCCTTCAGGCCCTCGACATCGGCTCGACGCTCCGCGGACTCGACGTCGATCCTGCCACCCAGGTCGGCTGCCAAGGCGTCGAAACGACCGTTCCACTCGGCCGACATCGCATCAAAACGACCGTTCATCTCCGAGCGGACCAGATCGAACTCCTTGCGCGTTCTCTCCTCCGAGGCATCGAGATCTCGCTTGGTGGCCACGTCGGCCCAGCCGATAGGAGGTAGGTAGTCCATGAGCGTCTCGGCTCGGTCGGCGCCGAGGACCTCCTCCAGACGGAGGTGAAGGTCTCGGCGTTGTGCCTTGGTTGCCGACATCGTATCTCCCTTGATCTCACATGGTCAGGGGAAGGACCGACATCTTCGTACACCGGTGAGACACCACAACGTCGGGTGCGGGTCCGGTCCGGCCGGCCTCGCTGGTCGATCGCTACTTGATCGATCGCTACTTGATGAGTGCCCCTGCATCGATCGGCAGCGCCACACCGGTCACGTAGCGGGCCTCCTCGGAGCACAACCAGAGCATGGCGTTGGTGATGTCGACCGGTTCCACCCAGGGGATCTCAAGTGGCTGTTGGGGTCGCAGGAAGTCCGCCGCGTCGTCGATCGTCGGGTTCTCCAGGTCCATGCGCACGAGCTGGGGGAACACGTCGTTGTCGATCATCGGGGTGTTCACCGAGGTCGGGTGCACCGAGTTGACCCTGATCCGGTTGGGTGCGAGCTCGAGCGCGAGGGAGCGCATCAGGCCGACCACACCGTGCTTGGCTGCGTTGTAGGCCGGGGCACCGTAGAAGCCCTTCAGGCCCGCCGTTGAGGAGGTCAGCACGATCGCGCCTCCCTCGTCCTGTTCGATCATCGTGCGTATGCCCGCCTTGACCGTGTGGAACACACCGGTGAGGTTCACCTCGATCGTCTCGTCCCACGAATCGGGCGCCACGAACTGCACCGGCATCGGCGAGTAGGACCCTGCGTTGGCGAGGATGACATCCAGCCGGCCGTAGCGCTCCAGGCCGGCCTTGACCACCTCTCGGGTAGCCCGGTAGTCGCGTACGTCGGCCACCTCTGTGTGCATGGCGCCGCCGACGGCCTCCACCTGACGCACGGTCTCCGCAAGGTCCTCCTCGGTGGCGAGCGGGTACGGGGCGTGATCGAGGTCCGAGCAGATGTCGAGTCCGATGATGCGGGCTCCCTCGCGAGCGAAGCCAACCGCATGGCTGCGACCCTGGCCGCGGGCGACCCCTGAGATGAGCACGACCTTGTCCTCGTAGCGATGGTTCCGGTCGGTCACATCGGATGCGGTGCTGTCCATGCCGGCAACATAGCGACGACCCGCCGCCGTTGCCCAAGGCCGCCGGGACGCGACGGCATCGCCGGCGACTCGCGCTGTCCGCGGCCCCGAAACGCTGTGGAACAATGGACCCGTGGCCGGATCAAGAGCAAACGAGTACCACCCAGCGTTCGAGGAGTACTGCGAGGCGATCTGGGAGCTGCGCGAGGACGACATAGAGGTGATCCAGGCCCGCATCGCGGAGCGCCTCGAGGTCTCGCGGCCGGCGGTCTCCGAGATGATCCGCCGCATGGAGAGCGAGGCCCTGATCGAGATCGCCGACACGATCACCCTCACCGCCAAAGGGCGCTCCCTCGCAGAGCGGATCGTGCGGCGTCACCGACTGGCCGAGCGCTTCCTGACCGACGTGCTCGGGCTGTCGTGGGCCGAGGCGCACGAGGAGGCCGGCAAGTGGGAGCACGTGATCTCCGAGAACGTCGACAAGGCGCTCGCCAAGGTCCTGGGCGACCCGACCACCTGCCCGCACGGCAACCCGATCCCCGGAGCCGACTACGTCACCCCCGACACACAGCCGTTGGCAACGCTCACCGTCGGTGACAGCTTCACGATCAACCGCATCCCCGAGGAACTCGAGTTCACACCGGGCCTGTTGGACTTCCTCGAGGACAATGCCCTGCTACCGGGGCACCGCGGGGTGCTCACCGCGATGTCCCCCGACGGCACGGCCACCGTCGAGGTGGACGGCCGCAGCGTCGGGATCGGGTCGTTCGCGACCGAGAGGATCCTCGTAGTCGACTGATCCGCCCGGCCGAACCTCCCGCCCGTCAGTGTTGTCGGTCAGCGCTGCCCGTAGGGGCCATCAGAGCCCGGGACCTACTCGGAGCATGTCGGGCAATCGGCCCGTGTGCAGGATGCTCAGCCTCTTGGTGGATCGGGTCACCGCCACATAGAGGGCCTGGGGGCCACGTGCCTCCTCGTCGAGGATCGACTGCGGCTCGACGACGATCACCGAGTCGAGCTCGAGTCCCTTGACAAGCTGTGGTGATACGACCGTCACCTGCATCGAGAGACCTTCGCGGGTCGCGCTCCCGTGCTCGATTCCTGCGCCGGTGAGCACCGAATCGAGCTGTTGGAGCCGTGATGCCGGTGCGACCACCGCCACGTTGCCGGTTCCGACCGCGATCAGTTCATCCCGTACGAGGGCCACCAGTTCCCGGTCGAGGTCCGCTGGATCCACCCCGACGATGCGCGGTGGCTCACCCAGATGCCGGATCGACCTCGGCGCTTCGAGCTCGGGTGCCGCCACCGCCAACACACCCGCGGCCAGGGCCATGATCGGGCCCGGCACGCGGTAGCCGATGGTGAGCTGTTCACGCCGGGGGGGCCGTCTGGAGGGGAGGTGGTCCAGCACCGAGCCCCAGTCGTCGTGTGCCCACGCACCGGTGGATTGCGCGATGTCACCCACCACGGTCATCGAGCCGTTGAGCGAGCGACGGTCGATCATGCGCAGCTGCATAGGCGACAGGTCCTGTGCCTCGTCCACCACGATGTGCCCGTAGGTGCGCACCGCGTCGGAGTCACGGTGACGGGGCCTGGGGCCGAGCCGCTCCAGTGCCTCGTCCAGCAGGGGAACGTCATGGTGGGTGAACACCGCATCGGTTGGATCGCTGAGCCGCTCGCGGGACAACAGAGCGGAGTCCCGGGGTGACAGCGAGCGTCGCGTGGCGTTGCGCAGCAGTGCGGGCGAACCCATGAGGTCGTTGAGCAGCTCGGCGGGGGTGAGCACTGGCCACATCCACTCCAGCGCCTCGCGCACCTCGGGCTCGCGTCGGGTGCGGTCCCGCACCGTTTCGACCGGATCGTCGTTGCGGTGGCTCGCTGCCAGACGTTCGAAGAACTCCTGTTCCACGAACCTGCGTGCCGCATTGTGGGTGCGGAACCGTCGCCGGGCCCGTGTGACGATCCCAGCGGAGTCCTCGACGGAGAGCACGAGGTTCTGCACGCCGTAGGGAAGTCGGAGCTCGTCGCGCAGTGGACGCTCGCGGTCGCGGATGGCGGAGCGGACCACGTCGATCATCGCCAGGTCGCCCTTGACCCGCGCCGTCGCCTCGTCGTCGTAGCCGGCTATGCGCACGTGCGGCACGAGGTTGGAGAGCTGCGCGATCTCCACACCGGCCTCCCCCAACGACGGCAGGACCTGTTCGATGTACGAGAGGAACACCCGGTTGGGTCCGATCACGAGCACACCCTGGCCCTCGAGGGGGAACCGGTGGGTGTAGAGCAGGTACGCGGCGCGGTGAAGCGCCACGACCGTCTTGCCTGTGCCCGGCCCGCCCTGCACCACCACCACACCGGGCAGCTCGGATCGGATGATCCGATCCTGTTCGGCCTGGATGGTGCCCACGATGTCCGACAGGCGCCCCGAACGGGATTCCTCCAAGGCAGAGATGAGCGCCCCGTGGCCCTGCACCTCTCCACGATCGAGCGCGTCGGCAGCGCTACCGAAGAGCTCGTCGTCCATCCCCAGCAGGGTCCTCCCACGGGTGGCGAAGTGCCGTCGCCGCCGCAAGCCCATCGGGTCGACCCCTGTGGCCCGGTAGAAGGTAGCGGCGACCGGAGCACGCCAGTCGACCACCACGGGGTCACGGTGCTCGTCCGCGACGGCCACCCGACCGATGTAGAACGCTTCTTCGGGTCTGGCCTCCGCGCCGTTGTGCGTAGGTACCGCCTCGGTATCGATCCGCCCGAACACCAGCGACATGTCACCCAGGTCGAGCTGTTCGAGCCGGGCGTCGACCCGGTCCCACATCACGTCGCGCTCGAAGCGGTTCTGGTGGGTACCACCCCGGCCACCCTCGATCGAGGTTCGCATCGATTCGACCTCGGCACGGCTCGCCTCCAGGCACTGGTGTGCATGGTCTATGTAGGCCTGCTCGGTTTCGAGATCGGGATGGCTCACACGCTCTCCAGGACGCTTCTCGCGGTGCCGGAATCGAAAATGGCGGTCTACCAGTGTACCCGTGAGACCTCCGATGCGATCAGGCGGGGTCTTCGACGGTTTGAGGATCCCGGCCACTGCCCGCGGCGCGGCGCAGCACCGCCGTGCGAGACTGCGGCCATGGGCAGGTCTGCACGCATGGCCGTCGGGCCCGCAGGTGCCCCGGAGTGGCTCATCGATGCTGCACGCGCCGGCGGCGCGCAGGTGGTCCCCCCCGACTCCGCGACGAGTCTGCTGTGGATGGCGCCGAACGACCGTGACGGGCTCGCGGACGCGATCGCCGCAGCCGGTGACCGACTCGAGTGGATTCAACTCCCGTGGGCCGGAATAGAGCCCTACGTCGACCTGCTCGATGACCACCACATCTGGAGCTCCGGCAAGGGCGTCTATGCGGAGCCCGTCGCGGAGATGGCCCTCACCCTGATGCTCGCAGCGATGCGCGGGATCGACCGATACGCGAGATCCACCACTTGGCTCGAACACGGGCATAGGGGGGTCAACCTGCGCGGAGCGCGGGTGACGGTCCTGGGTGGCGGCGGGATCACAGAGGTGCTGTTGCGACTGCTCGCGCCGTTCGGCGCCGAGGTCACCGTGGTTCGCAACCATCGCGCTCCGATGGACGGCGCTGCAAGGGTGACCGGGCCGCATAGCGACGAGGTCGACGGTGCCATCACGGGTGCTGACGCTGTGGTGCTCGCCCTCGCGCTCACCCCCGACACCAAGGGGATCATCGACCTTCGGAGGCTGTCGATGATGGGGCAATCGTCGGTGGTCGTCAACGTGGCACGGGGTCCCCACATGGTGACCGACGACCTCGTCACGGCACTCACCGAAGGGCTGATCATGGGGGCTGGACTCGACGTGACCGACCCCGAGCCGCTGCCGGGCGGGCATCCGCTGTGGAGCCTGCCCAACTGCATCGTCACACCGCACGTGGGCAACACCCCCGAGATGGCCAGACCGCTGCTCGCGGAGAGGATCACCACCAACGTGCGCCGCTGGATCGACGGAGACGACCTCATAGGCCTCGTCGATCCTGCCGCGGGCTACTGAACGCCGATCGGTCTCCGCTCAGCACCTCCGGACGGCGAGCACACCGTCAGCACCACCGGACGGCGAGCGCACCGTCAGCACCTCCGGCCGGCAAGCACACCGTCGCAACCTGCGGGCCGGGCCGTATAGGTTGCGCCGAATGCAGCGCAACGAGGTTCTGGACCGATTCGACCTGACCGGACGGGTAGCCATCGTGACCGGCTCGAGCAAGGGAATCGGCCGCGCGATCGCCGAGGGTTTCGCCGCTGTGGGCGCTTCGGTGGTGATCTCGAGCCGCAAGCCCGACGCGTGCGAGGAGGTCGCGGCAGGGATCCGCTCCTCCGGGGGCACAGCCGTCGCGATCCCCGCCCACACGGGCAACCCCGACGACCTCGAGACGTTGGTCGGGCGAACCGTCTCGGAGTTCGGCGGGATCGACATCGTGGTCAACAACGCCGCAAACCCACTCGCCCAACCGGTCGGGGCGATGACCACCGAGGCGATGGCCAAGTCGTGGGAGGTCAACTTCCGTGGACCGGTCCTGCTGGTCCAGTACGCACTCGAACATCTGAAGGCGAGCGAGCACCCAGCCGTGCTCAACCTGTCCTCTGCGGGGGTCTACACCCAGGCAGCCTTCGTCTCGCTGTACATCGCCGCGAAGTCAGCCATGACCTCGATGACCCGTTCGATGGCGAACGAGCTCGCCGGTGAGGGCATCCGGGTCAACGCGCTCGCCCCCGGCACTGTGCGAACCGATCTGATGCTCAACACCGCCGAGGAGTTCCAGGACGCTGCGGTGCAGTCCCAGTTGATCAAGCGGATGGCCGAGCCCGGCGAGATGATCCCCCCGGCTCTGTTCCTGGTCAGCGACGCGTCCGCCTTCATGACAGGCCACACGCTGGTGGTCGACGGTGGGATGACGGTGCACTGAGCACGGCCTGCACAACCTGGTGACGCCGCGTCGCTCCCCGCTCGGTGGGCGCAAGTCGGTGGACGTCGGTCGATGGGCACCGATGCGAGCACCGGTGAGAGACTCGGAGCCGATGAGCCCGGATCGACGACCACCAGACACCACCAAGGGGCCCACACCCACCCCGCACAGCGATTCTGCTTTCATCCGTGCGGCCCGCAGCGAACCGGTACCCCACGTACCGGTGTGGTTCATGCGCCAGGCCGGCCGTTCGCTTCCCGAATACAAGGAGGTGCGCGGCTCGGGGACGATCCTCGACGCGATCGCGGATGCGGACCGCGCGACCGAGATCACCCTCCAACCGGTGCGGCGCTACGGGGTCGACGCAGCGATCCTCTACTCCGACATCATGGTTCCCGCCCACGCCGTGGGCTTCGGGGTCGACATCCAACCGGGCCTGGGACCAGTGGTGGAGAACCCGATCCGCTCAGCGGCGGACCTGGAGCGCCTGAGGCCACTCGAAGCCGACCTCGACACGCCGTACGTCCTCGACACGGTGCGCAACCTCACCTCCGAGCTCGAGGTGCCGCTGATCGGGTTCGCCGGAGCACCCTTCACCGTGGCCAGCTACCTCGTGGAGGGTCGCCCCACCCGCACGTGGGTCCGCACCAAGGCACTGATGCACAACGACGAACATCTGTGGCATGGGTTGATGGACCGACTCGCCGACATGGCGATCGCGTCGCTGCACTCCCAGGTCGACGCCGGCGCTGCGGCGGTGCAGCTGTTCGACTCGTGGGCGGGTGCCCTCTCGCCGAGTGAGTACGAGCGGTTCGTGCTGCCCGCATCGAGCCGGGTGCTCGCCGAGATGCGAGCGAGCGGGGTACCCCGGATCCACTTCGGGGTGCACACCGGAGAGCTGCTGGGGCTCATGGCCGCCGCGGGCGCCGATGTGGTCGGCGTCGACTGGCGTACCCCGATGGGCGCGGCGCGCGACCGTGTCCCCGCAGGTACGGCACTACAGGGCAACCTCGACCCGGGCCTGGTCGCGGCAGGTGGTCCCGCTGTGGAGCCCGCCGTTCGCGCCGTGTTGGACTCCGGCGCAGATCCCCGCGGCGGCCACATCTTCAACCTCGGCCACGGCGTGCTACCCGAAACCGACCCGGACACTCTCGCCCGCGTGGTGGAACTGGTGCACGCCCACACCCTCACCCGAGACACAGCCGCTCCGTACACAGCCGCTCCGTACACAGCCGCTCCGGACACTGCCACCCAAGATGCCGTCACCCCACGCACTGGGAAGCCGCCACAGGACGTCGACTCGTGACCACGTCAACCCACACCGAGACGCCGGGCCGTAAGGGTCTGCTGGTGATGGCATACGGGACCCCGGCCACCAACGCCGACATCGAGGCCTTCTACACCCACATCCGCCACGGCCGGGCTCCCGAGCCCGCCCAACTGGACGAGCTCACCGCCCGCTACGAATCGCTCGGCGGCACATCCCCGCTGGCGGCCAACACGAACGCCCAACTCGCGGAGCTGGCGGCCGCCCTCGGGGACTCCGAAGCCGGCATCTGGAGCGTGGCACTCGGCCAGAAGCACGCCGCCCCGTTCATCGAGGATGGGGTCGAGCAGCTGCTGGCCGAGGGTGCCACAACCATCGTCGGCGTGGTGCTCGCACCGCACTACTCCCACGCGAGCATCGGCGACTACCACCAGCGGGCAACCTCTGCGATCACGTCGCAGAGCGGGGGGACCCCGCCCGGTTACGCCGGAGTCGAGACTCCACCCTCCTACGTGGGGATCGACTCATGGCACCTGCTCGAGGAACTCCTCGAGTTCCAACGCTCGGCGCTCGTCGAAGCCCTCGAACCCATGCCCGAGCGCACCAAGGTGATCTTCACCGCGCACTCGCTACCCGAGAAGCTGCTGGCCGGTGACCCCTACCCCGACCAGCTGCACGAGTCCGCCTCGCTGATCGCTGCACGCGCGGGGATCGCCACTTGGGCGGGTTGGGGTCTCGGATGGCAGTCCAAGGGGCGCACACCCGACCCGTGGCGGGGCCCCGACGTGCTCGAGATCATCGATGACCTCGCCGACACCGGCCGCAGCGACGGTATCCTCGTGGTACCCCAGGGATTCACCTCGGATCACCTCGAAGTGCTCTACGACTTGGACATCGAAGCGCGTCGCGCCGCTGAATCCCGTGGCCTGGCATTCACCCGAACCGCTGTGCCGAACGCGGATCCCACGGTGATGACCGGGCTGGCGAACCTGGCGAGGGCACACCGGACCGGGCCCGACAGTCCGAGGTTCCACGCTCCGTGAGCGAGCAGGTCGCGGTCATCGGCGGGGGGATCACAGGGCTCGCCGCCGCGTGGGAGGCCGTCGGGCAGGGACACCGTGTGACGGTCTACGAAGCCGGCACCCGCTTCGGGGGGCTCATATCCACCACCGGTGTGGACCTGCCCGACGGTGATGCCCTGACCATCGACGAGGGTGCTGACGCGTTCCTCGCCCGCGTTCCGGACGCACTCGATCTCTGTGAGGAGCTCGGTCTCGGCGATCAGCTCTGCGAACCAGCCGTGGGCCGGGCGATGGTCGCCACCCCCGCTGGGCTCAAGTGGTTCCCGGAGGCCTCGGTCCTCGGGGTTCCCACCGACATCGACGCACTCGAGGCAACCGGGCTCTTGAGCGCCCAGGGGCTCGAGCGGGTGCGCATGGAACGATCCGCGCCGGTCGAAGCGCTCCGGGGCGACACATCGGTGGGCGCTCTGCTCCGGTCGCGCTTCGGTGACGAGCTGGTCGATCGGGTGGTCGGTCCGCTCGTGGGTGGTATCAGCGCCGGGGACGTGGACCGCATGTCGGTGTCTGCGACAACCCCCCAGTTGGCCGAGGCGGCGAGCAGCGCAGAGCCGATGTCGGTGAACCTGACGAGATCGGTGGCACGGGCGTCGGGGGGCCCGGTGTTCAAGGGCCTTCGCGGTGGTATGACCACCCTCACAGAGGCGCTGGTGACCCAGCTCCGAGAGCGGGGCGCGACCCTGCTCACCAACTCCCCGGTGCGCTCGCTCACCGGTCTGGGCAGCTCCGGGCTGGACAGCACCGAACTCGGCGGCCTCGACCTCGGTGGCTTCGATCTCGGTGGCTTCGACAGGGTCGTCGTCACCACCGCGGCGCGGACCGCAGCAAACCTCGTGCGTCCAGCGAGCCCCGACGTGGCGCGGATGTTGGGCACCATCGACACCGCATCGGTCGCCCTCGCCACGCTGGTATATCCGCGCAGCACTTTCGATTGGCCCGGTGACACCAGCGGCTACCTGGTTCCACGAGATGCCGCGCTTCTGCTCACCGCCGTGTCGTGGGGAAGCACCAAGTGGCCCCAGTGGGACGACGGCGAGCACTTCGTGGTGCGCGCGTCGGTGGGCCACCGAGACGACGACAGGGCCGCCACACTGGACGACAAGTCGTTGCTGGCAGCTCTGCGATCGGACCTGTCGGCTACTTGCGGACTGCGAGCGACGCCGATCGCAACCCGGATCTCACGCTGGGTGGACGGGTTCCACCAGTACGACGTCGACCACCTCGACCTGGTGCAACAGATCGACGATCAGCTCCGTCGCGACACCCGAGGACGCGTCGTGCTCGCCGGTTGTGCCTACCGTGGTGTCGGTATCCCTGCCTGCATCCGTGCGGGGCGCAACGCCGTCGCGCACAACTGAAGGCCGTCGCAGGTTCGACCCGTCGCGCTCAGAGGTCCGTCACGTTGATCGTGAACTCCCCCGAAGGATGGACATCGCAGGCGCCCGTGAGGCTGCCCGGCGAGGTGAACTCCATCGCCACGGTCCGGTTGGCGGGTACCCAGAAGATCCCGACCGCAGCGCCACGGGAGTCCTCGTTGACGATGCGAATCCGTTCGCCGACCTTCACGTCGAGCTCCTGGGGCACGATCTCCACCTCTTCACCCAGGTCCAACCGCACCGACGTGCCGTCCGGTATCACGTAGTCGTAGTCGTAGTCACCGGCATCGGCATCGGCATCCACCGAGACCAGCTCCGGTTCACCGGTCGCCGGCTCGTCGCCTCTGCCACCGCCGCAGGCACCCGACACCACCAGGGGGATGCACATGAGAAGTGCAACCACCCTCGGATTCATGTTCGCTGCGTAGTCATTCGTGGGGGTGTCATGTCGAGGTGCCATGTCGGGGCTCCGTGTCTCTGATCATCGGCCTGTCCCCGTGAGGACTCCGCCCGGGTCCTACCCGGCCCGCTCTGCGAGCAGGCTCTTCACGTCGCGTTCGAGGGACTCGGCGCTGGTGCCGAAGGGCCACTGCATCACCACGGTACCGGTGTCGTCGATCGCGTACAGCTCGCCGGTGTGGGAGACCTCCACCTCACCTTCGGCGTTGGTGCTCACCTCGTAGTCGGCGCCGATCGCTTCGGTGGCCGCTCGCAACTGCGTGTCGTCATCGGTGCGCAGCGCGGTCCCGTCGGCCACGAAGTTGTGCACGTAGTCGGTGATCACCTCTGGTCCGTCGCGTCCGGGGTCGATGGTGGTCATCGCCACGCTGACGCGCGCTGCCTCGTCGGCCGGCAGCGACTCCAGGACGGTGCGCACATCGGCCATGGTCGTCGGACAGACGTCGGGGCAGGACGTGTAGCCGAAGAACACCAAGTTGAGTTCACCGGGTTGCGCCTTCATCTGCCAGTCACCACTGCCGTCCGCCACCGGGAGCGATACACCCTCGACGACGACCGGCGGATCCACTGTGTAACCGGAATAGGTGTCCGGATCGTCGGCGCCATCGGCATCGGAGTGGTCCGATCCGGAGGACCCGCAGCCGGTGGCGAGCACGACGAGCCCCGTCGCGACGACCGCAACCCAGCGCAGCGCTGCCGCCCCACCACGAAGGTTGGCTCGACCCGACATGGGGTCAACCTTGCTACGAGGACCCGCGACGGGCAAGTCACCCCCACCGCCCGAACACAGTGGCTCGAGGTGTTGGATCACTGGTGTGCTTCACCGACGGGGCTCGGTGGTGCGAAGATCCTGCGATGGACGACCGCGCCGCTCGGGAGGTCCCGGCGAGGGCGCCCGGTTCGATACGGCCCCACCTTGGCTGGCCATCGCTGTTGGCGTTGTCGCTGCTCGCCGGGCTGTTGATCTGCTTCGCACTCCCGCCGTGGGGATGGTGGTTCCTAGCCCCCCTCGGCATCGCGCTGTGGGTGTGGCTGCTCGACGGCGAAGGGATCTGGCGCAGAGCCGGTATCGGCTGGCTGGTCGGCATCGGGTGGTTCGGGCCGTCCACACTGTGGATGTGGGGGCTGACCGAGGCCGGCTACCCGCCCGGGGTGCTGTTCGGCTGGGGCACGATGGTGGCAGCCACCTCCGCTGTGGTGCCGGGTGACCGTCGGCGACTGCTGGTGCTGCCCGCTGCTCTGGTCGCGTACGAGTGGCTCCACTCACATGGCCCTTTCGGCGGGGTGCCGCTGTCGCTGCTGGGCATGACCCAGGTCGACCTCCCGACCCTGGCGATCGCCCGCCTCGGTGGGGTGTTCATGGTCGGCGCCGTCGTCAGCGCCCTCGGGGTGGCCGTGTACCTCGTGGCTGTCGAACGCGCCTGGAAGCCGGCGCTGGGCGTGTTGGCGGCGATCGCCGCGCTGAGCGCTCTCGGTGCGTTGTGGCCGACCGGGAACCCGGTAGGGGAGCTCACCATTGCGTCGGTCCAGGGCGGAGGTCCACAGGGAACGCGCTACGCCACGGGCGAGGAGCCCGAGGTGTTCGCGCGTCACCTCCAAGCCACACAGGAGATCCCCGACGATGCCGACGTCGACGTCGTGGTGTGGCCCGAGAACTCGATCAACGTGGGCGGTGACTTCCTGGATCACGCCTGGTACGACGAGATCGCAACGCAGGCCGCACGGATAGGCGCCCCGATCGTGGTCGGCGTCGTCGACGACCTCACCAACCCCGACGGCACCACCGACGACGAGCGCTTCGAGAACTACGTGCTGGTGGTCAACCCCGACGGCTCCACCGGTGATCGCTTCGACAAGGAACGGCGGGTTCCCTTCGGTGAGTACGTGCCGCTTCGGTCGCTCTTCGAGACCGTGGCCGGCGGCAATCTCCCCGCCCGCGACGCGGTGGTCGGAGAGGGCACCGCCGTCGTGGAGGCCGACGGAGTACCGATGGCGGTCGTGATCAGCTGGGAGGTGTTCTTTCCCCGACGGGTCCGTGAAGGGGTGAGGGAGGGTGGCCAGGTGGTCCTGAACCCGACCAACGGCTCGAGCTTCTGGCTCACCCAGGTACAGACCCAGCAGGTCGTGTCCTCGAGGTTCCGGGCGGTCGAGTCCGGCCGCTGGGTGCTCCAGGTGGCTCCCACCGGGTTCTCCGCGTTCGTCGACCCGGACGGTGGAGTGCACGACCGCACCGACATCTCCGAGCGCGCAGTCACCACCCGGACCGTCGGGCTCTACGACTCCACCACACCGGCGCAGGCCCTCGGCGCCACCCCGGTGCTACTGCTCGCCGCTGTGGCGGTTGTCACCGCGCAGGTCCTTGAGCGACGCTCCCGCAAGCCGGTGAACGGCGACCGGCCCACCCCCACCTGACCCGAACGCGCTCCCCTACTTGACCCAACGGTCAACCCGCGGCGACGCTTGTGGGTCATGTCTGCCGCCCCTTCACGCCCGGCAGCCTCCGGGCACGAGGCCCGCAGGCGCTCACCCGGTCCCGACGATCCGCTGCGGATCGCGTACCTCACGTACCGGGGCAAGCCACACGTGGGCGGCCAGGGTGTCTACACACGACACCTCACCAAGGCCTTGGCCGATCTCGGCCACCACGTCGAGGTCCTCTCCGGGCAGCCGTACCCGATCGTCGACGAACGGGTACCCCTCGTCGAGTTGCCGAGCCTCGACATCTACAACGACTACTTCCCGATGCGAATGCCGGCCATCTGGGAGCTCAAGGACCGCTGGGACTGGCTCGAGGTCACCTCGTTCTCCAGCGGCACGTTCCCCGAGCCCCTCGCGTTCTCGATGCGCGCCTGGGACCACCTGCGCGCCCGCGTCGACGAGTTCGACCTGGTGCAGGACAACCAGTGCCTCGGCTACGGGCTGCTCGCCATGGAGCGTTCGGGCCTCCCGGTCCTCGGCACGATCCACCATCCGATAACCGTCGACCGGCGCCTCGAGATGGAACACGCCGAGACCCGCCGCGCACGCTGGGGCAAGGCACGCTGGTCTGCGTTCACGAAGATGCAGACCCGCGTGGCATCCAGGCTCCGGCGCGTCATCACCGTGTCGCAGAACTCCTACGACGACATCGTGCGAGACCACGAGGTCGACCCCGAACGACTCTTCGTGGTGCCCGTGGGGGTCGACCCCGAGCTGTTCAAGCCACTGGGCCACGTGGAGCGCAAGACCAACCAGATCATCTCCACCGCCAGCTCCGACGTGGCGATGAAGGGTCAGCGGTACCTGTTGGAGGCGTTGGCGAAGGTGCGCGCCGACCGCCCCGAGCTCGACCTGCACCTCGTGCTGGTCGGACGCCTCAAGGACGGCTCGGCCGCTCAGCGCACGATCGCGGACCTCGGCCTCGAGGACAACGTGGAGTTCGTGTCCGGTGTGAGCGACGAGCGGATCGTCGAGCTCTACAACGAATCCGCCTGCGCCGTGGTGCCGTCGCTGTACGAAGGGTTCTCACTCCCCGCGATCGAAGCGATGAGCACCGGCTGCCCGCTGGTGGCCACCACCGGCGGTGCGCTGCCCGAGGTCGCCGGTCCCGACGGCGAGACCTGCTTCGCCGTGGCACCCGGTGACAGCTCCGATCTCGCCCGCGGGATCATGGCCGTGCTCGACGACCGCGACGCGGCGGCGAGGATCGGGCACGCCGGCCGCGAGCGTGTGATCACACGCTGGAGTTGGCGCCACACCGCACAACAGACCGTCGAGCACTACCGCGCGACCCTGGAGACCCCGCCCGCGTGGAAGCAGGCCGCCCGATGAGGATCGGGTCGGGCACGGCGCGTGGCGCCGAGGACACCACGACATGCTGACGGTCGACTACGAGCGCCTCGGCCTGCGTGAGGGCGACCTGGTCCTCGACATGGGCGCTGGTGCGGGAAGGCACTCCTTCGAGTGCTTCCGCCGTGGAGCCGATGTCATCGCGCTCGACTACGGCTTCGACGAGCTGCCCCCTGTGCACGAGCTGATGTGGGCCATGCAGGCCGAGGGGGAGGCACCCTCGACGAGCCTCGGGGCATGCGTGAACGGCGACGCCCTGCGGCTGCCGTTCCCCGACGACACCTTCGACCGCGTGATCTGCTCGGAGGTGCTCGAGCACATCGGCTCGGACACCGCTGCTATGGCCGAGGTGCACCGCGTGCTGCGCCCCGGCGGTGTGCTCGCGGCCACGGTACCCGCCTGGTTCCCCGAGAAGGTCTGTTGGGCGCTGTCCGCCGAGTACCACGCCCCGCTCGCGGCCGGTGGGCACGTGCGCATCTACACCGAGGAGCTGCTGCGCACCCGCCTCGGCGACGCCGGCTTCGACGTGCGTGGCTCCCATCGTGTGCACGCCCTGCATTCGCCATACTGGTGGCTGCGCTGCGTGGTGGGGCCGACCAACGACACGAACCGCTTCGTGCGTGCGTACCACGACCTGTTGGTGTGGGACATGGTCGAACAACCCCTGGTCACCCAGCTCGCCGAACGGGCGCTGAGCCCGGTGCTCGGAAAGAGCGTCGTGCTCTACGCCCACAAGCAGGGAGCTCCGGGGGAACCGTCGAGATCCCGCGCACGGGTGCGCTCCGAGCGCTCACAGGCTCGGCACCCAAGTACTGGGCAAGCAAGTACTGGGCACTCGAGCACTGAACAATCGAGCACTGAACGAGCGGCGGTGTCCGGTGGCTGACTCACCCAACTTCCTGGTCGACCTGGGTGACTCGGTGAGTGCGACCGAGCTCCGCGGCACCGTGGACGCCATCGTGGGTTGGCAGCTTCCCTCGGGCATGGTTCCGTGGTTCCCGGGCGGTCACGCCGACGCCTGGAACCACACCGAGGCGCTCATGGCGATGATGATCGGTGGGCGCCGAGCCGAGGCCGAGGCAGGGTTCGAGTGGCTCCAGAAGACCCAACGGCCCGACGGTGCCTGGCACCTGTACTACCTCGAGGACGGCATCGAGCAGGACAAGCTCGACGCCAACTGCGTCGCATACGTGGCTGCCGGAGCCTGGTTCCACTGGCTGTGCTACCGCGACCGCGGTGCGCTCGAGTCGATGTGGCCAATGATCGAATCAGCCGTCGAGTTCGTACGCGGCCTGCAAACCCACCGCGGCGAGGTCATATGGGCGCGCCACGCGGATGGCACCCCGTGGACCTTCGCACTGCTGACCGGGTCGGCGTCGATCGGCCACAGCCTGCGGTGCGCGATAGCGATCGCTGACGAGCTCGGCCACGACAGGCCCGCCTGGCGACGCTCGGCCGCCCGTCTCGTGCGAACCGTGCGTGACGAACCCGACGCGTTCGCCCCCAAGCACCGTTGGGCGATGGACTGGTACTACCCGGTGCTCAGCGGTGCCGTGCTCGGAGATGCCGGGCGGGAGCGGCTCGCGAACCGCCGTGAGGCGTTCGTGATCGAGAACTGGGGTGTGCGCTGTGTGTCGGATCGGCCGTGGATCACCGCCGCGGAGACCTGCGAATGCGCGCTGGCCCACATGGCGGTCGGCGAGCTCGACTGGGCGCTTCGCCTCTTCGACTGGTCACAGCGCCTGCGCGAGCACAACGACCGCTACTGGACCGGGATCGTCGTGCCCGAGGAGGTGCACTTCCCCGGCGGTGAGCAATCGACCTACACGGCATCCGCTGTGGTGCTCGCCGCGGATGCCCTCGGCGGTGGGTCACCCGCGGCCCGCCTGTTCACCCATCACGAGGATCTACCCGCGGTGCTCGACACCGAACCGGTGGGCATCTCCGAACCCGGTGAGGTCTGAGCTGTGAGGGCCGCACTCGCGACGACCGCCGTCAGCGTCGTGTTCACGATCGCCACGCTGGTAGCACCCACCACCAGCGTGGCCGTCGGCGCCCAAGAGGACCCGGGCACCACCACCCCGGCCACCAGCACACCGACTACGAGCACCCCGGTCACCAGCACCCCACCGCAGACCACCTCCACGCTTCCCAGTGGAGGTGACCTCGGCAACATCCTGCCCAGGCCGAACTCCGGTCGCGAACCGCAGACCGCCGGCGATCCCGGCGGTTGGCAGCAGGTGGCCCTGTTCTTCGCACTGTGCTTCGTGGTCATCGCGATGGCCGGTGGCCTGTGGTGGCGCTCCCATGTGCTTCGGGCACGCAGGGAGGCCGCGGGTCACGATCCGGTCAAGGTGGCCGAGGCGCACGGTGGAGACGTCCGAGCCCCCCGCCCTCCCGGCATCATCGACTGACGACCCACTGGGGCGCCACAAACCTGCCCATCGGAGCGTCGCGAACTTGAACGCGTCGGAGCGCTCAGCGCGCCTTGACGTTCAAGATCGATTGGCAGGCCGCGGTGCGGTCGGCTCACACGCTCCGGATGAGCACACGCAGGGAGCCGACCGCTGCCGTCTCGACGAAGTCCCCGGAGCGCAGTGCGGGCAGGTAGATCTGCTCGTAGGGAGGCCGACCGCCCTCCGCTGGGTCGGGGAACACGTCGTGGATCGCGAGTAACCCGCCCGGTGCCACCATCGGCGCCCAGTTGCGGTAGTCGGCGGCGGCGGGCTCCTCGCCGTGGCCTCCGTCGATGAACACCATCGCCGTGGGCGTCGACCACCAACGCGCCACTGTGGGTGAATCACCGACGACGGCGGTGACGACCGCTTCCAGGCCGGCCTCGAACATCGTGCGCCGGAAGATCGGCAGCGTATCCATCACCCCGACCGCCGGGTCGACCAGATCCGGTTCGTGGTGCTCCCAGCCCGCCTGGTTCTCCTCGGAGCCGCGGTGGTGGTCGATGGTCACCACGGTGCTTCCGTGTGCTTTGGCAGCAGCGCCGAGGTAGATCGACGACTTCCCGCAGTAGGTCCCGATCTCTACGATCGGCAACCCGGGCAGGGCTTCACAGGCACTCGCCGCTGCGTCGTGGAGCGCCAGACCCTCCGCCGGTGGCATGAAGCCACGTGCGCGTTCGGCCAGCTCCCTGATCTCTGTATCCATCAACCGGCGCTATCCATCAACCCGCGCTATCCATCAACCCGCGCAGCCCATCAACCCGCCCGGCCCGTCGACCCGCGGACCTCAGACCGGCAGGTCGCCATGCATCATCTCGAGGTCCTCCTCACCGGGATCCTCGCCGTGGTGGGTGACCTTGAACAGCCACTTGTCGAGGATCACATAGCGGGCTAGCCACACGATTCCGAAGCCCAGCAACTGGGCACCGAACACGGCGACCTTCTCGAAGGTGCCGTGCCCCGCGATCAGCACGTCGACCACGTATGTCAGCAAGGTCGCCAAACCCACACCGAGCATCGCGGCCACCCAGAACACGATCACCTGGGTGCGCAGTCCATCGCGCGAGGTGTGGCGCCATACCAGGTACTTGTTGGCGAAGAAGTTCGGCACCGTCAGCACCGCTGCGCTGGCGATCGACGCCGCCACCCAGTTCGTGTCCTGGCCGTCGTGGAACACCAGGGCACCGAAGAGCTGGATCAGGATCTGGCCCAAGGGCACGAACACCAGCGAGACGCCGGCGTAGCGGAGTTGCTTGCGGCCCTCCTCGCTCCGGGCGTGCTCCCGGAGGGTAGCGGCGTTGACCTTCATCGGTGTGAGGCTATCCGCAACCCGGGTCCCGTACCCCGTTGGTCGGCCCGACCGGCCACAATGGCCCTGTGGACCAAGGCGCCGTCGACCTGCTCGTCTCCCTGCTCGACCTCGAAGCGATCGAGGACAACATCTTCAGGGGCAACAGCCCCGATGAGGACCGTCAACGTGTGTACGGCGGTCAGGTGGCCGGCCAGGCCCTCGTCGCAGCGGTGCGGACCGTCGGATCCACCGAGGCACAGTTCCACGTGCACTCGCTGCACGCCTACTTCCTGCGCGGCGGTGACCCGAAGGTTCCGATCGTGTACGAGGTCTCCCGCATCCGCGACGGCCGTTCGTACGCGACCAGGCGGGTGGAGGCGATCCAGCACGGTCGGCCGATCTTCCACCTCTCGGCGAACTTCGGTCTCGCCGAGGAGAGCTTCGACCACCAGTTTCCGATGCCCACCGATCTGCCGGACCCCGAATCGCTCCCGGATCTGCGCGAACGCCTGGAGCCCTACCGCGACGTGATCGGAGATGCGCTGGACCGTCCACGCCCGATCGACACGCGCTACTGCGGTGTGGGCCCGATGGACCGCACGACTGACCGTGAGCCCTACCAGAACGTCTGGCTGCGGGCGAACGGCAAGCTCCCCGACGACCCGGTGCTGCACATCTGCATCCTCACCTACGCGTCGGACATGACCCTGCTCGACACGACACTGCGACCGCACGGCGAGTCGTTCGTGATGGGCGATGTGTTCATGGCGTCGCTCGACCATGCCATGTGGTTCCACCGACCCTTCCGCAGCGACGACTGGCTGCTGTATGCCCAGGACACCCCGAGCGCGTCGTACGGACGCGGGCTCGCGCGGGGTCTCGTGTACACCCGCGACGGTGCACTCGTCGCCTCGGTCATGCAGGAGGGCGTGATCCGCAAACGGCGCAACGCACCGGGGTCGTGAGCCGCCTCGTCGCCGTCGTCGCGGTGATCTCACTGGCCGCGCTCGGGTGCAGCAACGGCACCGACCGCGACGGCACCGACCGCGACAGCACCGACCAAGACACCGCGGGCGAGGGCCCCTCGGGCTCCAGCACCACGGACGAGTCCGTCGACACCGGGGCCGGCTCTGCGCCCGAACCGGTGCCGGAGGAGCCCGAACAGCTCGCCCTGGTCGACTCGGGTGCGGACGTCACCGCCCCGATGGACGCCCACCCGATGGATGCCAACCCGGTAGGCCAGTCCAGCCCGGTAGGACGGTCCCTGTTGGTGGCGGAGCGGGCGGGCCGTGTCGTGGAGGTGGTGCCGGGTGACGGCGATCGCCTCGAGGTGGCGGGGGTCGTCGCGGACCTGACGCGACGGGTAGGCAGCACCGATGGTGAGAAGGGCCTCCTGGGGGTCACGGCCGACCCCGACGGCGAGCACATGTACCTCAACTACACCCGCGCGTCGGACGGTGCGACCGTCATCGAGGAGCTCCCGCTGTCCGGAGACCCCGGTTCGCTGACTGCGGGCGACCCACGCGAGCTGCTGGTGATCGACCAGCCCTTCGCCAACCACAACGGTGGTGACCTCGCCTGGGGGCCCGACGACATGTTGTGGATCGGCACCGGCGACGGCGGCGCAGGAGGTGACCCAGAGGGCCGCGCCCAACGGCTGACCGATCCCCTCGGCAAGATCCTGCGACTGGACCCGTCGCTCGAGGGCACGGGGGACGACCTGGCTCCCCCGGACAACCCGTACCGCGACGGTACCGACGGTTCAGGCGGCGATGCCGACCCGCTCGTGTGGGCCCGCGGCGTGCGCAACCCGTGGCGCATCTCCTTCGACCCCGACACCGGCGACCTGTGGATCGCAGATGTCGGCCAGAACGAGGTGGAGGAGATCACCGTGTTGCGATCCGCGGATGACCACGGCCGCGGCGCCGACCTGGGTTGGGACCGCCTCGAAGGCGACCGCGAGTTCGCGGATGAGGGACCGTCGGATCGCTGGCCGCAGGACTCCGCACCGCTCATCGACCCCCTCCACACCTACGACCACACCAAGGGGTGCTCGATCTCGGGCGGCTACGTGTACCGGGGTGCTGCGTTGGCGTCGCTGGAGGGGGACTACCTGTTCAGCGACTTCTGCAACGGCGCGATCCTGGCTGTCACACAGGACGGAGCACCCACCGGCCTCGGGGTGGACGGCACCGGGATCGTGTCGATCACTCCCGACAGCGACGGCGAGCCGCTCGTGTTGGGCGCAGACGGGATATCCAGGATCGTGCGGGCCTAGCGTCCCGGCACGAGCTCGGGATACCGGTCACGAGGCGGCGGCACGCATCTCGTCACGCTGCGCCTCGATCAGCGAGCGGACACGGTCGCGCAACTCGCCCACATCGTGCGAACCGAGACCTTCGGTGGTTACGGGCTCCATCACGTGCACCTCGGCGTCGGAGCGACCCATCCGCCAGTCGTGCTTGCGCAGTGCCGGCCGGGTGCCACACACCACAAGGGGCAGGATCGGCACCTGCGCATCGATCGCCAGGCGGAACGCACCGTCCTTGAAGTCACGCATCTCGTCTGTGGACGAGCGGGTCCCTTCGGGGAAGATCATCACCGACATCTTCCGGCCGAGCAGCTCCCTGCATCGCTTCATGGCTCTGGAAGCGCTACCGCTGTCGCCGCGGTCCAGGGGGATGTCGTTGGAGAGCTTCATCAGCCAACCGGCGAAAGGCACCTTGAACATCTCGCGCTTGGATAGCCACTTCATCTCCCAGGGCAGCACCGTGATCAGCAGGATGTCCACGAACGATTCATGGTTGGAAACCACCACGTAGGGGTTCCGGGGGTTCGCAGGTAGATTCCCCGAGTAGCGGAACTTCCAGAGCGGGTTCAACCTCACCGCGAACGACGGCATCCTGCGGTACACGTACCCCGGCCAGTAGTGGTCGCGGTCGAACGGCGCAGTCACGAGCCAGACGATCGGCACGATCACGCACCACAGCGCCACACACAACCCGAAGCTGAACCAGCCCCACGCAGACACGATCGTCACCAGGAGCCCAGCCCGCGAACCGTCTTCGTCGGAGGAGGGTGGTTCTTCGGGCGCAGGTTCGGGACTCATGGAGCCACACTACGACCGCACCCACCGGGTGTCAGTCCTCCGCTCATTCAGTCCTCCGCGCTTTCAGTCCTCCGCCCTTTCAGTCCTCCACCTGGTCGGGCGGCACGTACCGGTAGACGTTGGTGTCGCGCTGCACGAAGCCGAGGCGCTTGTACAGCCGGTTCGCCGCCTCGCGCTTGGGCCGCGAGGTGAGATCCACGGTGCGTGCTCCACGCCGCATCGCGATGTCGATCGCCGCGCGGTTGAGTGCCTCACCCACCCCCTTGCCGCGGGCGGCCTCGTCGACCACGACGTCCTCTATCCAGGCACGTATTCCGGTGGGAATCGGAAACACCACCAGGGTCATCGACCCCAGCACCCCTCCTTCGTCCCTGGCGAGCAGGAGGTGACATGCCGGCGATTCGACGATTTCGGCGAGCCGGTCCCTGCCCGGTGGGGGCGACGAGGACGAGAGCTGGGGAACCAGGCGCTCCATCGCCTCGACCAGCTCACCGTCCACGGCCGAGCATTCGGTGACCGACACGGATTCTTCTGCCATCTCCGGAACTGTAGGAGCCAACCCGCTCCCACCCCGGTACCGTGAGACGATGGGGAATCTGAGTTGGGACGACAGACCACCGGCGGCGGTCACAGGATCCACCCGTTCGGTGCTGGTCGCCGCGTTCGACGGCTGGAACGACGGCGGCGAAGCAGCGTCACGGACGATGGCGGTGCTGTGGGACCAGTGGTTGGCCCACCGGATCGCACACATCCCCGCAGGGGACTTCGCGGACTTCACGATGACCCGGCCGACGATGGAGGTCGTCGACGGGGTGCCGAAGTCGATCTCGTGGCCTGATTCGGAACTGGGCTGGACCACACCCACTCCGGAGCTCTCGGTGGTGCTGCTGCGCGGCCCGGAGCCCGAGTTCAGGTGGGACTCCTACTGCGACGAGGTGCTCGACGCCGCTGACGAACTGGGCGCATCGACCCTCGTGACGCTCGGAGCGATCCTCTCCGACGTACCCCACACCCGACCCGCTCCGGTCTTCTGCACCGCCCACGAGGCCCACATCCTCGACGCGGTCGGACTTCCCCGCTCCAACTACGAGGGTTCGGTCGGAATCCCCTCGGTGCTCGCACAGCGTGCGCACGAACGTGGCATCGAAGCGCTCGGGTTGTGGGCGGCGGTGCCCGCCTACGCATCCCACGTGCCATCCGCCAAGGGGACGCTCGCCCTGCTCGACGTGCTCGAACGCATCCTCGCTGTGGACCTCGACACCAGCGGGTTCACCGACGCGGTGGAGGGCTACAGCACCTACCTGGACGAGGTCGTCGCAGAGGATCACGAGACTGCCGCCTACGTGAACCAACTCGAGGCCGCCTACGACGAGGCCGACCAGATGGCGCTGGGATCGAGCACCGACATCGCGGTCGAGGTCGAGAAGTACCTGCGCGACCTCTGAGCGCGTTGCTCAGGGCACCTCCAGCCCACCCAGCAGGGCCCGAGTGATCTCGGCTCGCAGTTCCTCGTCGTCGCCGAGCCCGCCACCTCCGCTCCGGTCAACACCGCTTGGGTCGACACCTGGTGAGTCGCTACCTGGTGAGTCGCCGCTGAGCGAGTCGCCGCTGCGCACGTAGAAGCTGTCCACCACATCGGGACCCATCGTGTGGATCCGCGCCGCGGTGACGTCCAGGTCGAACTCGCCCAACGCCGTGGCCAACCGGTAGAGCACGCCGACGCTGTCGGGACCCACCACCTCGATGACCGTCTCGGTGGCCGAGGGACCGTCGTCGAAACGCACTTCGGGAGAGAACTGGTGCACCCCCTCGTGCGTCGGCCGCTGGTGAACCCGGGCGCGTTCGGAGATCCGCGAAGCCAGCGCCAAGCGTCCCTCGATCGCCTTGCGAACGTCGATGGTGACCCGCTCCCAGGGAACCACCCCCGAGGGGCCCACCCGCACACGGAACTCATCGATCGCACGGTCGCCCGAAGAGTGGATGTTCGCCTCCACCACATCGAGCCCGTGCAACACCAGCGCCCCAGCGACCCTGGCGAACACGCCCGGTCTGTCGTCGCAGGCCACCACGATGCGGTCACCGGCGGCATCGATGTGCACCCCCGTGGTGTCCAGTAGGGCACGTCGCCGGTCCTCATCAGGCGACGAAGCGCCCTGCGGCGCGCCTGATCCGGAGCCGTCCAGGTACTCCATCGCCCGGGTGGCGAGCTGCTCCACCAGGTCGGCCTTCCAATCGGACCAGGCCGCTGGTCCCGTCGCACGCGAATCGGCCTCGGTGAGCGCTCGCAGCAGCGCTATCCGGTCCGCCGAACCCACGGTCTGTGCCACGAAGCGTGCGGTGGCCGGATCCGCTACGTCGCGGCGGGTCGCCACGTCGGCCAGTAGCAGGTGGTGTCGCACGAGGCAGCACACCGTGTCGACTTCGTCGTCGGACAACCCCATGGCCCGTGCGATCCCGGTAGCCATGACCGCGCCGTGTTCGCTGTGGTCACCCAACTCCGGGTACGCCTTGGCGATGTCGTGCAGCAGGGCAGCGACCAACAACAGGTCGCAGCGGGGCACCAGGTGTTGGAGCTCGGATGCCTCCGCGGCGCACTCCAGCAGATGCCGATCCACGGTGAACCGGTGGTACGCGTTGCGCTGTGGCCTGCTTACGGTCGGACCCCACTGTGGGATCAGCCGGGTCCAGAGGCCCCTCTCTTCCAGCACCTCTATGACCGGCACCGCGGCGTGACCGGTCGCCAACAGGTCACAGAGCGCCACGGCAGCCGGGCGCGGCCAGGTCTGTGGTGGAGGTGGTGCGCCGACCAGCGCGTTCAGTGTCGCAGCACCGATGCGCATCTGTTCCACCGCCGCGGTCTGTGCGACACGCAGCACCTCGAACGCGTCCTGCGGGGGACGCATCTCGTCGAGCAGGCAGATGCGTCCCTCCCTCACCACAAGTCCGTCACCAACGCGACGGTCGCTCCGCTTGCGGAGCCTGGTGCCGGAGTCGAGCAAGAGCCTGATGTCGTACCAGGCGTCGTCTGACACGTACGCGATGCGCCGACCTGCCGCAGCGACCCTCGACATGAGTCGATCCGCATCGCCGTCTCCGAGCGAATGGGCCACGGCATCCTGCTCCTGGAGCGGAAGGATGTCACCGGGGCGGCCCTGTAGGCGGTGAAGTTCCACCCTCGCATCCAGCAGTGTGTCGTGGTCCCGCCCGAGGGAGCGCACCAGGTCGGGGGCAACAGTGGCCCCTGCGGCTGAAGCCCAGGCGAGGGCATGCACGTCGCGCAGGCCACCCCGACCCTCCTTGAGGTCGGGTTCAAGCGCGAACGCAACCTCTGCGGTGTTCGAATGACGCTCGTCGATGGATTCCGCCAAGTCCCGCAGGTACCGCTTGGCACCCTTGCGCCAGTTGGCCCGGGAGCGTTCCACCAACTCGGTCGTGAGGTTCGGATCTCCGCACAGGTGTCGTGCGCTGAGCAACGACGTGGCGGTCTCGAGGTCCTCCGCGGCCAACGCGAGGGTGTCGCGCACCGTGCGCACCGAGTGACCCAGCTTCAATCCCGCGTCCCAGATCGGGTACCAGAGCGCCTCGGCGACCGCGGTCGGCGCCTCGCGGCCCTCGTAGAGCAACAGCAGGTCGAGGTCCGACTGCGGAGCCATCTCGCGGCGACCCTGTCCTCCTATCGCGACGAGGGCAACCGGTACCGCGCCTCGAGGTGCGTCACCCTTGTAGGACTCCGCGAAGAGCTCGACGAGCCATGCCTCGACACGGTCGGTCCACGCTGTCGTGAACGCCCGCCCGCGCAGGCCCGGATCCTCGAAGAGGTCGGAGCGGCGCAACGGGAGCTTCGTCATGACGGTTCGATCATCAGGACACCGCGCTCATAGCAACACCGCGCTCACAGCAACACCGCACTCACAGCAACACCGCACTCACAGCAACACCGCACTCACAGCAACACCGCACTCACAGCAACACCGCACTCACAGCGACCACATGTCCCCGCTGAGGACACTCATCGACAGGGGAACGCCCCGGGGTGCGCATCTCAGATCGCCTCTGGCCCACGTTCGCCGGTGCGGATCCTCACGAGCTCGTCGATGGGTGACACCCACACCTTGCCGTCGCCGATCCTGTCGGTCTTGGCTGCATCCACGATCGCGTCGAGGACCCCGGAGACGTCGTGGTCCTCCACGATCGTCTCGAGGCGCACCTTGGGCAGGAAGTCCACCTGGTACTCGGTGCCGCGGTAGGTCTCGGTGTGTCCTCCCTGGCGACCGAAGCCGCGTACCTCGGTGACCGTGAGCCCGACCACGCCGAGCGCCTTGAGGGCGTTCTTCACGTCGTCGAGCTTGAAGGGCTTGATGATCGCTGTCACGAGCTTCATGGTTGCTCCTTGCGGTTGGAACGGGTTCTGGGTGAGTCGACTCGCAGAGCGACCCCTGGACGGTCGTGGGGCCTCATCGGGCCATCGTGGATTCGCCGAGGTTGTAGGCGGTCTCGGCATGTTGGGACACATCGAGGCCGGTCACCTCGTCCTCCTCGCTGACACGGATCCCGATCGTGGCATCGAGTGCCTTGAGTATCACGAAGGTCACCACGAAGGAGAACACCAGCGTCACAGCGTTGGCGATGAACTGCTCGGTGAGCAGGCCGAGCCCGCCACCGTTGAACAGGCCGGCCTCGAACTCACCCAGTGCTCCGGGCTTGGCGAAGAACCCGATCAGCAGCGAGCCGACCAGCCCGCCGACCAGATGAACACCGACCACGTCGAGGCTGTCGTCGTAGCCCGCCTTGAACTTCAGCGACACCGCGAAGGCGCAGATGAGGCCTGCCGCAGCCCCGATCCAGATGGAGGACATCCCACCGACGAAGCCCGCTGCCGGGGTGATCGCGACGAGTCCGGCGACGATGCCGGATGCCACACCGAGGTTGGTGAAGTGCCCGTCCTTGATCCGCTCGGTGAGCGCCCATGCGAGGCCACCTGCCGCTGCGGCGAAGAACGTGTTGGCGAACGCCTGGACCGCCACGCCGTCGGTGAGGCCACCGGCGCCGGAGTTGAAACCGAACCAGCCGAAGAACAACACCGCGGTGCCGAGCATGACCATCGGCATCGAGTGCGGCGGGTGGCCCTCGCGTGGCCATCCCCTGCGCTTGCCCAACACGAGCACCGCCGCCAGCGCTGCGATGCCTGCGTTCACATGGATCGCGGTGCCGCCGGCGAAGTCGAGTGAGCCCCGCGCCGCCAACCAACCGGTGAGCCCGCCTTCGTCGTCGCTGCCGCCGTAGATCCAGAAGGTCACCGGCACGTACACGAGAAGGCTCCACAACGGCACGAAGAGCGCCCAGGCGGAAAACTTCATCCTGTCGGCCACCGCGCCGGATATGAGTGCCGGGGTGATCGTTGCGAACGCCCCGAGGTACACCAACCACACCAGCGTCTCACCCTGGTCCTCACCGATCCCTGTGCCGCTCAGGAATGCGAAGTCGAAGTTGCCTATGAAGGAACCATCGCCGCCGAAGGACAGCGAGTATCCCAGCACCGCCCACAGCAGCGGCACCGTCAGGAGGCACCAGAAGCTCATCATCAACATGTTGAGGCTGTTGCGTGAGCGGTCCATCCCTCCGTAGAAGAAGGCGAGTCCCGGGGTCATGAACAGCACGAGTGCTGCCGCCACCAGGAGCCATGCCGTTGTTGCTCCGTCCATGTATCGGGCCTTTCGTCCAAGCTGCGCGACCTCCGGTGCCATCGCAGCGACCGTCACGGTAAGCAGCGTCTGTTTCCGGACTGTTTCGGTTGCCGGGCCGCTCCGTTACGAGTTGCGCGGGGTGAGGAGGCGAGCGGATCGGCGAGGCGACCCATGGGAACCCGGACCCCTCGACGAGGCGCCACCGAGGAGATCGGTTACTTGAGAACTGACTCGGGTTCCCTGTCCGCAGCTCCTGAGCATCCGTAGGCTGGAGCGCCATGGAGGTGCGAACCGACTGCCGCCACTACTCGAGCCGCACCGTGTCGGCCAGTGAGGTCGTGCAACGGTGCAGGGTCGAGGCGGCGGAGTCGATGCCCTTCGCGTGCCCAGAGGGTTGTCTGTTCTACGAGCCGCGCTCGATCACCGATGCCGGCTGGGATCGGCGCGCCGACCCCTGATCGGCCCACCCCCAGCCCTTCTGCCCACCCCCAAGCCGTTCTGTGGTGCGAAACGAGCCCAGGAGGCTAACGACGCACCACAGAACGTTGGGTTTCCAGGGGACAGTGGGGTCAGGGAAGGCCGACGGCGGTGAGTACCTCGGCGGGGTCCGCCACCATTCCCACGTAGAACGGACCGAAGATCCCGTAGCGGGCCGACGCCTCGTCGAAGCGCATCGTGTAGACGACGTCCTTGACGTCGTCGGGGTTCACACAGAACAGCGTCACGCCCCACTCGTAGTCATCGAGGCCGGTCGACCCTGTGATCACCTGGAGCACACGGCCCTTGAACTTGCGACCCGACGAACCATGTTCGTACATCATCTCCTTACGCCGCTCGAAGCCCTCGGAGAACCAGTTGGTGTCGCCCTCGCGCTTTTTCGACATCGGGTAGAAGCAGAACACCGGCTTGTCCGCCGGCGGGAGCTGCGGATACAGACGGGCGTTGCGCATCTCCTCGGGAACCCCCTCGGCGTACTCGCTGATCTCGGTGAGCGATACGTAGGAGTCGACGATCTCCAGACCCGCAGCCACGAGCTCGGTCTGAAGACGCCGCAGGTTCCACTGGTCATCCGACAGGGCCATCACTGCGATATCGGCCTTGTGGCCGAGCATCGAAGCGACGATCACCTGGTCGCCACGACCCTGTGCTGCCTCGAGCGCCGCGAGGACGCCTTCGCGTTCGGTCAGTGGCCCCGGCCTGGCGAACAGGTGCACGACCGCCAGACCGACACTCGGGGTGCTCGGGGTGCTCATTGCGCCAGTCTAGGAACGCGTCGTATGTGCCCGGAAGTGGGCTGATCCGGACCTCCGCCCGACCACCTGCTGTCGTACCGCCTGCTGTTGTGCCGCCTGCTGTTGTGCCGCGCACATCAGACGAAATCGGAGAACATCTCCACGGGTGCATCACCGGTCTTGCGACCGGCGATCGCGTAGTAGAACAGCGGCTCGCCGTCGATCGACAGTCGGTGCCGGTAGCGCTCGAGGTGATGGATCTCCAGGTAGTCGGTGAACACGAGCTCGCGCACCGCCCGGGAGAACTCGGTGGTCTCGCGCTGGTCGAGGAACGTGTCGCGCAGGTTGAACGCCACCCATCCCCCGTCGGCCACCAGGTTGAACGCGTTCACGAACGCCGCCGGTGGGATGTCGCCGAAGCCCAAGGCTGCGACGGTGGTGAGGCAGTCGAAGGACCAGTCCCGGAGCTCCTTGAGCGTGTCTTCATCGATGTCGGTGAAGTCGCAGACCACGAAGTCGTCATAGAGCCCCGCCCGGTCACGCAGGTAGGCCTCGCGTGCCTCGTCGATGATGTCCGCACCGATCACCCGGGCGACACCCAGCCGGCGCAGTTCCTCGCCCATGATCCCGTTGCCGGCGCCGAGGTCGAGCACGCGCAGGGTCGTCGGCAGCTCTCCGGCCTGTTCGACCGCGGAACCCAGGATGCTCGCCACCTTCGAGGGCGACTGGCACTTGAGGCGGTCGTAGAAGAGCTGTTCGTAGAGTCCGGCGTGGCTGTAGATCACGTCGTAGTCGTGGAACCGGATCACCTCATCGCCGCCATCGGACTGAAGGGTGAACGAGACCTCGTCCTGCCCGAGACTCTGGGCCTCGGTGTGTGGGAACTGGATGCGATGCAGCTTCATGTCCTTCGAGGGTCGCGGATCAGGCCGGTCAACTCAAACGCGCCGTCTCTCATCCCTGTGGTCTGCGGCGCTGCGCCTTGAGCTCCGAACGGCGCTTCTTGGCCTCCAGCCGGCGCCGCTTGGACCCCTTCGTCGGCCTGGTGGGACGCCGGGGAGCGTCGCGCACCAGTGCCGAGGAAAGGCGGGCTGCCAGACGCTCACGTGCGATGTCGCGGTTGCGCGATTGGGATCGCTCCTCGTCCACGACGACCTTCACCTCGTCACCGAGGCGCTCGGAGATCAGTGCCCGCTGCCGATCGTCGAGGGTTGGGCTCGCCGCCACGTCGAAGCGCAGTTCGACCCGTGTGTTGGAACGGTTCGCGTGCTGGCCACCCGGTCCGCCCGACGGCATGAACCGCTCGGTGAGCTCAGATCCTGGAATCACGAGCCCCGGGCGAACCTTCAGGTCCTCACCCATCGCCACCGCTGGACGCCGTGGTCACCTCGGTGGCGGGCTTGACCGCCCTGCCGATCGTGTGAGGAGCCACCGGATTGGGTGCCCGTCCGGGACTGAAGGTGAAGTCGCGGTGCTCGATCGCGGTCCAACCGGTCCGCTCGACAGCCGATAGGACGTCGCGCGATGTGTGGCAACCGCCCGCGAGCTTCGGCCACACCACGTCGACGCGCTCCTGCCACCTCGCAGCGCGGGGGTCGGCAGAGCGGACGTGTTCGTAGAAGCGCAGCTCGCCACCGGGGCGAACCACGCGCTGCATCTCCGCGAGCGCCACGTCCACGTCGTGCACCGAGCACAACATGAGTGAGGCCACCACCGCGTCGGCCCAGCCGTCGGGTACCGGCAGGTCCGCGTCGATCCCGTCACGGACCTCCACCGGCACCGGCGCTCGGTCGGCGGCCTCGTTGCAACGGGCCCGCATCCACGGCTCCGGCTCGATCGCGACCACCAGCTCGACACCGGAGGGATAGTGCACGAAGTTCGACCCCGTGCCCGCACCCACCTCGACGACCCTGCCGCTCAGCCCCGCAAGCAGTTCGGAGCGATGATCGGCCGCCCCTGAGCGTTCCGCTGCGGCGTTGAACACGTTGTACAACCGAGCGAAGACCGGATGGCTGACCTTCTCGGAGCGCCGCACGCGCCGTGGATCATCCACGCTGGCCGTCCCTTGCCGATCCACCCTGCGCAGCCAGTGGCTCGACGCGCACCAGGGACTGGTAGTCGGGTATGCCTGCTGAAGGTTCGCGGTGCGCAGCACCCTCGGGCAGCAGGACGTTGCCCTCGGGCCAGTGCACCTGGACGTTGCGGGCGGGCAGCCGGGCGAGGTGCACCGTCGCGTCCATCTCCCCGGTCTCCGAGACCAGCCTGACCCGGTCTCCATCGGCCAGGCCCGCCTCTGCCGCATCGGAGTGGCTCATGTAGACCGCGTCGCGTCCGGCACCGGTGAGCGGATCGACCTCGGCCCACAGGATCGAGTTGAACTGCTTGCCGCGGCGGGTCGTCGCCCGGTACATGCCCTCGGGCACCGAGGTGTCGGGCACCTCGACCACCGAGAACGATCCGCGACCCGACGGGGTGGGAAACCGCCCGTCGGAGCACAGGTGCCGGCCACCCCACTGGATCGCGTCACCGGTGCGCTCCAGGTGTTCGATCCCTTCATAGCTGGGGATGATCGCAGCGATCTCGCCGCGCAGGTCGCGGTTGGTCGGCCACGAGAACGCTGCCGCCAACTCCGGGCGCACCGCCTTGGCCACATCGGCGAACAGTCGCCATTCCGAGCGCGCTTCGCCCACCTGTCGCGTGATCTCAGGGGAGAACGCCACCCGCCGCTCGGTGGTGGTGGAGGTTCCACCACCCTCCTGTTCGTAGCGGGTGGCGACCGGCAACAGGATCACGTCCTGACCGTCGACGAGCATCTGGGAGCTGACCACGATGTCCTGGTGCACGCGCAGAGGCACCGACTCCAGCGCCGTGCGCACCCGCGGCGGGTCAGGCAGCACGTCGAGGAAGTTCCCGCCCGAGGACCACAACACGTCGAGCTCGCCGCGCTCGGCGGCCTCGAGCATCTCGGGGGCGATCATCGCGGGCCCGGTCGGCACCTCGAATCCCCACTGTGCCGACAACACTGCGGCTGATTCGTCGGTGAGGCCGACCCCTCCGGGCAGTGCGGTCGCGTACGCGCCCATCTCGGCTCCGCCCTGCACCCCGGAGTGACCCCTGATCGGCATGAGACCCGCCCCGTTGCGCCCCACGTTGCCTCTGGCCAGACCCAGGTTGACCAGCGCCCGCACACCGTCGACGCCGAAGGTGTGTTGGGTGATGCCCATCGACCACACGATGATCGCCCCACCCGCGTCTCCATAGGCGTCGACGAAGGCTTCCAGGACACCCCGGTCGACCCCGGCCTCGGCGAGCAGGTGTTCGTAGCTGAGAGCTGTCAGTTGCGCCCTCAACTCCCCTACCCCATCGGTGTGGGCCCCGACGAAGTCCTCGTCGAATCGCCCACGCTCGTCCAGCATCTTCAGCGCAGCCGTCGCGAACGCGATGTCACCCCCGACGCGCACCGGCACATGCAGGTCACAGATCCGGGTGCCGAACACGGCGGACTCCGCGTTGGAGGGCACCCAGTAGCGGTCGAGTCCCGGTTCCAGGTAGGGGTTGACGACCACCACCCTGGCCCCGTTGACCTTGGCCTCGTGAAGGTACTTGGTGAACACCGGCTGGTTGTTGGCGGGGTTGGTGCCCCAGAGCACGATCAGGTCGGTCTCGAGCACGTCGCGCAGCGAGCACGTGGAGGCTCCCACGCCGATCGTGTCCTTGAGACCGACCGTCGACGGGGCGTGACACACCCGTGCCGCCGAGTCGACATGGGCGGTGCCGATCGCACGGGCGGCCTTGCCGGCCACGTAGTACGTCTCGTTGGTGAGCCCCCGCGAGGTCAGGTAGAGCGCCACCCGTTCGGGCTCGGTCGCCCGGATCGCTCCCGCCATCGCGTCGAGCGCCTCGCTCCAGGAGATCCGGCTGAAGCCGCGCTCACCGTTGCGTCGGCGCATCGGATGGGCGAGTCGGCCGAGCTTGCGCAGCTCGGTAGGCGAGAACTCCCGCAGCGACTCCACATCTGCGAGCAGCCCGTGGTCCATCGGCCCCATCGTGTTGAGATCCAGCAGCTCCAGGCGGGTCGTGCACAGGTGGATGCCGTCGAGGGTCCAGTCGTGCAGCCCTGCCACCCCCAGCGCGCATCCGTCGCACACTCCCTTGGTGAGGACCTGCCACGCATGACCGGCGTGGGGGAGCTGGTCGCGGGCGATACGCAGCATGTCGCGGTAGTGGTGCGGCTTCTGCTGACCCGCACCGTTGGGCGAGAGGCCTACCCAAAGGTCCGGGTGCAGCCCCAGCTTCGAGAGTCCCGCCGCCACCACCGCACCCACAGGGCCCGGCGACCGGTCCAGCCGTATCGCATGTTGCACTCCTTCGGTCGGCTGCGCCTCCGGAACAACCCCACTGTCAGATTGGACGCTCCCCCGCTCGGCGCGGCCACTACCCGATGCACTCACTGTGCCTCCAATCCCTGTGCCTCGGACCCCTGTACCTCGGACCCCTGTACCTCGGACCCCTGAACCTCCTGCCGCAGCGCTCCCGAGTAGAGCGTCGCACGTCCGGCCCTGGCGAAGCCGACCAGGCTGATGTTCGCGCGCTCTGCAAGCTCGATGGCCAGGGCGCTGACGGCTCCCACCGAGATCACCACCGCGATGCCGGCCGCCCACGCCTTCTGCACTATCTCGAAGCTCGCCCGACCCGACACCCACAACAACGCGGGGTGAGCCAAAGGTCCTCCCGGGCCGTCCTGGTCCGGGCCGTCCTGGTGTGGTCCGTCCTGGTTCGCGACGGCCACCGGTACGCCGGCTAGTAGAGCGGGAAGGCTGCCCTGCTCGAGCAGCGCACCGACCACCTTGTCGACAGCGTTGTGCCTGCCGATGTCCTCGCGCACCAGGATCACCGACCCATCGGCGGTGAGTGCTCCGGCCGCATGTGCGCCACCGGTGCGCTCGAACAGGCCCTGACCCGCGGAGTCGCGCCGCTCGAGGTCGTCCACAACCCGCAACAGAGCAGCCGGGTGGACCTCGGACGCCTTGAGCGGATCCAATCCGGCGACCAGGCGCTCCATCTGCTCGACGCCGCAGATCCCGCAACTCGACGCGGTGAGACCGAGCCGCGGACCCGCCGCCGGTTCACCAGCGCCGGCACTGCTCCCGTTGCGCCCCCGACCGATCTCGCCAGCGGGGTGCTCCACGCACAGGACGTCCTCGGGCGACGACAGCGGCGATCCCCGCTCGGGGCAGCGACGCAGCGTCACCTGCGGTCCGGCGATCCGCCCCTCGGACCACAGCAGCCCCAGAGCCAACTCGAAATCGTTGCCCGGGGTGCGCATCGTGGTAGCGACGAGCTCCCCGTCGAGGTGGACCTCCAGTGGAGCTTCGACCATCACCTCGTCGCGCACAGCGTCGCTGCCCACCACAGCATCGCTGCACGCCACAGCATCGGTGGCGACACAGCCAACCGCACGATCCCCGCCCGCAGTGGGAGCCCAACCCAAGCGGGCCGCAACCACGCTCCGGGTCCGTCCGTCGTCCACGTCCACGTCCACAGGCTATGCCCGGGGTCGCCGTGGTCTCCGTTGTCGAGGCCCGCATCAACCCCGCGGGCAGTCCGTCAACCCCCGGTGAGCAGTCCGCGGACCTCGGTGGATCCGTAGATCACGGCGAGCACCACGATCAGCACACCGAACAGCATCCGGATGGTGCGATCGGTCGCAGCCACGGTCAGGTGCGCGCCCAACTGTGCTCCCGGCACCACTCCGACCATCAGGGGTAGTGCAAGCGCCCAGTTCACGTGGCCCAGGTACACGTGGGTGACCAGCGCGGGGATCTGGAAGGTGGCCACAGCAACCAGGCTCGATGCCACCGCTCGTCGCATCGGTACCCGCAGCGGCCCTGCGAGCACCGGCACCAGGATGATCCCGCCCCCGACCCCCAGCAGGCCCGCCACGAACCCTGCCAGCACACCCAGGATCCCCACGAACAACCACGCCGGCTCTGAACCCGACTCGGCATCCGGGGCCGGGTCCATCGACGAGCTGCCCGATGAGCGCAGCTTCACGATCACACTCGTGCCCGCCCACAGCATCACGCCGGCGGTCATGACCATCAGGATCCGCCCGTCGACCCTGTCGGACACCAGAGCTCCGCCCACCGCCGCGACGGCCCCGGTGGCTCCCAGGGTGAGAGCGAGGCGCCATTGCACCATCCCCTCGCGCGCGTAGCGCCACGCGCCACTGATCGCTCCGGGGATTATCGCGGGGACCGTCGACCCGACAGCCTCGATCGGCGTGCCACCGAGCATCCTCACCACGGGTGTGGTCACCACCGCACCCCCGATCCCCAGCAGCGCGGAGAGCATCCCCGCCCCGAAGCCCGCCACCACGGCCAACGGGATCACGGCCCACAGCGGACCGGTCGACCCGATCACCGCTTCACCCCGGTGGCCGGGTCCAAGCCCCGCAGAGGTGGTCGGTTCTGCGGTCGATCGGTCATGACCAACCAAGTTTCCACCACCACACAGCCCTTCCACACAGCCCTTTCCACCACCACACAGCGCGCGGAGGAAATCTCACGCACAGTGAAGTGACGCCCATCGTTCGATGAGACTCACTAACGTGCTGCGCAGCCCGGTCGGGTGTGCCTAACGACATTCACCCGATCGAGCCGCGTTACCAGAAGCAAACCGAAACCAACCTTGAGAGGTGTGCCCATGAAATCCAGGCGATGGTGGCTCGCACTGATCGGCATCGTCGCCAGCATGACGCTGGTGGCCGCCGCATGCAGTAGCGACGACTCAGACGACAGCAGCGGAAGCGACGACAGCTCCACCGATGGGACCACACCCAGCGGGGATGCCAACGCGCTGGCCGGCATGAAGGGCACCACGCCGCTGGTCGAACTCTCCGACGAGTTCAAGAACCGGATGCTGGAGACCGACCCAGCGCTGGTGGACTTCAACTACGGTCCGGAGTCCTACGACGCGGTCATCATCTCCGCCTTGGCGATCGAAGAGGCCGGCACCGATGGAGCCGCCTATTCCGACAAGATCAACGGCATCACCCGCGGTGGCGAGAAGTGCACCAACTACGCGGACTGCCTCGCCCTGGTGAAGGCCGGCACCGACATCGACTACGACGGCGCATCGGGTCCGCTGGAGTTCTCCGGCAACGGCGAGCCGACCGAGGCATCGTACGGCATCCTCGAGTTCGGTAACACCGGCTGCGAGGAGACCAAGGAGTGCATCGACGACTCCAAGACCACCTACGTGAGCGCGACAGCACCGTCGAGCGCTGATGTGCCACAGGAGACCACCACCGCCACCCGTGAGGGTGATGGCACGTTCGTGGTCGGCACGCTGCTTCCCGAGACCGGGTCGCTCGCATTCCTCGGCCCACCCGAGTTCGCAGGTGTGAACCTGGCGGTCGAGGAGATCAACGCAGCAGGTGGTGTGCTCGGTAACGACGTCACCCACATCCAGGGTGACTCCGGCGACACCGAGAACGGCGTCGCACCCGGCACCGTGGACACCCTGTTGGGCCAGAACGTCGACATCATCGTCGGTGCGGCCTCGTCCTCGGTGAGCCTCTCGGTGATCGACAAGATCGTCAACGCCGGCGTGGTCATGTTCTCGCCTGCGAACACCTCCAAGAAGTTCTCCGACTACAACGACAACGCCCTGTACTTCCGCGACGCCCCCTCGGACATCCTCCAGGGCCAGGTGCTCGCTGACACCGTGCTCGGCGACAGCAACGCCAACGTGTACGTGCTCGCCCTGAACGACGACTACGGCACGGGGCTTCTGGACGACTTCACCTCCAGCCTCGAAGACGGTGGCGGCAAGGTCGTGGGCAACAGCGTGTACGACCCCAAGGCAGCCGACTTCTCCGCAGAGGTCGAGGACGCCAAGGGTGCGAGCCCCGACGCCATCGTGATCATCGGATTCGACGAGACCAGCCGGATCCTGACCACGATGATCGAACAGGGGATCGGTCCGTCCGACCTGTCGGTGTACGGAGTGGACGGCAACATGGGCAACGCCCTGGCCGAGAACTTCGAGGCCGGTACCTGAGTAACCTGCTCATACACAACACACACCGCCGGTAGAACCGGCGACGAACGGAGCCGGGCCGAAAGGTCCGGCTCCTTCGCGTACAGAACCCGAGAAACTCAGTCGACCATGCCGCGGGCGAGCGTGCCCAGGTAGAGTTCGATCACCTTCGGATCGTTGAGCAGCTCCTGGCCGGTACCCGTGTAAGCGTCGACACCCTGGTCGAGGACATAGGCGCGGTCCGCCACCTGGAGACAGCGCCGGGCGTTCTGTTCGACCATCAGGATCGACACCCCGACCGAGTTGATCCGTCGGCAGTTCACGAACACCTCGTCCTGGAACGCCGGCGACAGACCCGCAGAAGGCTCGTCGAGCAGCAACACCTGTGGGTCCATCATCAGGGCGCGACCCATCGCCACCATCTGGCGCTCACCACCCGACAGCGA
>JBKEAI010000296.1:0-8856 GCA_047972145.1 Microthrixaceae bacterium
GACGGCCTGGCAACCCCCTGCGGGGAAGGTGCCACATCCGGAACAGATGAGGAGCAACCATGTCAGGTGATACAACCACAGCCGGTCCACCGCCCGAGCGGCTTCACTGGATCCAGGTGAAGCTGGCCTTCGGCAAAGAGGGTCGCGAACCGGCCCGCCCGGCCACCCTGGTGGCCGTGGAAGGTGCCGAGGTGCGTGTGCGCTACCGCGACGGGTCAGAGGACATCCTCGAGGTCGTCGAGCCCGATCGTCTCGGCGACCTGCTCGACTCAGCGGAGCTGTGCCGGCTCGACGGTGAGGTCCTGGTGCTCGTGAACACCTACTACCGGGTACTCGGAGTTGCGACAGGTCCTTCGGAGGCGCCCGAGCAGTTGCGCACATCACTTGCGTTCGCGTTCGAGAACAACACGGTGAAACGGGTGATGTCCGCCGCGGGCGATCAGCCGACGATCCACACCTTCGCGCTGAGGTCGAAGCGATGGTGAAAACGGTGGATTCAGTAGGGATCAGCGGCACACGGGGCCGGACGGCCAGTGAGCAGCGGAACCGGGACCTGGATACCGGTGGGGTCGTTCCCCCGAGTCCGGTGACGCCATGACGTACGTACCTGAAGGGTGCGACCGGGGCCGTCAGGACCAACCCGTGCTACTTCTCGTCGTTCGTTGGTGGTGTCGCATGTCTTGTCTAATCTCCACGGAGGTAGGTGTTGGCTAGGACCGACCGTTTGGACGGGATGTGAGCTTCGTCGGGTGGCTGGATCACAGCGAGGATGAACAGACCCGAATGCGCGAGCTGCTCGGCATGTTCGAGTCGCGCGGGACTGTCGACGACCTCGGCCTCGGAACCATCCGGGACACCATCAGCAACCGGTTGTTCCCCGGCACGTCTGTCATCCAGACGCGAGCCCGCTACTACCTTTTCGTACCTTGGATCTTCATGCGCGCAGAGCAGCGCCACAGGTCGAAGGTGCTCGACAAGGCCGAGGACATGGAGCGCCATCTTGTCCTTGCACTCCAGAGAGGCCCCGAAACCCGGGGAGTCATCGGTAGCCGGGCCGGCAAGGATGTGCGGACCCTGCCGTCGGCCATCTACTGGAGCGGGCTGGCGACCTACCGGATCTTCCTCAAACGGGGTCTGACCCGAAGCCAATACGACCGGGCCGTACGAAGGGAGCGGCCCCGGGCCGAAGTCGAAGACGAGCTCGCTGAGCGCTCCGACGCCTTGTGGCAGCGCAGCATCCCGAACCCTCCGGAGGGCTTCTTCGATTTCGATGTTGCCGACTTCGAGCTCTCATCCGGTGAGGCGAAATGGCTCTGCGAGAGGGTGCTGTCCACGGAGATCGAAGGAGAACAGAACCTGCTCTGCGACTACGTGCGCCTGCTCCTGGCAGGTGAGTCCGTTCCGGCGGACGCGTTCTGGAGCGAGCCTCTGCCTGAACGGTCTTCGGAGGGGACGGGCGAACTCGTCCGGCACGCGCTGCTGTTCTCCTACGCGAATGAGGTGGCAGCGACTCTCTACAACATCATGCTTCACGAACAGCGGGCGGACCACACGAAAGCCGACCTGGCGACCGCAGAGGAACTCCGATCTGCACTCGATGACTGGGCAGAATCGCCGAAGGCGTCGGAACTGGGCGAGTGGTGCTCTGATCTGTCGGGGTTCTGGTTGCTGATGTCCCAACGAACCCGAGTCCCCATGCTCACGAAGTCCTTCGTCGACGGTTGGGCCTCGTTGGTCAGCACAACCGAGGTAGAGGACCTGGCAGACAACCCGGCGGCCAGAGACCTCATACGGACCCGCGAGATCCAGCACAAGAAGGGACTCGCTCGGTTCCACAACGACAACCGACTGGCCGAGTGGAACGGTTCCGCGGGACTCGACCCCTTGGAGTACCGGTGGACGCAGGTGCACCGGCTGCTCACCGATCTGGATGAAGGCCTGAACGGCCGATCGAAGATTGCGAGCTGAGGGATGCTGCGAACCGACGAGAGAGCGCTCTTGGTGGACCTGCTCATCCCCGAGCCCGGATTCCGCCTCGAACGAGCCGTTGGCACCACGTTCACACTGCAGCTCGAATCGCTGCTGCGCGTACCGCTGGCTGTCGCGGGATTGGAGCTCCGGGAGACATCCGATCCGCTGGGGGTCATGGAAGCAGTGAGGGCCTCAGCCGACCGAGTCGATCTCTTCTGCCAAGCAGGCATGGTTCGGGTACCTGCACAGCACAATCCGCTGCTCGCTTTCCTGGAGCCGATCGTGCATCAGGTTCGTCGTCCGTACCCTGGTCGCCTGTTCCATCCCAAGGTGTGGGCAGCTTCGTTCACGAACGAGTCCGGGGAGCGACGCTTCAAGCTCGTGTGTGGCTCACGAAACCTGACCAGTGATCGTACGTGGGACATCGTCGTCGGACTAGACGGCGTCGACACCGGATCGCATCGATCTGTCAACGAACCGCTGTCGGACTTCATCGCTTCCCTACCGGGGCGCTGCGCGATCGGCGTGGACTACGATCGCCGAGACGGCGTGCTGGATCTGGCGTCGAGTCTCTCCCAGGCTGAGTGGACCTCACCTCCAGTGATCACTGGAAACCCGCCCGATGGCGAATGGCTCGAATTCCATTGGCTCGACAGCGGGCGCAGCAACACGATCGACTTTGCAGATGCCACGAAACGGCTGATCATTTCGCCGTTCATCAACACCGATGGGCTCGAGAGTGTCTGGCCCGACGGAGAGGCGACTGTCATTTCGAGAGCCGACAGCTTCGAGTCACTCGGTGAGGAGAACCTCACACAACTGCGGGAGTGGACCTCCGAGTTGTACGTCCTGGATGATCGAGCAGCCCTGCCGGAGGAGCAGGACGTCGAAGCGGGCCTGCGGTGGTCGCTGTCGGGACTGCACGCGAAGGTCTTTCAGCTCGATCGGGGCAGGAGATCGCACCTGATTCTGGGCTCGCCCAATGCAACGAGTAGCGCGTTCTCGGGGAACACCGAGTTTGCAGTGGAACTGATCGGAAGCCGGCAGCGGATCGGCACACGGGCAACCCTGTCTGGCTCAGCAGGGGCGCTCACCGACGTCCTCGCGCCGTTCCATGGGGAGCCGACCGACCGGGTCGAATCCGATGAGCTTCAGAGGAAGCTCGAACAAGCCTTGATCGAGGTTGCCTCCATTCCAATGACAACAACCGCGGTCGCTGCGACACGCGACAGCGGACTGTGGGACCTGCGCCTGGCCAGCCAAGACGCTGTGCCGTCGGCGCTCCCTGTGGATTCGGAGCTGTCAGTCAGGCTGCTGAGCGATGACAGGTGGTGCGCTCTCGAGAGCGGTGCTGAAGTGGCTCACTCGTGGGAGAGCCTCGACGCCGAGGAAGTGACGCCGTTCGTGGAGGTGGCGCTCACACCGAACCCCGGTGCTGGTGTGTCGAGGGTTTCATGTGTCGTTCTGACCAGGTTGATCGGCGGCCCCGAGGATCGATTGGATCGAGCGATCGCCAAGCAGGTGGCGACTCCAGATGCGTTCATCCATTTCCTGTTGCTCATCTTGAACCTGGCCGAAGGCGACACGGTCGAGATCGGCGAGCACATGGCGGGAACGTCGTCGACAAGGTCGGGGGCCATGGCGTCCTCAGGAGCAGGGATCCTCGAATCGCTCGTGGTGGCGCTCGCCGACAACCCCCGAACGATCGATCGGGTGGCCGACCTGGTCGATCGTCTTGTGAGCACCAGCGAGGGACGATCCGTGCTCCCTGAAGGTTGGGACGTCCTGTGGCCCAACGTTGTCGACGCCAGACAAGCGCTGGAGGTCAGGCGTTGAGCTTCGCCGATGTCGAGTTCGCGAGCCTGGCCGACTTCCAACGCGACTCGGTCGAATACGTGTTGAGCCGATTCCACGGAAAGGAACCCACACGGAGGTTCCTGGTCGCCGACGAGGTTGGGATGGGCAAGACCCACGTGGCGCGAGGTGTGATCGCCGGCACGATCGACGAGCTCCGCAAGCCCGAGAACCACATCGAACGAATCGATGTTCTCTACATCTGCTCGAACGCTTCGATCGCCCGGCAGAACATCGCGAAGCTCGACGTCCTCGGAGAGGGCACCCGCCCGCTGTCTACCCGCATCACACTGCTCGCAACCCAGCTCCACGACCTGAACAGGCCCCGCGAAGACGGTGAGAAGATCGTGAACCTGATCGCGTTCACACCCGGCACCTCGTTTCAGAAAGGTCACGCTCCGGGTCGGGTGGAGGAACGCGCCCTGCTCTATGCGCTCTCGAAGTCCCTGTTCAACGGCAGAAGCAGACGCAAGGCGCTCAGCACCTTCCTCCGGGGCGGGGTGAGAGCATCCACGTGGCGGTGGGAGGTACACAATGTCGACTCCGATTGGGCTGACGAACCGGACCCGGAGATCAAAAAGGAGTACCTACGACTGGTCCGCGAAAGCGAGGTTCACAAGGAGCTCCGCTGGGCTGTGAACAAGACCCAAGGGCGAAGCAAACCCCTTGCCGAGGTGAGCGCCGAGCACGGCAGGATCGTCGGCACGCTTCGGCACCTGCTGGCCAGAGCCAGCGTGCAGGCACTCGAACCAGACCTTGTGATCCTCGATGAGTTCCAGCGGTTCCGGCACCTGCTGGAGGAACCCGAGAAGGGTCCCGAAGCTGAGATCAGCCAATTGGCCCACGACTTGTTCACCTACGACGAAGCGCGAGTTCTGCTGCTGTCGGCAACGCCGTACAAGATGTTGACCCTCCCCGAAGAAGGCGAGGACCACTACAAGGACTTCCTGGCCACGGTGCAGTTCCTGGCCTTCCCGAACGGGGAGAAGACCGTCGGATCTCTCGGGGCGGACCTCGCTGAGTTCCGTGACCGCCTCTTGGCCGGCGCCGACCCGCTACCAGCGCGGGACAGGGCGCAGCAGACACTGCGTTCTCTCATGTGCCGTACGGAGCGACCCATTGGAGGTGAGGGGAGCATCCTGCGTCAACGCTACGGGGACATCGAGTCCCCGCAGGCAGAAGATCTCGTGGCATTCGCCGAGATGAAGTCCCTCGCGACATTGGTCGAAGGTTCGCTCTCGGTCGACTACTGGAAGTCCGCTCCGTACTTCTTGAACTTCATGGACGGCTACCAGCTCTCAAGACGAGTCGAGGACCATGTCGCACGCCCCGACGTCAGAGAACTCGTTCGGCGCACCCCGCGCGTGGAACGCGACAAGGTCTCGGCGCGGCAGCCGATCGAGCCAGCCAATAGTCGCCTGCGCGCACTGAAGAGCGAAGTGATCGATTCCGGGCTGGTGAAACTGTTGTGGCTCCCGCCGTCGATGCCGTATCACAAATCCGGCGAACCGTTCGCAGGTGTCGATGCCTCGAAGGCCACCAAGCGACTGATCTTCTCGAGCTGGGCAGCGGCGCCGTCGTCGATCGCCGCCGTACTGAGCCATGAGGCACTCCGCCAGCTGCTGCCGGAGTCAACGGATCCGGCTCCGCCGCGCCTCACCTACCCGCTGGGCGACGGCCGACCGGAGCGCATGACCACACTGTTGCTCACCATCCCACTGCCGGGTCTCGCCGAAGCATCCGATCCGCTCACGGTTGCCAAACGGGACATCGAACGGACACCGACAGCGCACGAGGTGATCACCGCCACAACCGCAGACATCGGACCCGAGATACCCGGAGCATCAGTGGCTACTTCGAGGCTTTCACGGGACACATGGTATTGGTACGCACCTCTCACCCGCGATGGCCATCCGGAGAACTACGCCGATCTCCGCCAAGCGGTCACTGCTCTGTCGGACGACGCGACATCCAAGGGTCTGGCCGCACACCTCGAACTCGCCGATGATGCCGTTGCCGGCGAAGTGACCGTCGGCGCTCAACCTAGCGACCTCACGCAATGGGTTGCGATGGTTGGTCTCGCCTCGCCGGCGAACTGCGCCTGGCGAGCGCTCCGCCGGGTCCTCGGCACTGACGGATCGTTCAGCGACGAAGCCATCGTGGGGGCAGCAGCAACGATCGCAGAGGGATTCCGGCGTCTGTTCAACCGACCCGAGGTGATCAATCTCTTGGACAGCCTGGGTCACACGAGGATGCCCTATTGGCAGCAAGTTCTCGAGTACTGCTTTGCCGGCAACCTCCAGGCTGTGCTCGACGAGTACCTGCACCACCTGATCGATAGCGAGAAACCGAGCACCGATGACGACCTCGAACACGTCGCATGCTCCGTCGCCGATGTCGTGTCGTTCGGGCTCGGACGTGTTCAAGCATTCGACCCGCTCGATCCCGAAGAACCGATTCGTTTCAACACCAGGTTCGCCCTTCGCTTCGGCAACGCAAGAGGCAACCTCGCCAAGGACGACCAGGCCGCCACACGGGCCTCTGATGTGCAGGCAGCCTTCAACTCCCCGTTCTGGCCGTTCGTTCTCGCCAGCACCTCGGTTGGCCAGGAAGGAGTTGACTTCCACCGGTGGTGTCACTCGCTCATCCACTGGAACCAGCCCGCCAACGTGGTCGACCTGGAACAACGCGAAGGCCGTGTGAACCGCTATCGGGGCCACGCAGTCCGCAAGAACGTGGGAGCAGCTCACCGCGCCGAAGCCCTGCAAGCCACAGAACCGGACCCGTGGGAAGCAGCCTTTCGAGCCGCCGAATCGACTCGACCCAAGGGTCTCAACGATCTTTGGCCTTCCTGGGTCTACCCGGGCGCGTTCGACGTCGATTGCTGGGTTCCCTACTTCCCGCTCAGCAAGGACATCGAACGGCAAAGGCGCCTGCGCGAGCAGCGAGGCCTCTACCGTCTCGCCTTCGGGCAACCTCGACAAGAAGACCTGCTCACCCTTTTGAGCACCGAGAACTCAGAATCGCTGCGACTCGACGACCTGAGGATCGACCTGTCGCCACCATCTCGCCCGTAGTCAGCCAACGACAACCGGCCCAGGCTCAGCGGACACGGGCCGTGTTCGACACATCCTCGCGTTCACCCTGGTCAACCGACAGCGATCATCGCGGTCTGCTGTCGATCCAGTCGGCGACTCGGTCACACCAGGCGGGCCTGATTCGCAGATTGTCGATCTGCAGGACAGCGACGGCTCCTAGAACAGTCCGCGGCCGCAGTTGCTGCGATCGACGAACCGTCAACAGTCGGTCATTCGCGAACGCTGCGCGTTGCTCCCCACCCCACCCGTCGGCTCCCGCTCCCGCCACACCCACCTGCTCGACGCGAACAGCCCACGGGGTGCTCTCATGCCCGCCCGAATCTCACACCCTCACCACCGGCAACTTCCCTCCTGGGGACCGGATACCAGCACTCCCCATCCGACTACATATGCACCGCGACACCTCGCCAGGTTGTCGGGCACGGGAATCTTCCCCGTTCGCGTTGCTGCTACCCGTGCCGGTTCGAGCGTCCTGGCCCGGCACCGATCGGGTGTCACACCCCTGAGAGATGATCGATCCCGACATGGAGGGAGACGGAGTTGTGGGACAGCACCAAAGAACACTTGCTTTGTGCGACATCGAGAACCTCGTAGGTACCAGCCCCTTGTCGATCACTTCCGGTCAGATCAAGTCAACCATCGAGGAGTTCTGCGGCAGCGCCGAGTTGGCAGACGACGACCTGCTCGTCGTCGCGTCGAATCCAGCGTTGGCGTTCGACGTGCACCTCGTCGCTCCCCGGGCAGCCCTACGTTGCCGGTCCGGTCCAGACGGCGCAGACCTCGCTCTACTCGAGTCGTTGCACGACCCGTTCTGGGTCGCCGAACGATTCGACCGAGTAGTGATCGGATCTGGAGATGGCATCTTCACCGAAGCCGTCGTGGCACTCAACCACACCGACACGACGACGCTCGTCATCGGACGCGCCGGGCGGACGTCATCGCGGTTGCGGTTGGCAGCCCAGGACGTCCTGTTCCTCAAGAACGCAGCGTGCCGCCTGCCCGCACCTCACATCCAGGTGCCGGAGGCACATCGAGACGCCAGGAGTGCACATGGGTGACATCGATCGGAGCACGAAATGCGTGAACCTCGAGACAGGACCGCATTCCTGGTCCGAGCAGCTCGAGTTGTTCGGTGAACCCCCACTGTGGCCGCACCGGCCACTGCTGCCAGTCGTGCGTGGTGACGTCGAATCCCGCGATGCGGTCTTTGAGTACGGCCTCGCTGTCGAAGGAGGCGGGCCGCGGGTGTACCTGCACAACCTTGTCGGAGCTCTCGTTGCGCTGCGCGATCCAGACTGGGAGAGCACTTGGCTCAGCCTGCTCAGCTTCGAAACATACGACAGTTGGGAAGAGGTTCTACGAGCCGGCTGGACGATTGACTAGCCGGAACCATGGCGAATCCTCCACAGTGTCGTCGTCGAGCACAGGCGAGACCCGCCGACCGGCGTGTTGGCCGAGCCTGGGGTGGTCACCACCAAGATCGGCCGCGTGTGCCGGCAACATGTGGACCTGGAGGCCGGCACCGTCCGGCTGGGTCCGACCCGCCACGCCTGTGAACGTGTGGTTCCCCTCACCGAGTGGGCCAGCGCGCAGCTCGAGCGTCGCAAGCGTCCTGGGAACCCAGACTCAGTACGGTAACGCAGGACCGCGAACCGGCTTCCAACAGCCCTCCCCCGCCCCGATAGCCTCGGATCCCACGGAACGGTACGAGTTATCTCCCACGAACTCTGCCACTCCCGCCCGAGTAGCTCAGATGGCAGAGCAGCTGTCTTGTAAACAGCAGGTCAGGAGTTCGATTCTCCTCTCGGGCTCTAGATTCCAAGGGTTTCGACCCTCGGGATGCTCAGGATCCGGCTCCTGCCGATCCCTTGCTAATCCGCCGACCACCACCGCCGTCTGGCGTCAGCCGGCGGTCGCGCGCCTAGGAGCCGCG
>JBKEAI010000143.1:0-21246 GCA_047972145.1 Microthrixaceae bacterium
GAGCTCCGACAGCGATCGTCGGTGGCTGGCGCTCGTGCACGACGTTCCTGTGCGCCTGCTCGCAACCGACGACAACCGCTGGACATCGCCGGAGTCCGATTGCGCCATGGTGCCGATGGGACCCGGCCGTGTCAGGTCACTCCGGAGGCCACAGCTCCGCGAGGGTGTCGAGACCGAACGACGACTTCGGGAGGAACCCGAGCGCTCCGGCTGCCCGGGCCGGCTCGTCGAAGTCCTCGGACTCCCTTGTGGAGAGCACCAGCACGTGTGGTGGTGATGGAAGCCTCCGGATCCGTCGGGTGGCTTCGATGCCGTCGATGCCCGGCATCTGGATGTCCATGAGCACCAGGTGGACTTCCAGCGTGCTGGCCAACTCGACGGCTTGCTCGCCGTTCTCAGCCTCACCGGCAACCTCGAATCCGTCGGTCATGTCGATGACCATGGCCGCCGCTTCTCTGAACGCGGGTTGATCATCGACGAGCAGGACCCGCACTGTCACGACCGCGCCCCCAGGTGGACGAGCACCGCTTGTACCCTGCGGTTGGTCTCCGGGCTCTGTTCGAGTTGGAGCTTCACGAAGATCGACGCTACGTGCTTTTCGACCGAGCGGGGCGAGATGTGGAGTCGTTCGCCGATCGCGATGTTGCTGGCACCGCTGGCCATCTCGGCGAGGACTTCACGCTCGCGATCGGACAGCTCGGCCAAGGGGTCGTCGTCGGCCCCCGAACGGGTCTGCATCAACGCGTCGACGACTCGTGGATCGACCATCGAGCCTCCCTCCGCGACCCGACGGATCGCGACACCCAGTTCACCGGGGTGGCCCACCCGTTCCTTGAGCAGGTAGCCCCGACCCTCGGAACCGCTTGCGAACAGATGCGTCGCGTAGGCGGGTTCCACGTACTGGCTCAGCACTACCACGCCGGTTCCCCGATGGCGCTCGGTGATCTCGTTCGCGGCGCGTATGCCCTCGTCGGTCTGCGACGGCGGCATCCGGATGTCGGTGAGCACGACATCGGGTCGATGTTCGTCGACCGCGACCAACAGGTCGTCGTAGGTGCCGACCTCGGCAACGAGCTCGATGTCGTCCTCGAGCGCGAGGACGGCCCGGATACCCTCGCGCATCAACAGCGTGTCCTCGGCCAGCACGACGCTGGTCGTCATGACACGGGTCCCGACCAACTCACCACGGGCGGCATCCTAGGTCGTTACCTCGGGCTCATCTGTGGGCCTGCGGGGGAACCGGTAGGCCTGCACGGGTGTGTCCCGACCCTTGACCATCGCCGGTTCCAGCACCGTCACCTCCGGCCGTTCGCTGAGTGCATCCCACGTCGGTTGGCTGAGAACGGTCTCGCCCGGTTCGGCCCACTGCTGGAGCCGTTGGGTGAGGTTCACGGTGTCACCGACGATCGAGTATTCGAGGCGCTCGTCCGAACCGAGCAGTGCCGCAGCGACCTCACCGCTGGATAGCCCGATGCCGAGCCCGAAGGGGTGCCGACCGTCCGCGGACCACGTCGTGTTGAGGGCGTGCTGAGCCTCGTGCATGGCTCGGGCGGCACGAACGGCGCGCTCCGCGTGGTCCTGTTGGGGTACTGGAGCACCGAACACCGCCATCACAGCGTCACCTACGAACTGCATCACGGTCCCGTCGTTCGCCAGGACGGCTTCGTTCATGGCCCCCCGGTGCTGGTGGAGCTGCTGGGCCAGCTGCCCGGGGTCTGCGTGCTCCGCGATCGTCGTGTAGCCACGGATGTCGGACATCAGCACGGTGACCGTGAGCAACTCGGTTTCGCCCGGGCTTGCACCCCGATCTATGACCTGTTCGGCGACCCCGCCGGGAAGCAGCCGACGCAGGGCGTCGCCCTGCTCCTTGCGATCCACGATCGCGCGTTGGAGGACCTTGAGCCGGTCGAGGCTCTTGGTGTTGCCCGCGGCGAGATCCTGTGCGAGGGTCTCGAACAGCGCCTCGATCGCTCCGTTCACCGCTGCCGGCGTGGTCCGACGCTGCACTGCGATCGCCTGGATGGTGCGGCCCTGCGCTATCTGTTGCAGGAGGTCTTCGTCGTCCTCAGCGAGCGTTCCGACTGTGCGCACCGGCGAGGTGAGGGCCTCGACGATGGACGGATCGAGCATCGAACCTCCGGCCGCAACCTCGCGTACGGCACGGGCCAACTGGTCTCCCTCCCCCACGCGGTCTTTGAGGAGGTAGGCATACCCGGCCGCACCATCGGCGAGCAGGGCCACGGCGTAGTCGGGGTCATCGAACTGCGACAGCACCACGACGCCGGTTCCGGGATGACGCTGACGGACCTCCTTCGCCGCCTCGATGCCCTCCCGGGTGAAACCCGGGGGCATGCGTATGTCGGTCACGATCACGTGCGGCTCGGCTGCCATCGCGCCGGCCACGAGGCCCTCCCGGTCGGCGGCCTCACCGACGACGGCCAGGTCGTCCTCGATCTCCAGCAGTGCCTTGACGCCTTCACGCACGATGAGGTTGTCGTCCGCGAGGAAGATGCTCAGAGTCATGTCGCCACCGCGCAATGGCGCCGGAGTTCGGTATCTCCCCCAACCGGGGTGATCGGTATCACCGAGCCCTCGACCCCGAGGCGGACGCCGTCGGGTAGGCCGACAGCGACGAGATCCAGGTCGTCGTCGGTGCGTGCCGGGCCATGGTGGACGAGCACGAGGTCCCCGACACCGGCGGCCTCGGCGAGCGAGACGACCCGACCGATCGTGGCATGACCGTAGGCGGCTGCGATCGCCGACTCGTCTTCGGTGAACTGCCCTCCGTGGAACAGCACGTCGGCTCCATCGGCCAGCACCAGCGCGGACCGCGTCGGCTGCTCTGCCAAGGCGTGGTCGGGAAGGTAGGCGAAGGTGACCTCACCGTCGCTCACGCGGTAGCCGTAGGTGCGGCCGCCCTTGTGGGGGATCTCCATCGCGGTGACGACGAGGTCGCCGACGCGCTGTTCGCCCTGCGCGATGGCGTCGAATCTCCAGTCGCCTTGCAACCCCTCGGGGCCGATGGGGAAGTGCGGTGGGCTCATCGAAGAGGCGAGGAGTGCGGCCGGCTCACCTGCCTGGGCGGGGATGCCCAGCCGCACACGAGCATCGGCGCGATCACCCGCCGCGAAGAACGGGAGTCCCTGCACGTGGTCCCAGTGCAGGTGGGTGAGCAGGATCGACCCTTCGAAGGGCGACCCGCCGAGCAGCGCGGTCACGCTGCGGATGCCGGTGCCGGCGTCGAGGATGAGCCCGATGCCGTCTACCTCGACGGCCAGGCACGAGGTGTGGCCGCCGTAGCGGACGAACTCGGGTCCTGGTGCCGGTGTGGATCCCCGAACACCGGCGAGGTGGACCTTCACGGCTTGTCTCCGATGTGGTGGAGATCCCGTTCCTCGCGTCGGTGCTCCTGCGCGAGCGACACGAGGGCATCGTCCATGACCGCCCCGCTGTCGGCCACCGCCACCCGGCACCGGGTCACCGCGGTGACCGTCGAGGTCCGCAGGCCGTCACCGATGCCCGCCCGTTCACCGAGCACGGCACCCGGCCCGAGTTCTGCCAGCACCTCGCCGTCGACGTCGACCGCGACGACCCCATCCAACAGCAGCAGTACGTCGGTTCCGGGCTCCCCCTGGGTGAGGAGCCGACGACCCTCGCGCACCTTGGAGATGCGGACCTTGCCGGCCATGATCTGAGCGGATAGGGCTCGCTCCAGTTCGGACTCGACGTCGCCGGTGGTGACCCGACCGAGGTCACGTGCCGCGTCGAGGTCGCCCCACGGGGTGCGCTTGGCGAACGATTGGCGGGCCCACCTGCGGAAGTCGATCGTCCCGGACTTCGCGGCCAGCGTGCCGTCGCCGCCGTAGAGCCAGTGGCGGGGGAACACGCTGGCATCCGCGAAGGACACCTCGTGGTGGCCGTCGGCATGCATGGTGAGCTCCACCGTGGTCCACGCCGTCGGGGCGTGGAACTGCACGAACGGCGGGCGATTGACCCTGCGTGGCATCGGCACACCGGTACGCCCGCCCGCGGTGTGGCGGAACCGGACCCATCGGTCACCGGTCTCGACATCGCCGAGTGTGTCCGGGAAGGCGGTGGCTGCGAAGGTGGCTTCCTGGCCACCCACGCCGAGGGTGGTGGAGCCGATCAGGCCCGTGCCCTCGCAGCCGAAGTCGACGATCCGGCCGTCGCGCACCTCTGTCCAACCAGAGAGGACGTTGGCGAACCGGAACCGGTCGTCGTCGCGGAGGCGGTGGAGGTGATCGGGCCCTTCGATCCGCTCGGGCGGTGGTTCGTCGTAGTGGGCTACGCCTCCGTCGAACGGCAGGCGATTGATACCTCGAATCGCCTCGGAGGGAATCCATGTGATGCTCGTCGCACTTGCTTCATGCCTCATGTTCTGACGGTACGAAGCCGACTCTCTGTGCCCAAGCGTGCTGGCAGCCTTTCGGATTGGGTGCCAGCACCCAGTCGAGCTACGACCATACGGGGATCCGGCCCGCGACGCGGGTTCCCTCGCCGGGTGTGGAGATGATCTCGATGGTGCCGCCCACCGTGTCGATGCGGTCTGCCATCCCGCTGAGACCGGCACCCCGCTCCGCCGAAGAGACATCGAACCCGGTACCGTCGTCGCAGACCTCGAAGCGGAGCTCGTCACCGCCGTTGCTCAGTGTGACCGTCGCATGATGGGCGGAGGCGTACTTGGAGGTGTTCTGGAGGGCCTCGAGCACCGTGAAGTAGACGGCAGCTTCCACCTCTCTGGGGTAGCGGTCGAGGCCCACTGCCGAGAGCTCCGTCGGCACGGCTGCTGTGGCGGTTCGATGGGACAGGGCGACCTCCAATCCCTCGGCTTCCAGCAGCGGCGGGTAGACGCCGGCTGCGAACTCCCGGATGGACGAGATGGCGGTGCCGGTCTGCTCCTCGAGTTGCCCGAGGAGTGAGCCCGTCTTCGGGGCATCGGCGCGCTCCGCGGTGACACGCAGGGGGCCGAGCATCACCTTGATGGCGACGAGCGTCTGCTGGGCTCCCCGGTCCAGTTCGCTCTCCAGCGCCCGACGGGCGTCGTCCGCCGCCGCGAGCACACGCTCGCGGGACGCTTCCAACTCGGCCAACCGGAGGCGCAGGCTTGCGGTCAGGCGGTTGTTGCGCAGTGTCAGCCCGAGTCCCGATGCAAGCGAGCGCACCAACTCTTCGTCACCGGGAGTGGGTGGCTCACTTGAGGGTTTGGACAGCGAGATGCCCCCGAGCAGCTCGCCGTCATGGAACACGGGTTGGGAGATATCTGACTGCGGGTCGTAGAACCCCTCAGCTGCGGCCAACGTCCGATCGGACGCGTCGTCGGGCCACAGCGCCGCGGTCCGGAACGTGTCAGCGTCGCGGATCCACACGGTGGCAGCGTCGGCCCCGCACCCGGCGGCGAGCAGTTCGGGGATTCGCGGCAGGGCGTCTACGTCGGTGCCGGCGGCCGACTGCCGGGCGAACTGCTGGAGCACCTGGTAGGGGGTCGCGCGCTCGCCGTAGACCAGTCGGTTCGCCCACTGCACGACGCGTCCCCGCACAGGCTGGAAGGCCAGTGCGACGACAACGGTGGCCACGATCGACGCCTCGATGCTGGTGTCGCCGACGATTCTCGAGACGCCGAGCACGATCAGCACGTACACGCCACCGATGAAGGCGGCCAGGGTGGTGAAGATGAGCGATCGGTTGACGATCGTGTCGATCTCGTAGAGGCCGTACCGCAGGATCGCGATGGCGATGGCTCCCGGGATCAGCACCACCCCGATAGCGTCGATCAGCAGGAAGACGTCCTCGGAGTAGTGCTCGGTGCCCACGAGCGTGTTGAGCGCCGCGACGACCACGTAGGTGACCCCGCCGAATGCAAGCCAGCCGATCTGCCGACGCTCGACAGCGTCGCCGCGACGCCACTTCCCCACGTTGGTGAACGCCGCACCGAGCAGGAAGACGATCGAGATGGCGAACATGGCGTCCTTGACCGCGAGCATCGTGTCAGCGGTGGACTCATCGACGAACGGATGGACGAGGTCATCGATGCTGCCGGCGATGGATGCCGGTGTTGCCAGGAAGCTCACCACTGCGAGGGCGACGGCATACGCGAACGTGGCGACCAGGAACAGGCGCATGCGGCGTGTGCGCACCTGGCCGTGGGGGAACAGCGCGAAGATCGCGATCAGCGGCCAATTCGCCAGCGCGAAGAGCGTCTCGCTCGACAGGAGCAGCCAAGCCTGGGTGGTGTCGGAGACGTCGAGCGGCTCGACGACGATGCCCATCGACCCGATGACCTCGAAGCCGAGGCCGAACCACATCAGCAGCGGGCCGATCCAGTTTCCGGGTCGGCGTACGGTGAGCAGCGCCCCGACGGCGACGAACGTGAGGTTGGCGATTGTCTGGGACGATGCCAGCGATCGGTCGACCGCCACCGCGACGATCGCGAACACGACAGTCCCCGCGAAGATGCCGACCACGATCCCGTTGCGCACGGTCGGGTCGTTCACGAGGTCACCTCGATGGGCCGACCGAGCGGGACACGGCACGAGATCCGGCCGTCCGGGTCGACTTCCACGCTGCCCTCCGCTGCGTCGACACGGTCCGTTACGGCGACGACCTCGACCACGGGACCGTCGTGGTCGAGAGTGAGGCACAGCTCGTCGTCGTTCACGGCGAGTCTCGCCGTTGCGGTGGTGGCACCGACGTCGTGGAGTCGCTGAAGCGTCTCGACGACGCAGAAGTAGACCGTCTGCTCGGCTGAGCGGGGGAGGCGATCCTCGAGGGCCACGTCGACCGTCAGCGCCAATGGTGCGCTCCGGCGCAGCGAGACCAACGCCGGTCCGAGCCCCTCGGCTTCGAGCAGCGGTGGGTAGATGCCATGGGCCACCGCACGCATCGCGTCGACGGCGTCCTGGGTGGAGCCGGCCAGATCCTCGATCTTCGTGGCGATGTCGTCGGCTCCCTCCCGGGTGGCGATCGTCTGGGCGAGGCCGAGCTTCACCTTGAGCGCAACGATCTCCTGCTGCGCCCCGTCGTGCAGGTCTCGTTCGAGTCGATGCCGCTCGGTGTCCTGGGCTGCGATCAGACGGCGCCGGGACTCCCGAACCTCGACGGTGCGCTGCTCCAACTCGGCGTTGAGGCCGACGTTGCGGATGATCATGCCGGCGCCACCCGCGACGTCGTGAAGCAGCTCCACGTCGAGTGGCGAAACGGGATCGTCGGGGGGTTTTGCGATGACGACCTCACCCAGCACCTCACCACCGTGGGTCACGGGGGCCGAGGCGACGGTGTCCGAGGTGACGGTATCCGAGGCGACGGTGTCGTCACCCGGCTGCGTGCGTATGCTCTCGGAGGTTTCGCTGCTCTCGGGAGGGCCGCTACTCTCGGACGGGCCGCGGCTCTCGGACAGGTTCGCACCCGGCTTGTCGTCGCCGTCGGCCGTGCGCGACCACCGTCCGACGACGTGGTGTGCCGGCGCGACACCACTCCAGATCGTTGCCTGCGTTGCACCGGTTCCGGCGCCGAGCAGTGCAGCCAGGTCGTCGAGGCTGCCCGTGGTGTCGGCGTCGGCCAGGCGCACGGTCAGAGCGCTGAGCACCTCGTGGGGACTAGATCGCTCGCCGTAGACCAGACGATTGGCACCGGTCACCAGGCGACGGCGGAGCGGTTCGAACAGAACTGCGACGACACCGGTGGCGATGATGGGCAGCACGAGACCGGGACCGTCGCCCTCGGAGTTGCCGAACACGAGTAGTGGGACCACGACGATGGCGGCGTAGACGATGGTGGCCGACGCTGCGAGGCCGAGGTACACGACGGACTTCGTGACGATCCGGTCGATCTCATAGAGCCGGTATCGCAGAACCGCGATCAATACGGCGATCGGCAACAGCACAAACCCGATCGCATCGAGGAGCAGGCCGCCACCCTCGAGGTCCGCGAGCGGGTCGAACGCCACGTTGATGAACGCGATGGGCCAGTACACCGCCAGGGCGAGGACGAACCACTGGTTCTGGCGGCGACGGATCCCGTCGAGGCGGCGCAGCTCGACGATCGCGATCACGGTGGCTGCGAGAGTCGCGATGAGTCCGGGGATGAACCCGACGACGTAGACGAAGGGGGTGAGCGTGCTCGGAAGGTCGCCACCGATGAACGGGTGGGGTAGCGGGTCCTGTATGCGCTGGGGGATGATCACCGGCTCGGCGAACAGGTAGCCGACGATGAGAAGGGGTGTGATCGCGACCGGCACGGCGAGCAGGCGCCGTCGCCACGGGGTCTCGGTGTTGCCGGTGGGGAAGATCAGGAACACCGCCACGTTGGCCAGGGTCACCGGTGCGAGTATCCATGTGACCGACCACGCGATCCAGCTGGCTGTTCTGATGTGGCCGTCGGCGGCAAGGCTCCAAGCCAGTGCATCGACACCGGCGAGAGCCTCGAACCCGAGGCCTGTCACGAACAGCACGGGACCAAGCCGGTTGCCGGGGCGACGAAGGACGATCAGGGTCCCGGATACAACGAAGGCCCCGTTGGCCACTGTCTGTGCGTTCGCGAGCGGTGGGCCCAGGAGCGCGAGCAGCACTGCGGACGCGAGGAACGCGACGACGCCGATGCCGACCATCAACTCGGCCCGTCGTGTCACCGTGCGCGTGGTCTCCGCTGGCTTGCCGTCGAGGCCGGTGTGTGCCAACTCACGCTGGGTCGCCAAGGCGTCCACGGGATGAGGTTCCCCCAAGAACACCACCCAGTTCTAGCGTGGTAGGCCCCGAATCCAGTGGGTGGAAGCACTCACCACTTCCTCATCGCGAGTCCTCATCACGAGTTCTTGGCGAAGGTGTCGGTCGTGGCACCGACCGGGTGGTTCATCCATCGACACCCATAATCAGACCTCGACCGGCCCCAGGCAGTCAGGAACCTACGAACTGTCAGGGCCCTACGAACTCGTGGTCGACCCCGAGCAGGTCGTAGGTGCGTATCGCGCGCCGGTCGCGGGTCAACAGGCGGCAGTCATGGGCGACAGCCACGCTGGCGACCATCGCGTCGTAGATCGCACCGCCGGTGATGCCCAGCGTGCCGACCCGAGCCAGGAGCGAGTCGCACGAATCGTCGTCGAGCCAGCGAACCGTCGGGAAGACCCGGGCGATCAACGCCTGCGCTGTTGGTCCGTCGATGCCGAGTTGTCCGGGCATGCGGGTGAGCACCGAATAGGTCTCGAACGCTGCGTGGCCGGCGAGTCCGGGTCTCAGCTCTTGGACCATGCTCCGGCACGGTTCGTGGGCGGCGTGCGCTGCATCGAGCGCAGCGACCGCGACACTCGTGTCGACCACGAATCGCTCAGCGCTGGTCGCCATCGCGCCACCGTTGGACATCGGCATCGGTTATCGGAGCCGTGTCACCCCGTTCGATGACCGGCCAGCCGTCGATCTCGATCACCCGGCGCGACGCACGTCGCACCGGTGCGAGTCGGATGACATCGCCCTCGGAGTCGATCTCGAACTCGGTGTCGGCATGGATTCCGAGGCGATCGCGCAGTTCCTTGGGGATCACCACCCTCCCCGCACGATCCACTGATACCATCATGGATGGCACTCTACCATCGCAATCTTGTGCTCGCACTCTCCGGCACTCTCCGGCACTCTCCGGGCTTGCGGGCACAAGCCTCTACCTCGGTCCGGGTCAGCTGAACTCGGGGTCTTCCCAGTGGGGGAAGACATCTGGCAGACCGCCGGCTACAGAGCCGTGGAACTCGGCGGGCCTTTTCTCGAGGAACGACATGACGCCTTCCATCGCGTCGGGTTGGGCACCGAGTGCCTGCACGGCGCGCGAGTCGACGCGGTGCGCGTACATCGGATGGTCGGCGGTCTGCATCCGCCACAACATGCGACGGGTGAGCGCAACCGACACCGGCGCTGCGTCGGCTATCTCGCCCGCGAGGGTGTAGGCCTCGTCGAGGAGCTGTTCGTCGGGGTGCACGCTGCGCACCAGTCCACCGGCGAGCGCTTCGGCGGCATCGAAGACCCGACCCGTGTAGAGCCATTCCGCTGCGCGGTCGATTCCCACCAGGCGGGGAAGGAACCAGGTCGATGCCCCTTCGGGAGCGATCCCACGCTTGGCGAACACGAAGCCGAAGCGGGCCGACTCGGCTGCGAGGCGGATGTCGGCAGCGAGGGGCATCGTGGCGCCCATCCCGACCGCCGGTCCATTGACGGCGACGATGATCGGCTTGATCGAGTCGAACATCCGCATGGTCACCAACCCGGCTCCGTCGCGGTGAACCTGGCCCACCGTCGGCGTATCCTGCACCCAGGCCGATCCACCGGCGCCGTCGTAGTCGAACGTGCCGCCGCCCCCCGACAGGTCTGCGCCTGCGCAGAACGCCCGGCCGGCCCCGGTGAGCACCACGGCGCGGACTCCGTCGTCAGCGTCGATCTCATCGAGTACGGCCAGCAGGCTGAACACCATCGCGGGGGTTCCGGCGTTCAACTTGTCGGGACGATCCAATGTGATCGTCGCAACGTTGTCGCGCACTTCGTAGGTGATGTCGGTGAGTTCCAAGGGGGCCTCCGGTCGGTGTTGGGTCGGTCAGCGCTCGGTCAGCGCTCGGTTGGAGGCTAGGTCCCACCCTCAGCGACACCGACGTTTTCGTCGACCGCCTCCCGGGGAGTCGCGAGCATCGGGCGCATCGTCACCCTTGCGGTTCTGTGTTGGTGACGTGAGCCGAGTTGTTCGCCGGAAACACAGCGATCGGTTGTTCGCCGGAAACACAGCGATGGACGACTGTCATAAGAGAATCGATTCTTGTATGACGATGCTGAGTTTCAGGGTCGATGATCGCGACGCTGCCGAGGTGCGCCGATGGGCCGATGCGCTAGGTGTGGATCGTTCCGAACTGCTGAGAGAGGCACTGCGGCGTCACCTCGACCGACTGTCATCGGAGGGTGACGCGGACCGGTGGATCACATCTCCCCTCGATGACGCCGAGCGATCCCTGGCCGAGATCGCCGATCGGGACTTTGCAGGCGTCGGCGGGCTGCTGATGCGGCTCAGGGGGTGTGCGAAAGCAGCGGGATTATCGCGAACCGAACAGAGTTGCCCGAAGCATCCTTGAGGTCACCTTGGATATCCTGCACGCCGCACTCCAGGGGATAGCCCTCGAGCCAGTCGAGCGTGATGGTCACACGAACCGTGTTGGCATCGGTTCGTACGAACGACTCGGTCCAACCGGCACCTCCGTCGAGGATGCTGCAACCGTTTATCCCACCGGTGTTGTAGGCGAACGATCCGACGCCGACCCAGTCCACGATGTCGGGATTGGTGTCTGGGTAGGTGACATCGCCCTGCCACGTGGTCAGGTGGTGCACGCTCGGCGGCGGTGGTTCCGGCGCACATGCCGCCAGCAGCGCAACGAGCAATGCCCCGGCCGCCACAGCTCCCAACCTGGACAGGCGCTTACGTGATCTCATGGTCGCTCTCCCTCGCATCGGTGATCCGGCGGGTGTAGCCAACACCCACACCTTGGACCAGTTCGGTCAGGATATGTCGCTCCCACTTAAGTTGTCTAGCGCTGTTTCAATATATTTCTACCCTTTGTCCGCGCCAGGCACGAACCCCTCGGCCTGTCGAGTGTTGTCGCGCGCGGGTGGAGACACCTGGGTCACCTCTGACCGGGGATTCCGGCGCTACTCCGACCTGCATGTCGAAGAGCCGGTGCCCCAGGGGTTTTCCCCGGAACGCTCAAGGTCGGGTTGTCGTAGCCGATCGCTATCCCGTGAGGTACCTGAGATCCACTCCCAAAAGGACGCGACTACCCGCAGTCGTGTTCGCTGTTGCATTCGCTGTCGGTACTCCGTTGGCATGTTCCGATGCAACGAGCGATGAGGCCGCCACCACGACCGTGCAGGACCTCGGTGCGCCGACTGCCAGTGAGGTGCCACGTTGTGACCTACCGCTGTCCGAGGCATTGCCCGAAGGGGCGACCGTCACCAGCAGCCGTTGTGACATGGGTGGGGACACCTTGTACTTCGGTGGTACCTATTCGATCCGGGGCGAGTCCTCGGCGTTCTTCCTGGCCGATGACGGCGGCGCACTGAAGGCCATCCCGGAATCCGAGGCCTGTGGCACCGACTCCGGGGGACTGCCACCGCGGGTCAGGGCCTACTGCGAGGGAGGCCAGCCCGACGACGGCGGGTTCCCAGGCGCACCGCTGGAGGGGTCTCCGGCAGAACCAGGGAGTGACACTACGACCAGCAGCACGACTCCGACCGGAGGTGGACGATGAGTGGGGCACGACGCAGGAACCTGCACAGCGGCGGCATGTCAGCACGCCGCCGCATCGCGATCGGTGCGCTCGCCTCGATCCTGGTGGTCACCTTCGCCGGCCCCGGGCCGGTCTCGGCAGCACCCCGCGATGGCGAGAGCGAGGCGGGCAACATCGCGACCAACATCGGCACTGCGTTGACCGGTGGCTTCGACACCTCGTTCCCGTCGTGTTCGAGCTGTTCAGGCCAGCTGAACATCTGGCTGTACAACCAGACCGATTCACCGGTGACGTTCACGTTCGGAACCGAGCAGAGATGGAGCTGCGCGGGCAACACGTTCCGCAACACCAGGGGTTCGTCACAGAGCGGCACATCGCCGCCCCTGGCGCCCAACCAGTTCGGTGCGGTGGCGATGACCACCGGCACATGTGCGGGTCCGGGAGGCGCCACGATCGACCCTAAGAGCGGCATGGGATCGTTCACCCTGGGCCAACTGGGTTCGGCACAGTTCAAGTTCGGCGTGAGCTGGTCCGCCGGCAGCAACTTCGAGAACTTCGAGTGGAAGGGTGACTACACCGGCGACGGCGACACGGGCGGGGTGTACATGTACAACTGCGGCTCCGAGAGCCTCTTGGGTGCAGGTGATCCCGGCGGTGGCGACGACTACAACTTCGACAACGGCACCTACGCGTGCTTCGTGGTCCAAGACGGCGCCTTTAGCCCTGACGTGCCGCCGACTCCGAGCTGACCAGCGCTTGAGCAACCGGAGGCTCCGAGAGCCGTCGCTCCAGCTCACAATCCGCCCGTTCAGCGGTGCGAGTCCCGCCCGATCGTGTCCCAGGTGCGGCTGGTGCCCGGCACGTGTGGCATCGACGGATCGCGTCGTCGGTACACGACGTAGGGCCGGGTCAGGTAGGTGACCGGGGCGCTCCAGGCATGGACCAGCCGGGTGAAGGGGAACAGCGCGAAGAAGAACCAGGCGATCGAGATGTGCAGCAGGTAGATCGTCGGTACACCCGACAGCGCGGCGGGGTCGGGCTGGAACATGAGGATGCTGCGCCACCACACAGCGACGCTCGGTCGGTAGTTGTAGCCCGGACCGAGCACGTTGTAGCCGACCGTGGTGATGGTCCCCAGGATGACCATCAGCCACAGCATCGTCATCGCGGCTACATCGGTGCGCGATGTCGCCCGGCGGACCCGGCCGTTGACGACGCGACGGATCAACAGGATCGCGAGGCCGATCACACAGATGGTGAGCCCGGTCACCCCGCCGATCTGGGCGACCAGGGTGTATTGCGATTCGGTGATCCCGAGGGCCTCGGTGAACGACTCGGGGATGACGATGCCCAGGATGTGGCCACCGATCACCATGAACGCGCCGTAGTGGAACATCGGTCCACCGATCGAGAGCCACTTGCGCTCGTAGAGCTCCGAGGACCGGGAGCTCCAGCCGAACCGGTCGAAGCGGTAGCGCCAGATGTGGCCGACGACGAACGTCGTCATCGCTGCGTACGGCAGCACCACGTATGCCACGAGGTCGAAGGTGGACACGTCCTTCATGGGAGGACCGCCTTCATGAGTGTGACCTCGCGCGGCCGGGTGAGATCTCGACCTCTGTGACCGAGATGCCGACCTCCTCGATGGGTGGTCCCTGCTGGGCGAGAACGGCCACGGCGTCGCGCCCATGGTCATCGAGTGGTGGGAGCACCTCGAGCACGGCGCCGATGACCTCCTCGAAAGGACTGCCGATGTCGTGCAGGGACGACCGGAGAAGTTCGAGCCCGGCGAGGTGCTCGCTGAGCACGGCGTCACCTCCCGGCAGGGTTGCAGCGACCTCCAACAGCAGCGGCAGGTAGTCCGGAAGTTCGCTTGGGTCGCTCTGCGCGCCGAGGACGCGTTGGCGGTCCCGCATGTCGGCCAGCGAGGCGCCCCTGCGTCGGGTGTCGCCGTCGCGGTAGTAGGTGAGGTGAAGGCTGGCTCGCCGCCGCAGATCGAAGGTCTCCACGTAACGCTGCTCCCGTTCGATCTGCGCGACCGTGGCGAAATCGACCGCGAAACCGTGCAGCCGGCGGTGCGGCGCGGCGTCGAGATCACCGAGCGCGTCGATGACCAACGCGAGGCCATCGGGGTCGTCGGGATAGTCGAGCAGCACCGCGGCGCCCTGGAACACCAGCCTGCGATCCTCGTCGGTGAACGCCTCGCGCTTTCGGCGCGATGAGTGACGTCGCTTTCGTAGACCCATCAGCGATCCCACCTCACTGGGCCTCCCTCACTTGGAGGTGCACGCGGCCGTCGCTGTCGCGGAACGTCGTGGCACCGGCGCTTTCCACCGACGCGCCCCGGGACGAGGCGCCGAACATCTCGGCGAAACCCGGTCCGGCGGGGAAGTCGAGTCCCATCTGCTCGGTGCCCCTCGCGCCGATCTCCTCGCGGTGACTCGGTGGGATCACGTAGCGCTCGTCGTAGTTGGCGATCGCCAACAGGCGGTAGAGCCGCTCGATCTGCTCGGCGTTCAGGCCGGTCGCTTCGCCGATCGCGGGATCCGCGTGGCCGTGGAGTTGTTCGTCGCGCTTCATCGTTCGCATCGCGGTGAGGCGCATCAGGGTGTTCACGATCGGGTCGGGATCACCCGCGGTGAGCAGGTGCGCCAGGTACTCCACGGGGATCCGCAGGTGCTCGATCGCTGCGAACACCTTCGATGGGTCATCCGCGTCGTAGCCCGCTTCACTCATCGCGTCGATCACCGGCGACAGCGGTGGGACGTACCAGACGCTCGGCAGGGTGCGGAACTCCGGGTGCAGCGGATACGCGACTCCGAGTTCCTTGGCGAGTGCGTACACAGGGGAGTGCTTCGCGGCGTCGATCCAGTCGTGGGGGACACCCGATTCGCGTGCGGCGGCCACCACCTCTGGGTCGTTGGGGTCGAGGAACAGGCTGCGGTGGGCCTCCACCAGGTCGGCCTCGTCGGGGGTGGCGGCGATCTCGGTGACGGCGTCGAGGTCATAGAGCACGATTCCGATGTAGCGGATCCGCCCCACGCAGGTCTCCGAGCAGATCGTGGGTTCGCCGATCTCTATGCGCGGGTAACAGAACGTGCACTTCTCGGCCTTGCCGGTGACGTGGTTGAAGTACACCTTCTTGTAGGGGCAACCCGACACGCAGTAGCGCCAGCCGCGGCACTTGTTCTCGTCCACCAGCACGATGCCGTCCTCTTCGCGCTTGTACATCGCACCTGAGGGGCACGACGCGACACACGACGGGTTCAGGCAGTGCTCGCAGATGCGCGGCAGGTACATCAGGAAGACGTTCTCGTAGTCGAGGCGCACCTGCTCCTGGAGTTGGGCTTCCATCGCCGCGATGTTCGGGTCCTCGTGGTAGCGCTCCGATGCACCGCCGAGGTCGTCTTCCCAGTTCGGGCCCCATTCCAGCGAGATGGGTTCGCCGGTCAGCCGGGAGTGTGCGGTCGCCACCGGTGGACGGTCCGCCAGGGGAGCGTTGGTGAGCGTCTCGTAGTCGTAGGTCCACGGCTCGTAGTAGTCGTCGATCGAGGGCAGGTCCGGGTTCGAGAAGATGTTGAGCAGCTTCTTGATGCGACCGCCCGCGGCCAGCTTGAGCCGCCCGCGCCGGTCGAGCTTCCAGCCGCCCTTCCAGCGCGTCTGGTCCTCGTAGTGCTTCGGGTAGCCGATGCCGGGTTTGGTCTCGACGTTGTTGAACCACACGTAGTCGGTGCCGCTGCGGTTGGTCCACGCCTGTTTGCACGTGACCGAACAGGTGTGGCACCCGATGCACTTGTCGAGTGCCATCACCATCATGAACTGGGCTCTCACGCGCATCAGAAGGTCACCTCCGTGCTGCGGCGGCGCACGATCGTCACCTCGTCGCGCTGGATACCGGTGCAGCCGTAGTAGTTGAACCCGAACGCCTGCTGGGCGTACCCACCGATCATGTGGGTGGGCTTGATGAGGATGCGCGTGAGGGAGTTGTCGGTGCCTCCGGGGCGTCCTGTGGTCTCGGTGCGCGGGGTCTGAACGTGGCGATCCTTGGCGTGGTACACGTAGCAGGTGCCCTGGGGCATGCGCGGTGTGGGGATCGCGCGCACGGCGATCACACCGTTGCGGTTCCACGCCTCGAGCCAGTCGTTGTCGGTGACCCCGAGCGTCTCTGCGTCCGCCACCGACAACCACATTCCGGCACCGCCGCGGTGCAGGGTCAACATGTGCAGGTCGTCCTGGTACTCCGAGTGGATCGACCACTTCGAGTGTGGGGTTATGTAGCGCAGAACGAGCGCGCCGGGGCCGAGGTTCTGCGCCTCGGGGTAGTGCTCGGGCATGTTGAGCGGTGGCCGGTAGATCGGTAGCTGCTCGCCGTACTCGGCCATCCAGTCGTGGTCGAGGAAGCTGGACAGCCGACCGGTGAGCGTGTGCCACGGCACCCGTCGTTCCACGTTGATCGTGAACGCCGAATACGGACGGTCGCCGCTCTCGTCGCCGGACCACTCGGGGCTTGTGATCGTCTTGTTCGGCCGCGCCTGCACATCGCTCCAACGGATGTGCCGGTCGCGTTCACCCGACACGAGATCAGCGAGTGGCAGGCCCACCCGTTCCTCCATCGATTCGAACCCCTCGAAGGCCAACCTCCCGTTGGTGGCGCCCGACAGCGCGAGGATCGCCTCGGCCACCTGCGGTGCGCGCTCCAGCGACGGTCGCCCCGCCGCGATGCCCTCTGTGACCGAGCCGTTGGCGGCGTTCAACCACTCGACGGTCTCCGCGGGCTTCCAGGACGCCCCCTTGGCCCCGATGCCGAGCTCCTCGACCAGCGGGCCGAGCGCGGTGAGCTTGTCGTAGATCGCGCCGTAGTCGCGCTCGACCACGGTGATCTCGGGCATCGTCACCCCTGGGATCGGTTCGCACTCACCCGCGCGCCAGTCCCGCGCGACCCCGCCGGGTTGGGCGATCTCGGCGGGGGAGTCGTGGCCCAGCGCGGTTGCCACCACGTCGCGGCGCACACCGAGGTGCTTCGCAGCCATCGGGGCGAACACCTTCGCGAGCGACGTGAACGCATCCCAGTCGCCCCGGGCCTCCCACGGAGGGTCGATCGCCGCGTTGAACGAGTGCACGAAGGGGTGCATGTCGGTCATCGACAGGTCGTACTTCTCGTACCAGGTGGCCGCCGGCAACACGACGTCGGAGTAGTGCCCGGTGCTGGTCATGCGGAAGTCGAGGTTGACCAGCAGGTCGAGCTTCGCGGTGGGTGCCTCATCTCGCCAGCGCACATCGCGGGGGCGGCGCTGCGGTGGGGTCTCGTCCGCTGACGCGTTGTCGTCCGCTCCGAGCATGTGGCGCAGGAAGTACTCGTGGCCCTTGCCCGAACTGCCCAACAGGTTGGCGCGCCACACGAAGAGCATCCGCGGGAAGTTCAGGGGATCGTCGGGGTCTTCGATCGCGAAGTTCAGCGCACCACTGCGCAACTCGTCGACGACGTGCTGCGCGACGTCCTTGCCTGCGGTGTCGGCTTCGTCCGCGAGGTCCAGGGGGTTGCGGTCGAAGGTCGGGTAGCTGGAGGTCCAGCCGGTGCGCACCGACTGGGCGAGGCAGTCGATCGCCGACATTCCCTCGAAGCGGTTCTCGCCGAGCGGCGATGCGAGCTCGTCGGGACCGAACACCTCGTAGCGCCACTGGTCCGTGGCCAGGTAGAACCAGCCGGTGCCGTTGGTCTGGCGCGGTGGGCGCGACCAGTCCGCGCCGTGCGCGAGGGTCGACCAGCCTGTGAGGGTGCGGATCTTCTCCTGGCCCACGTAGTGGGCCCAACCGCCGCCGTTGCGCCCGATCGTGCCGCACGCGACCAGCATCGTGATGATCGCCCGGTAGATCGTGTCGGAGTTGAACCAGTGGTTGATGCCCGCTCCGAGCACGACCATCGAGCGTCCGTCGGTGTGCTCGGCGTTCTGGGCGAACTCGCGAGCCACCCGCTCGACCACAGCTGCACGCACGCCGGTGATCGACTCCTGCCAAGCCGGAGTGTAGGGCTGGGACGCGTCGTCGTAGCCGGTCGGCCAGTCGCCGGGGAGGCCGTCACGCGCCACGCCGTACTGGGCGAGCATCAGGTCGTACACGGTCGTGACGAGCCGGCCGCCCAACTCGATCGCAGGCACACCGCGGCGCATCATCGAAGCGGGCCTGGTGTCGAAGCGCGCGAAGTTCACCTCGACGGCCTGATCCGCCACATCCAGCAGGCTCAACATCGGGTCGATCCCACCGAGATCCAGGTTCCAGCGGCCCCGCCCAGCGTCGCTCCAGCGGAACCCGAGTGAGCCGTTGGGCACAGCCGGGCGCCCGGTGTTCGCGTCGATCAGCACGGTCTGCCACTGCTCGTCGTTGTCGCCGTTGTCGCCGTTGTGCTCGCCGGCGCTGTCACCTTTGCCGTTGCGCACACCGGTGCTGTCCGCATTTTGCCCACCGGTGGTGTGCTCACCGGTGGTGTGCTCGCCGGTGGGGGCCGCCGGGCGGCTGTCGCGCGGGACCCCCTCGGTGCCGGGGCCGAGATCCGCCGCGCGCAGCAGCCGGTCGGGCACATACCCGCCGTCGGGGTGCTCGCGCAGTGTCACCAGGAACGGGAAGTCGGAGTTCTCCTTCACGTAGTGCTCGAAGTACGGCACGGTGCGCTGCACGTGGAACTCGTTGAGCACGACGTGGCCCATCGCCATGGCCATCGCACCGTCGGTGCCCGGTGCGACCGGCAGCCAGTCGTCCGCGAACTTGGTGTGCTCCGCGTAGTCGGGTGCACACACCACCACCTTCTGACCGCGGTATCGGGACTCGACCATGAAGTGCGAGTCGGGTGTGCGGGTGACGGGGATGTTGGAGCCCCACACGATCAGGTACGACGCGTTCCACCAGTCCGAGGCCTCGGGCACGTCGGTCTGGTCGCCGAAGACCTGCGGGGACGACGGCGGCAGGTCCGCGTACCAGTCGTAGAACGACAGCTGCGCTGCGCCGGTGAGCGCCAGGTAGCGCGACCCCGAGGTGTAGGACACCGGGGAGATCGCCGGCAGCGGTGTGAACTGGGCGACCCGGTCCGGGCCGTGCTGTGCGATCGTGCGCACCTGCGCGGCGGCGACGAGTTCCAGCGCTTCCTGCCACGTCGCCCGCGCGAAACCGCCGTGGCCCCGCTGAGAGGTGTAGACCTCGCGCTTGGCGGGGTCCTCGACGATCGACTCCCACGCATCTACCGGGTCGTCGTGGACGGCGCGCGCTGCGCGCCACGCCTCGAGCAGCGACCCACGGACATACGGGTGCTTGACCCGCGACGGGTTGTAGACGTACCACGAGAACGACGCACCCCGCGGACACCCGCGCGGTTCGTGGTCGGGTACGTCGGGGGGTGTCTCGGGGTAGTCGGTGGCCTGGGTCTCCCAGCTGATGATCCCGTCGCGCACGTAGACCTTCCAGGAGCACGACCCCGTGCAGTTCACCCCGTGGGTGGAGCGCACCTCGCGGTCGTGGCGCCAGCGGTCGCGGTAGAACTCCTCCCAGTCGGAGGTGTCGTGGCGTTCGACGATCCGCCCGTCGTCCGAGGGAACCCCACGTGTCAGGTAGCGCTGACGTCCCAGCAGTTGCTGGCGTGCCCGTGCGGGTGTGTTCGCCGGGGCGTCGTCGACGGTCATCGGGAGAGCGGTTCCGGTCGCTTCAACAGGCAGCGCCGATTGGCGGGACCTCCGTTGTGCCAGCAGGGTTGTTCCGGAGGCGCAGCCGACCAAAGTTCCGGAGGCGCAGCCGATGAAAGGAGTGCAACACGCGACCCGGCTGTACCTGTTGCCGGACGCTCTGAGACTGACATCGCGCTCAACGATCCCCCGATCACCCTCGGTTTGCCTTTCGCCCGGCCCGGCGGCGACGGGTGGGCTCCCTCATCCTTGCATAACGGGCGCGAGCCTAGAGGCGTGTTCGGGCCCCGTCTCGTGGCTCGCGTCGTGGTCGGCCCGTGGCCGGGTGGGTTCGATACGGGTCCTCCGTAGGCTCGAATGGTGGATACGGCAACCACCCAGGCGGTCGACGGGCCACAGGAGTCGCCGTTGGTCGATCGCCGCCGTCCGCGGCGCTCGCGCCGGGCCCTTTCCGGTGACCGTGGCTCGGGTGGGACCGGCCCCGGTGGGTCTGCGACGCGCTCGTACAGCACGCGCAAGGTGGCCTCGATCTGGCTGCTCGCACCCGTGTTGGTCTCGTTGGCGCTGGTCATCGTGGCGTTCGGTCGTCTCGACGCGCCGTTCAGCACCCGTTTCGACGGGTTCAACACGGCGGTTTGGGCGACCGGTGCGCGCGCTGTGCACTCAGAGGGGTGGATCGATGCCCGCCTCGGTACGGTGCCCACCGCCGGCTCGGATGTGCCCTATGCGCACCATCCTCCGTTGACACGGATCGAGGTTGCGGTCGCCGAGGACCTGTTGGGGGAGCACCGGTGGGTCGACCGCCTCCCCGCCTTCTTGTCGTCGCTCGCAGCGGTGTGGATCTGTTGGCTGTGGCTGGGCGAACTGCGGTTCGGTGACGGCGCACGTGGGCTCGGTGTGCTCGCGGTCGGCACCACCGCATACTTCGCGCGCTACTCGGTGATGCTCAACATGGAGGCGGTCTGGCTCCCGTTCGCTTTCGGGTTGCTCTGGGCTTGGACCCGTGCCGAACGTCGCGGCGGCGGGTTCTGGCCCGCTGCGGTGATCGCGACCCTGGGTGGGCTCGCAGCGCACCAGGGCATCTTGTTGGCCGTCGGTTTCGCAGCGTGGGGAGCGTGGCGGTGTGTGTCGCAGCGGCGGCGTCCGTTGCCGCACGAAGCGGGGGTGATGTTCGGCGCGGTGGGCAGCGCTGTGGCGTTCGTGGGTTGGATCCTGTGGGCGACCGGTGGCCGAACCGACATCGTCGAGTCCGCGTCGACCCGCTCGGGTGGGGTTTCCCTGGCCGAGTTCGTCCAGAGCCAGCTCACCCACGGGGTCTCG
>JBKEAI010000159.1:0-2736 GCA_047972145.1 Microthrixaceae bacterium
TCGCGGGCTGCTCCAGATGGATCTCCGCGGCGTCATCGGGCACCCCTTCGAGACCGAGCGACGCGAGCGAACGCGCTATCGAGGCCTTGAGCTGCTCCTCGATGCCGACTGCCGCACTGCCGACTACCACACTGCCGACTGCCGCACTGCCGACTGCCCCGATGCCGCTTGGGTCGTTGCCACTGGGAACAGTGCCACCGGGGACACCATCGACGGGATCACTGCCATCAGGGTCACCACCAACGAGACCTTTGCCAACCGTCGCCATGAGGTGGCGATGCTACCGGTGTGACAGCGGTGTTCCGTAGCCGATAACGCGGCGTGCTTCGGCGCGAAGCAAGCTGTCTCAGCCCTTGCGCCAGGCGCTCAGGCTCGTTCGCGGTCGTTGGGCGCAGCCCGTACGCAGAAGCGAAGAGGTTCAGCCCGGATCGCAGAGGTGGGTGCCCAGACCCGTTCGCGATGTCTCGATCTTCAACCCTCCGGCCGACTGCTGCGACTGGATCGCAGAGGAAGGCGGTCAGCCCATACGCAGAGACGGGCACTCAGCCTCCAACGCAGAAGGGAAGACACTCAGCCCGGATCGAGCGCCGCGGTCGCCAACGGGGGCATCCCTTCGCCCTGAGAGTCCAGCTCGAGGTAGCACCGCGTGATGCACGCGAAGTTCTCCGGCAGCGTGATCGTGTGGACACCATCAGCAAACCCGGCGGGACCAAGAGCCCCTCCTGGCCCAAAGGCACTCACCGCGGTACTCGGCGGCGCCCAGCCAAGGTAGCCACATCCCCAGGGGTCCTCCACGTAGCACACGCCGATCGAGGTGGTGCGCCCGGCCGGCAGGTTGGAGACCTCGACCTCGACCTCCTGTCCCGCGACATGTGGGCCAGGGGTGAGAACCTCCAACTCGGGACGCACGCCGTCGGGGTCTACCAGATGCGGAGAAATGAGCTCGATAGCTGAGCGAACCTCCGAGCCCGACAGGCCACCGTCCTCCAGCATGTCGTGCACCACGGATCGAGAGATCCCGATGAAGCAGTGGTCCTCGCGGCAGTCGCTCCAGCCTTCATAGCCGAGGACCCACGTCGGCAGAGTCACGGTCGTCGGGGCGTCAGGGTCGATCATCGGGGCCTGGGCATACCAGACGCAGTTCGGCCCGGGAACGAGTCGCGGAACGTCGTCGATCGCAATGCGACCCTCCGTGGCACCGATCGCGCTTGTCAACCACAGATTCGACCCCCACGGATCCTCAGGCTGGGTCGCCTCGCCGAACGCACACACCTGAACCGAGAACGGCGGAAAGGTGGCGGCTCGTACAGGGTCCTCCTCGCGCAGCTTGAGCCAGCTCGGATCGGGCTCCACGCCCATGAGTTCCAACTCGGCGGCGCCAGGCGTCGCGCCTGCGGTGAGGCGGACCTCACCCCGGTCTGGTTCGGACGGGTTTGCTTCGATCGCCGCTTCGAAGCGCAGGACCTCGGAAGCGAACTCAGGCCCGCTGGGCTCGTCAACTCCGCTGGCGCTGCGAACGATCAAACGGCAGGTCACCTCGGGCTCCTCGCAATCGCGGTTGCCGGTCGGGGTGAACACCATGCGACTCAGCCGTACCGACGTTGACGTGTACGAGCCAGGTCCGGCCCACGTGGCATTCCATTGGTCACACCACTCCCCCGGGCCGTCGGGACCATCGGCCAGTACCGCGCACAGCCTCGCTCCGCCGTTCGCGAAGTCCTCTGCGAAACCCTCGGGAACCGACACTGTGATCGTCTCGCCATCGGAGTACGGCCCGGCAGGCTCGAGCACGATGTCGGGCGAGTACCTCGCGATCGCACCGGGTGGGTTGGGGTCGTTGGACTTGGCAAGCGTCGTGGGAGGGACCGCTTCCACCGGCTGGGTCCGGTCGTCGTCACTCCATGGTGCTCCGCCGAACACCAACCCTGCTGCGCCCACGACGCCGACGGCGACCACGACAACCGCGGCCACAGCTACCAGGCGAACACCGGGGCGCGACCGAGGCGATCCAGGCGCACCATCGGGATCGACGGTGCCGTCGAAGATGCCGTCGGTCGACTGCGGGTCATCGTCTTGCGACGAACCGACCATTCGCTGCGACGATGCACCTCGGAGCACCCCGCCGGTGTCGACCGACAACGCCCGGTAGTCCTCGCGTGCAGCTTCCAATCGCTCCTTCAAAGCCATCAGCGATCCTCCAGGTCATCTGCTTCATCGAGCACCTCGGCGAGCTTCGCCCGGGCCCGACGCCAATGGGTGCGCACCGTCCCCTCACCGCAGTCGAGCGTTGCGGCCACCTCCGACACCGGTTGGTCCTCGAAGAACAACAACAGGGTGACGTCACGCTGTCGTGGTGGCAGGGAACGCACGGCCGACCACAGCGCTTCGTCGGCGAACACCGGCTCGGAGCTCGCCGTGTCGGCAGGGCGGGCCGCCAAGCGGCTGACCGCCACACGCTGGCGACCGAGGGTGCGCCAGCGCGACACCGAACGGTTCAGGAGCACCCGGCAAGCCCATTGGGCAGGGCGCTCGAAGCGAGCCACCTCCACCCACCGCTGCGCCACAGCGATGAGCGTCTCCTGGACCAGATCCTCGGCATCCGCGACGTTGCCGCTACGCGCGAACGCGAGCCGCATCAACAGCGCGGACTCGGCGGCGACGAACTCCTCGAAGGTGCCGATCGGCGCTGGATCTCCCGGCCCTGTGTCCCCCGGCCCTGTATCTCCCGGCCCTGTA
>JBKEAI010000168.1:0-2856 GCA_047972145.1 Microthrixaceae bacterium
GGTTGTATTCCTCGACCAGCCCGCGTGCGCGTTCGGGCTCCTCCCAGACCCACTCGGCGAACCGTTCGGAGAGCGCGTCGGCCTTTTCCTGCGCGGCGGTCGTCTCGACCGGGTTCAGGACACGGCGCTTGCGTCCGTCGATGTCCTCGAACTCGTCGTGGACCAGCACGGCTCGCTGCTCCATGACCGCTTGGGCGATGTCAGGAGCAGGACGCCGGACGGTGCCCCACTCGCTCGTCGACAGCAGCCCACCGCGGCCGCCCCGGACCTCCCACATGCCCGGCAGCGGGTTCTCCACCTTCACGTCCTCGACCCGCAGCAGCTCGTTGAGGAACGCCTGGTGGACCTCTGCACTGATCCACACCGCGCCGAGCTTCGCGGTGATCTCGTCTGCCCCCAGCGTGGGCGGCATCACCGCCTCCAGAGCCTGAACGTTGACCTCGAACTCCGGCTGCACTTTGGCCTCCGCACGGGCTTGGTCGAGCTTGGTTCGCACGTCGCCCGACAGGTACTCCGGGGCGTGGATCAGTGCCTTGGTGTCGGGGTCGGTGAACACCAGCTCGGCCAGTGCCTCACGGGCCTCGTCTTCGTTCAGTCCGAGGAGGTCGGAGATCATCGGCAGGTCGACATCGCCGGTCTTGTCGAGGCTGACCGCGATGGCATCGACTGGGGTGTCGACCCCTTGGACCTCGGGGCGCGGTGCGACGACACGGCGACTCATGATCGCAGCAGGGGTGGCGACCTGTTCCACGTCGTCGAACTGCTCCAGCGCCAGCACCAAGGCACCGAATGGGTCGGTGCGCAGCAACCGGATCGCTGGGGGCACGATGCGCGCATAGGTGTCCTCACCGTTCTCGTCCATCCGGCCAGTGCGTCGCAGCGTGTACCGGTTGATGGGTCCCCACCGACCGACGTACTTGCGGTAGTCGCGGCTCAGACTCGCCCGGGCGGCTGTGATCTCCTCGGTGTCCTCAGCGGACGCGCCTTCCAGCGTCAGCAGATGGGAGGCTTGGTCACGCAGTTCAAGCAGGGCACGCAGTTCACTGGCCGCGTTCTTGGGCACCTTGACCGGCTCCAGCAACCCATCGGCCGCGGTGGCGAAGGTGCCGTCAGGTTGAGCGAAGAGGCTGCCTGCCCATAGGTCTTCGGCGGCAACGGCACCACCGAACGGGAGGCCGATCCCCATCGTGCTGGTCACGGGTTCGGGGGTCGTCATGGTCAGGTCGTTGCGGCGAGCGGTGAAGGTGATCTGGTCGAGGGCTTGGGCGAGGTCGTCCTCCAGGCCGTCGAGGTCCCCGGTGACACGCAGCATCGGGGCGCCGTAGGTGCCGGTCCCGGCGCTGACTTCGCCGAGCATGTGGTCGGGATGGGTGTCGAAGTAGGTGTTGATCTTGATCTCGTCGCCGCCGATCTGAACCGGGACCACGTTGTCCCACTCCGGGGCGCGGGTCGGCTCGCCGGGCAGTCGGCGACGGAACATCAGCAGGTCGGTCAGCACCGTTGTCCCGGCGGCACGCTGGAATGTGCCGTTCGGCAGCCTGACCGCGCCGAGCAGGTCGGCCATCTCTGCCATCGCACGGCGGGCACCGGGGTTCTGGGAATCCATCGTGTAGTGGCTCATCAGCACCGCGACCAAACCGCCGGGACGGGTCAGAGCGAGGGACTTGATGATGAAGTGGTTGTGCATGGAGTGCCGTCCGGCACCGTGCCCTGGATTGTGAACCGGGTCGTGGAGCTTCACGTCAGAGAACGGGACGTTGCCGATAGCGGCATCGAACGTGCCGGTGCGGATGCGGGTGTCGGCGAACGACTCGGTGCGCACCTTGGCGTGCGGGTACAGGGCACGGCTGATCGCAGCGGTCAGCGGGTCCAGTTCGACACCGGTCATCTGCGCTCCGGCCGGCGCCATGCCGATGAAGGTGCCCGCGCCGCTGCCGGGCTCCAGCACGGTCCCGGTGCTGAACCCGAGCGAGTTGAGTGCCCGCCACATCTGCCGTACCACCAGCGGGTCGGGGTAGTGCGCGTTCAGGGTGGTGCGCTCTGCCGCCGACCACTCCTGGTCGGTGAGCAGTCCACGCAGCTCGTGGTGTTCGGAGGTCCAGTTCTCCTTGCTCGGGTCGAACACGTCGGCCACCGCGCCCCAACTCGACCAGCGGGCCAGCGTCTGCTGTTCTTCGATGCTCGCCGGTCGGTGCTCGTCGGTCAGGGTTCGCAGGAGGCGGATGGCCTCGATGTTCGCGGCGTAGCGGGCCTTGGCACCCGACGGTGCGAGGTCGTCCTGACTGGTCGGGACGAAACTCGGTGCGGGGGTGGGGTCTAGCGGACTTCGCGGAGGAACCGGAGCGTGGCTGCCTCGGCCATCGTTGCCTGGTTCTCGGCGAGGAACTTCCGGGGAATCGGTGCCGCCACCAAAGAGGTCAAGAACTCCGGCGTCACCGCCCAGGTCTTCGCCTTGTCCTCGAGTTCTGCTGTCGAACCCATCAGGTCCGGGCTGTCCTGAATCCGCTCCGCCCAGGAGATCAGTGCCTCGTCGGAGGGACGGGTCTGCTCCCATTCCTCCCGGGCCTCGGCCAAGGTCAACTCCGGTGCCGGTGTCCACACCAGTTGCGCCATCACGACCTCCTCCGCTGTCCGGGTCGCCGCCTGGAGTCTCGCGACCTTCTGACTGTAAGTCTCCCTCGCCGGGTCCGGTCCAGCCAACAGGCGCGTCAGATCGCTCACTTGTGCCTGCACCTGCGAGACAGTCGTTCCCGTTGCCGTTGCCTACCTCCAGTAGGCCCCGTGCTGCTTGCAGAGTCCTCCGGTGCTGTTGCACTTGCTGCACGTCAGCTTGTCACCGAGGATCGAAGTGCCAGG
>JBKEAI010000174.1:0-2704 GCA_047972145.1 Microthrixaceae bacterium
CGAGCACCCGCTCCCCCACGATGTTGCGCTGGATCTCGGCGGTCCCACCCCAGATCGTCTCCGAACGCGAGAAGAAGAACGCGGACACCATCTGGCTGACCGGATACGCCTCGCGACCCTCGGCGCGCATCGTGGCAGGCCACGAGACCTCCTCGCCGGCGGTGGACAGGAACCCCTCGGTGCCCCAGATGTGCAGCGCGAGCTCCATCGCGTCACGGTGCATCTCCGACCAGAACATCTTGTTGGTCACACCGAGCACGGTCACGCCCATGTCCTTGCGCTCGTTGACCGTCGCGGTCAGCGACCGCAGGCCGTTTATCCGCAGGATCTGGACCTTGGTGTGGTAGCGCATCAGGCCCTGTCGTACGAGAGGGTCCCCGATAGCACCGTTTTCGGTGGCCTTGGCCACCATCAGCTTGTACTCCTCTTCGAAGCGCCGGTAGCCGGTGGTGGCCGACATGCCACGCTCGAACCCGAGCGTGTCGTTGGCTACCTTCCAGCCGTTGTTGATCCCGCCGACCACGTTGTCGATCGGACAGCGCGCATCGGCGAAGAACACCTCGTTGAACTCCGCTGTGCCGTCGGGCTGGGTGATCCCACGCACCTCGATGCCGTCCTGTTTCATCGGAACCAGCAGGTAGGAGATCCCGGCCTGCTTCTTCACGTCCGGGTCGGTACGTGCGAGCACGAAGCAGTAGTCCGCGAACTGCGCCTGTGTGGTCCAGACCTTCTGGCCGTTGATCACCCACTCGTCGCCGTCTTGGACCGCAGTGGTCTTGAGTGACGCGAGGTCCGAACCGGAGTCGGGTTCGGAGAACCCCTGACACCACCGCATCGAGCCGTCGAGGATCTTCGGAAGGAAGTACTTCTTCTGCTCCTCGGTACCGTTCATGAGGATCGTCGGCCCCACGAGGGTGTCGCCGAAGAAGTCGGCCCGCATGGGTGCCTTCGCCCTCGCGAACTCCTCGGCGAGCACCACCCCCTGCATGGTGGAGAGGCCCTTGCCGCCGTACTCCGTTGGCCACGTCGCACAGATCCAACCGCCCTCATGCAGCTTGGTGGTCCACTCCTCGTTGAAGGCCGCCTTGTCCTCGGGCGACATCTCGAAGCCCTCGTCGAACCAGCCATCGGGCAGGTTGGTCTCCAACCAGGAGCGGATCTCGCTACGGAACTCTTCGGCTTCGGGGGGATAGCTCAGGTCCATGGGACCATTGTTGACCGCCCGGTCAAGTGGGTACAACCAGACCGGTAGGGCTATTCGTCGGCATCGCCGGACGGGACCAGAGACTCGGGAGTCTCACCGAAGGACCCGTAGGTCCAGGTGAACGAACGCCCAGCCGTCGCGACCTCGAGCTCGACGACCATTCCGTCGTCGATGCGCAACGTGCCGAGGCACCCTTGATCACCACAGTCGGTTCCATCGAAGCGCACCGGGTACACCCCTGGGCTGAGCGCAGGGCCGGTCGGTTCCACACTCAGGAGACCAACCATCTCCCTGGTCAACTCCGCGGACCACTCCGGAAGTTCAGCGAGGTCGTCGAGGACGAAAAGCCACTGACCTTCGGTGCATGGAAGGACAGTGCCGTCATCGCAGGCACCTAGGACCACCGAGTCCGACGTCACGTCGCGAGGCAATAGGTACGCGTACGACGCAAGGCCCTCATGGCCGTCATACCGAAGACCACTGCTGTCATACCGAAAACGAAATAGCCGGACGACGCCCTCGGGATCGACACTATCGACCCGGGTCGCTTCCCACGATGTTGCAAGGGTGGCCTCGATCGCCTCGGCAACGGCGGTCGGTGGTTCCAACTCGAGGGTCGTGGGCGGGTTCTCGACCGCAGGAGGCGGCGGGTTCTCTGCCGCGGCGGGCGCATCGGTTGCCACTGGTCCGCTCGCCGGCGCCTGGACGTCGACCGACCCGTCGCCAGAGGTGCCCCAGAACACACCGCCGACCACGACCACCGCCACCGCGGCGGCGGCCAGCACCGCCACCCCTCGGCGGGCACGGCGGGGAGCTGGGCGTGCGGTGGGTTGGATCACCGGATGCTCCAGCGCGACATCGCCGAGCTCGCCGTCGGCGGCGTCGCGCAACAACACGTCGATGCCTCCACCTGAGGTTCCGTTCTCAGACATTCCCTCGTCAGACGTTCCCTCGTCAGACATTCCCTCGTCAGACATTCCCTCGTCAGACATTGCTGCCTCCTTGGTAGGTGTGCTCCCGAGTCGAGGCCGCGTCTGGGACCCGCTCAGGGGTTCGATCGTCGAGCAGTACACCGAGCGCGGCGCGGCCGCGCTGGAGGTGGGTCTTCACGGTCGCCTCGCTGGTGCCCATCGCCTCGGCCACCTGCGCCACCGAGCGATCGGCCAGGTGGTGCAACACGACCGCCTCGCGTTGGCGGGCGCTCAGAGAGCGAAGGGCCGCAGCAACCTCGGTGGACAGGGTCGCCGCAGCCGGGTCGACCGTGTCGAGGTGACCAACCCCAGCGCGGGCCTGCGATTCCATACGCGCCACCGCCGCGCCGCGTCGGCGCTCCGAGCGCCACCGTTGTCGCACCAGGTTGAGCGCCACGGAGCGCACCCACCCGGGCGGGTTTCCCGCAGAGACGGTCTCCCAGTCCGCATACGCCCGGGTCATCGCCTCCTGTGCGACATCGACCGCGTCGTGCGCATCGACGGTCAGGCCCCAACAGAAGCGCAGCAG
>JBKEAI010000179.1:0-6647 GCA_047972145.1 Microthrixaceae bacterium
CGGTGTGGAGGCCCTCCAGCACGAGCCGGTCGAGTCCTTCCTCGAGTATCGGCACGTGGCCCTTCTGGAGCGTCTGGACCTTGGCTGTGTCGACATCCAGGCAGGTGACCCGGTGCCCCAGGTGTGACAGGCATGCGCCCGTCGTCAGGCCCACGTATCCGGTTCCGACGACCGCTATCTCGGAAGTCATGTCACATGTTCTCCTCGGCCTGTCGCCGTGATCCGGACGTTGGTGGGCCTCTAGAGGGTACATGGGCACCTGGAAGGCCCCACCTTGTGCGGTGTGGGACGACCACCCGGGTAAGGTCCGAAGACCTGACCTGCCGGCCCCGGCCAAGACCTCCGAGATCAGCGTGAGCGACGCCACTCCCCTGCGAAACACCTACGACAAGTACGACACGCCGAACCCGGTCGAGCGTCGGCTGATGGCCGGCTTCTTCTCGGCACTCGACGGCGCCCTGTCAGATGTGGACCCGGAGCGAGTGCTCGAGGTCGGTGCAGGTGAAGGTGAGGTGACGGCACGGGTGTCGGAGCTGTTCCCAACGGTTCCAGTGCTCGGCTTCGACCTCCCCGACGACGAGACGCGCATGCACTGGAACGACCGGGGGGTCACCGGCACCTTCGGGGACATCCACGAGTTGCCGTTCCCGGACGGCTCGTTCGACCTGGTTCTCGCGATCGAGGTGCTCGAACACGTCGCCTACCCCGAGATCGCCCTGGCCGAGATCGAGAGGGTCACGCGATCGCACCTGATCGCATCGGTGCCGCGGGAGCCGGTCTGGCGCATGGCCAACCTCGCTCGTGGCAAGTACGTGACCGACCTCGGCAACACCCCCGGGCACATCAACCACTGGACCACGAGAGGTTTCGCCGGGCTGATCGGTCGGCGCTTCGAGGTCGAGTCGGTCACCCACCCCTTCCCGTGGACGATGGTGCGAGCGACGCTGCGCTGAGCCTCAGGAGGTCTGCTCGGGCAGGGGCCGTCGAACCCGCAGATAGCCCAGTGCGGCGAGGCCGCACACCGCATCGACCACGACGAACAGGAACCGGGAAACGGTTGCCACCACGGTCGCCTCGGTGGTGCCGAGTCCGCTCGTGGCCACGAACACCACCTCGCGGATGCCCGCACCAGCGGGTACCGGGACAGCGACGAAGCCAACCACCCAGGCGAGGGTCGCGGCGAAGACCGTTCGCGGCAGATCCGGTTGGTAGCCCAGAGCCCGTCCCACCAACCACGATCCGACGCCCACGAGGATCCAGGTCGGTATCGATGAGGCGGCCAGCACCAACATCGTGCCCCAAGGAGCCGGCTCGATGTCGACGCGTCCACGTGTGGCCCTCGAAATCGCACGGAGGACCGGTCCGAGGATGGCCGGGTGCAGAGCTATCGCTCCCAGGGGCACAGCGGCGACCAACGCCCACATCCAGGGGTAGGTGTCGGAATCCCCGAGAGCGAAGGGCAACAACAAGGCAGCGAGCACGATCCCGCCCAGCACCATCACCGCGAGGGACAACATCGTCGTGCCATACGCGACAGGTCGACGGACTCCGAAGCGTGATGCCAACTCACCCCGACCCACCACAGGCCAGATGCCGCCAGGCACGTACTTGCCCAACTCGCCTGCGAAGTACCAGCCCGACACGTGCATGAGGTGCCGGTTGGTGTCGAACGCGCGCAGACACGACCACCACAGGACTGCCAGACCTGCCATGGCCCCCAACGATGCGAGCCATGCAAGGCCGATGAGGCTGCGCGATGCATCGGTGATCGCTTCGGAGACCTCGGGCCACGCGTCCCACAGGGTGACCACCAGGAACGCCACCGCGGCCACGGCGGCCACCAGTCCCGCCACACGGACGAGTAGCTGCAACGTCTGTCGCCGTCGTGGCGAACTCACCGTGTACTCGGGCTTCGGCGCTCCAGGGCATCGCGGCGTTGCTCGTAGCGGATCGAGGCGATCACCCGGCGGTTCGCCGACAGAAGGTCGGCGAGGAACCCGACCACCCACACCTGCATCGCCAGGAACAGGAACACCGCAGCTGCGATCAGGCTCGGCACCCGCGAAGCGACGTCGTCGGTGAACAACCGGATGTACCCGTAGCGGGCGACGAGTACCGCTCCGATGAGCATCGGCAACAGACCGCACAGGAAGAAGAACCTGAAGGGCTTGTACAACGCGAAGCTGCGCACGATCGTGGAACCCGAACGCCAGATGTAGCGGGGGATCGACTTCACAAGCCGCGATTCACGCGTCGCCGGGTTGACCCGGATCGGCACAGACGCGATCCGCAGGCCCTCCCAACCGGCCTGCACGATCGTCTCCATCGTGTAGCTGTACTTGCCGAACACCTGCAAGCGCATCGCCGCTTCGCGGTCGAAGGCCCTGAACCCCGATGCTGCGTCACGGACGTCGGTGGAGGAGAACTTCCGCACCACCCAACTGCCGAGGCGTTGTAGGCGTTTCTTGAGCTGCGAGAAGTCGTCGACGGCTTCGATCGGTCGTTCCCCCACGACCATATCCGCATCGCCGGCCACCACCGGAGCCACCAGATCGGGGATCGAGGACCCCTGGTACTGGTTGTCGGCATCGGTGTTCACGATCACGTCGGCGCCCAGGCGCAGGCCCGCATCGAGGCCCGTCGTGAAGGCGTTGGCGAGGCCCCGATTCTCGGGCACGCTCACGATGTGGTCCACTCCGTGTTGGCGGGCGACGTCGACCGTGCGGTCCCCCGACCCGTCGTCGATGACCAGCCACTCCACCGAATCGAACCCTTCGATGTCCCTGGGCAGGTCGGCAAGGGTCCCAGGGAGCGTCTCTTGCTCGTTGTAACAAGGGATCTGGATGATGAGCTTCATGGTCCGGGTTGATGCTAGGCCCTGCTGGAACGGGTTCCGAGGAGCAACTGCAAGCCGAGAGGCAGCAGCAGCACAGACACCATCCACATCGGTGCGCCGTAGCGGTAGTGCGGACCGAATATCGCGACCACGGATACGCCCAGGCAAACCGCGGGTATCAGCGGCACCAGACACCACCAACTCCGCCACCTCAGCGCAGCTGCGGCGAGCAGCACGACGAGCAACCAGAACCATGTGGCTGCTCGCCACAGAAACACCTGGGCGAAATCGTTCTGGGTGACCGAGGCGAGTAGCTCACGGACCCGATTGCTCACCCGATCCGATATCGGCGCGGTGCGCAGTCCATAGTCGTTGGGAATTATCCGGTCATAGACCGTCTCGAAGCTCTCCTTTTCCTCCGGTGATGGCAAAGGGCTCCAGACCTCGCTGGCCGCGCACAGGTGATTGCCCGCCAGCAGAAACGGCTGGCGCAGCAGCGATTCACGCCAACCGCGGGACAGCGCGGCGACATCGGTGTTCCCACCCGGAGTCGTGTCGGCCAGAAAGTCCCGGTTTCCGGTCCAGTGGCAGTTGAACCGTGCGCGGTACTCAGACATCGGGATCATCGACTCGAGCGCCGCCTCAACGTCGTCGTCCAAGGACCCGGGAGCATGTTGGGCAACTGCTGACAGGTCGAACACGGCGAGGGATGCGGTGGTGCTCTCACCCGCTCCACGCACACCGAACGCCGGATACAGCAACATGGTGATCACCGCGAAGGTGAGGCCGGCTCCCAAAAGCGCTGTCAAGGCCTGCCGGTGCAAGCCCTTTACCAGCGGAACCAGCAGGACCGTGATCAATCCCACCACGACGACGCCATTCACCCTCAGCAACAACATGACGGTGAGACCGCAATACAGGCGCGATGTCGAGGCGGCGTCAGAAGGCCCCGCCAGAGGCCCGAGCTTCCACATCGCCAATCGCACCACCCATTCGACGACCAGCAGGAAACCGACGGCGTACAGCACGTCTTTCCACACCGATACGGTGAGGACCCCTACCGAGGGAAGCGCGCAGACGACCACACCGAAGCCGTACACCGCTACCACGGGTGCACGGAGGTCGATGGCCAGGTCGAGCACCCGGCGAATCGCCCAGGAGACCGCAGCGATCTGGATCAGCAACAGGAGCACCGCAGAGCGCGTGAGGTCCCAAGAGACGCCCAGGACCCACGTCAGAACAGGTGGGTGCCAATCAACCACCGGGCCATCGATGCTCTGGCCGAGCATGTCGATCGAGTCATTGGTCATCACCCCGGGCCACAGAACGAGCAGCCACAGGATCAACGGAGCCGCTAGGCATATCCACCCGATGACCTGGCGTCGGGTCGGCGCCAAGTTCCGCCACCCTCGTTCCGAACCCGCCCTACCCGTCGAGGCCCTGCGTGGACGCACGACCACTACGGGATCCTGCTCGTCACCGGGTTCCTGACCTTCGGTGCCGGCCTCGGAGAGTTCTTGCATCGGTCCGATAAGGGCCTCCTGCCTACCCGTTCCTGCGGCGTGCACCGCGACGCTCGAACACCGGGGGTCCACTCACGCGGTCGTGCCCATCACGGCACCCAGTGCTTCGGTGAACACCACCTCGAATCGTCTGTAGGAGAACTCTGCGACCCGCACCGGGCGGATACGCTCCACTCCGACGCGGACAGACCCTAGAGCTTCCAGCAATGCCGAGCGAAGCATCTCGATATCGCCGACCGTGATGAGCGAACCGTCGTCGCCGACGGTCTCCGGCAGTGCACCCGCGTCGCTTGCCACGACGATCAATCCGTGGGCCATCGCCTCGATCACCGGGACGCAGAAGCCCTCGTGGTAGGAGGGCATGACGAACACCGACGACCCCTCGTACAAGGCCGCGAGCTCCGAGTCGTCAGGGGACTCGTGCATAACCACGCCAGACCCACGCCGTTCGACCACTGCGCGGACCTCGGCGAGCACCGCCGGTTCGGAAAGTGCTGCGTTACCTGCCAGGTGCAACTCCACACCGGCGGCCGCGAGCCCAGAGGAGCCGAAGGCAACGAGGAGGTCGAGCACCCCCTTCGCCTGAACCAGTCGGCCGACGTAGAGCACCTTGGGAGGTTCCTCGAACGGGGTGGGGTCCAGCTTCAGGAGCCCATCGAGCTCCGGTACGCACAAGCCCAATACGGAGGTGTTCGCCGGACTGATGCCAAGATCGTGGAGAACGTCGCGGTTGAACTGGCTGTCACACCAGATGTGATCGGCGACCTCGGAGATGACGACCTGGTCAAGGCCCTGCTGGGCTCGCCTACGGTGCACCCCGGAGAGAAGGTCGGGAGGCGTCACGTTGTGGAAGCGCACGACACGCCTCGCGCCCGGCGGTGCGCTCAACAGCAGCACGTCGAACAGCTCGTACGCGGTCCCGAAGTGCAGGATCACCAGATCCGCATCCCGGAAGCCGTCGCGCTGGGACAACGCCCACGGATCAGCTCCGGTGTGGACCCAGGGCAGGTTCCCGAAGGTGGTGCCCTGGCAGTGGACGGTCACCTCGTGACCGTTCGCTTTCAGCACTTCACGTTCGATGAGCACCGCGTTGGAGATCGCGTCGCGTTCGACCAGGAGCCCTGACACGATCGCCACCCTCACTATTCACCCTCCGAGCCGGCGAACGTCGCGGCGAAATCGTCCAGCATTCCACCCACACGGTCGATCATCGAATCGGTGGTGTACCTGGACTCGAAGCGACTGCGCCCCGCTGCACCCAGCGTGTCTCGTAGGGCGGGATCATCGATGAGCTGCACGATCGCGTCGCCGAGGGAATCGGGGCTGGCATCAGCCAGGATGGCGCAGGTTCCGTCGAGCACCTCTGTCGCCGCACCGGCGTCGAGGGCGATCACCGGTAGGCCGTGAGCCATCGCTTCGACGTAGATCAGGCCGAAGGACTCGAATCGCGACGGGGCCACGAACAGGTCCGCGCCGCGGTACAGGTCGTGTAGCTCCTCGTCGGAGACCTCACCCCTCATTTCGATCCTGTCCCTCCAGCCCCCGTGCCCGAGCGTGCGATCCATCCAGTCGCTCCAGGTCGTTCCACCGGGTGCGGGTAGGTCGTTGCGCCCCACGAGGATCGCGGTGACCTCTTCGTGGCCGACCATCACCCGCAACAGAGCCTCCAGCAGGAGGTCGATCCCCTTGCGCTTCTCGAAGCGGCCCACAAAGAGGACGTTCGCTCCCCCACTGTCCCCTTCAGGAGGGGAGCCGTTGGCCAGCGAACCCGGGGGTCCCGGGTCGACTGTGCCGAGCGCCTCGATCCGGACCCGATCGGCCGGCAGGCTCAGATCGCTGCTGCGCTCGATCTCCCCCAGGATGGTCTCGCTGATCGCGTGGACCCCGTCGGCCTCGGCGATGAACATCCGCTCCGTGCGGAGCATCGGGGCGGCGAATTCCGCCATGAAGCCTGGATCCTCGGCCCAGGACGGGCTGGATTCGAGTGCGAGCGCGAGCGATGTGACCAGAGCCACGACCACCGGCGCGCTGTGGTGATGCTGAACCGCAAGGGCCTCGGTGTCCCAGACAGCCGCGTACACGAGGTCGACGCGATGGTCCTCCGCGAGGCGACGCACCTCGTCATCGACCCGGCTCGCATTGGCCCAGATCCGGAGGGGCGTGTCCTCCAGCGGACTCGGCGGTGGTTCTGAGAGCGCGCCTGGCTTCACCAATCGATGAACCCACACCCGGTCTTCCAGGTCGATCGTGTCGTGGTCGGAGCCATCGGTGATCATCCGCACCTCGTG
>JBKEAI010000199.1:0-6876 GCA_047972145.1 Microthrixaceae bacterium
GCGGCCTCCGCGAGGCGTGCACCGATCTGTTCGCCGCCCGCTGTGCCGAGGCCGAGCAGCTCCAGCTCGAACCTCGGCCGTGGCCACCACAGGTGGTCGCCTACCCCCACTGGCACAGCGACTACGCCGGCGCCACCGAAGAGGTCGGCATCGACCTCACCCTCGACGACGCGGCCGAACAACTCAACGAGTGGATCGCCGCCATCGACGCGGCGTCCTGACGCCCATCACCAGTCCTCGGTTGCGGCGGTGACGGTGACGCTGAGGTCGCCGCGGACACCGACGTAGCGGGAGAGGGTGAACGCGGCGTTGGCGTGGCCGAGCAGGCTGGCGGCCCTGGATCTCGGCGCTCGGGCTGTAGCGGACCATCCACATCTGGTCGGCCTCCGGGAGGATCCACCGGTTCTTGAACGCGCACGTCACCATCGCCCGCATGGCGGCCCCGACGTTCTGCACCGTCGACGGCGCCAGCGAACGACGGGCCCGGTCGAGCACCGCTTCGGAGTCCGACGGCGTCCACGCCGACAGCGCGTGCTCGCCCAGCAGCGGGCGGACCCACATGCGCAGCAAGTACTCCTGGCGCTCGGCGTAGCGGATCGAGCGCGAGCCGAGACCGGCGACGTAGCGGTCGATCAACCCGCCGACCGTCGCCGGCGCGGGCAGGCGGCCCGGCGTGATCGCCGCAGAGGACTGGAGCTTGTCAAACTCACGTGCCCGACGGCGCGCGTCCTCCTCGGTTGTGAACTGCGCAGTCGGAGTGCTCGCAGCTTGCCGTAGCGAAGGCCGGCGAAGCTGGCGACGAGGATCATCGGGCGGATCCGAGCGTGCGCGATGTCGGCGAGCGCGAGGACGACTTCGGCGGGCACGAAGGGCCGCTCGGTGTGTGGGTCGGAGCCGGCGCCCTTGATGCGACACGGATTACGGGGGATCAGGTCGTCTTCGACGGCCGTGGCCAGGATGGCGTGCATGATCCGGTAGGCCGTGAGGCGGTCGAGGGACGCGTTCGCGCAGTGGGCGGTGCCAGGCAGCTTGGTCGATCAGGTGAAGCTCGACCGTGCCGGATCTCTCCGCTGGCGCATTCCTCGGCATGTGCGCCTTCGCATGATGTTCGCCCGCCGCCGTTCGGACGGCGACTGGTTCAACTACTGACCACGTCGCTTCGCGGAGATCAGACGCGATGCTGGGGGCCTCGAGGCGGAGCCGGAGCTGGGCGCTGCCGGCGCGCTGCAGACCGGATGCTCGCGGGCGTCTCGAGCGACACGAGATCGGCGCTGGCTGTTGTCAACGATGGCGAAGCGTCGGCTTCCTCGTTGCTCGCCAGCGATGACCGAGTGAGGCGACCCCGGGGCGGTGGGGGAGCGCTCGGTCCGAGGCAGCAAGTTGTACCGGTGCCATCAAACGGGCGCTTCGCGTTCAGCGGGGGGTGACCGTGGCGAGTAGGTCCCAGTCGGGCTTGCGGCATAGAGCAGGGCTCGGATCCGGTAGTGGCCGAATCGGCGGAACCCGAACGCCACCCGCTTCACGCGCTTCAACAGGTTGTTGACCGCTTCGGTCGGACCGTTCGACCCCCGAGCCTGGTGCCAGGCGGCGATCTGGGTGGACCAGCGCACGATGGTGCGGCCGAGCTGGCGGACCTCGTTCCGGGGCCGCCCGCGATGGACGTCCAGACGCCCGACCGAGAGGATCTCCCGCGGGTCGGCGACCGAGCGGGCGTGGGTCACCACGAAGTCGACAGCGTCTCCACCGGGGGGCGGCCTCCACGCCTCGCGGAACTCCTCGAAGCTCACTCCGTCCTTCAACGTCCGACGCAGCACGGCATAGATCATGCGGGCCACGGTATCCAGGTCTGGGCTTCCCCGAAGTCGTGGAGGGTGTCTGATTGGGGTTGCAGCCTCGCGCTGATGACTTGGTTGTGTCAGTGGCGGCCGGTGACTGAGACCGACCGCCGGCCGTCGGAGCCGACCGAAGCCCAGTGGCGCGTGATCAACGCCGCGCTCGTACTTTTCGCCCGCAACGGCATCGGGGGTTCTGGATTGAGATAGATGGTGCCCGGCCATGGATGGTGACTGGTCCTCAGGTCGAGGTGAGTACGCAGTCGCTCTCGACGTGACAGAAGCCGCCTTCGCCCGTACCATCTGTAAAGTTCCTGTGGCATTTCTTAGGGATCGGAGTGGGGAAGTGGTTCTCGGGCGAAGCGAGGAGCGCGACCGGCTGTGTGCGGCTATTGACGACCTGCGGTTGGTCGTCGTGTGCGGTGGGGTCGGCATCGGCAAGTCCGCGCTCGTGCGCAACATCGATGCCGGGCAGGGACGAGTGCTCATCGGCCAGGCGTTGCCGTCGGCTTCGCGCAGTTCGTTCCATCCGATCCTGCATGCCCTGGGGTGGTCACCGAGTTCGCTCGAACCCTCGGCGATGACCGCTCGCGTCAAGGGTGCGCTCGACCCGACCGACCGTCTCGTCCTCGAGGATCTCCACTGGGCCGACAACGGAACCCTCGAAGTGCTGAGCGGGCTCGCCGGGTACTGTCCAGTGGTGGTCACCGTCGGGGAGACCACCAGCGTGGGTCGCCAGTTGGTGCGCTTGGCCGAAACACTGGATGCCGAGGTGATCGAGCTCGGCCCGCTGTCGGAGGCGGTCACCGAAGAGCTGGTGGCAACGCTGCGCCCCGACCTGCTCCCCGGTGAACGGGTGCGGCTGGCCCGCACCGCCGCGGGCAACCCGTTGGTCGCGTCGCTGCTCGCGAGCTCGGCCGATCTCCCCGAGTTGCCCCGGGGCGGCCAGCGTGCGTTGCTGCGCGCGATAGTGGGCCACCAGAGCGCCAGGGCACGGACCTTGCTCGCATTGTTGGCCTTGGCGCCAGGGCCAGTCGACTCCGAGGCGCTGGGATGCACCGAAACTGCGGATGTCGAGGACCTCTGCGGTGCGGGGCTTGTCAGCGTGTCCACCGACGGTTCGGTCTCGCTGACCCACAGGGTGTTCGCTGACCTGGTGATAGCGGACCTGGATCCCGCCCAGCGTCGCGAGCTGGCCGATTGGGCCGTCGCGATCCCCGGGATCGAGCCATACCAGCGCGCCGGGTATCTGCTGGAAGCGGGCCGGCCCCACGAGGCCCTCGAGCTCGCTCTGCGCTGTATGGAGGCCCCCGGTGGGCGCACAGAACAGGCCGCGGTCCTCCTCGTGGCTGCACGGGCATCCGGGCAACTGGAGTCGATACAACCTGAGGCGAATCAACCTGAGGCGAATCAAGAGGAGTTGGTCGTGCGTGCAGCGGAGGCGCTGAACGACACAGGGCGCCATCGCGAGTCGACCGAGATCCTCGGTGAGCTGTGTCGCTACAGCCCCGCACTGCGTGCGCGGGCTGTGGTCGAAGCGCTCCGAGCGGCTCTCGGCAGTGCCGACCACGAACGGGCGTGCGCGATCGCCGAGTCGAGCGCGTCACTGCTGGTTGGCGACGATGGTGTCGACGCGGTCAGGGCGCAACTGATCATCGACGTGTTGCGCGAGGCGCGGGGAGCCGACGGTCGACCGCACGGCGCAGAGCACGGTGGCCCGGCGATAGAGAGACTCGTGCGCGAGCACCTGGCCATCGCCAACGGCAGCACGGTTCGTTCGCATGCCGCCCTGGTGGTGGGTCTGGCGTCGCTGGCCGACAACGTCGACGACATGACCGAGTGGCTGCGCGTCGCGAAGGCCGAGGCGCAGCGCACCGGCGAGCTGACCTCCGAGCTCGAAGCCGCCCGAAACCTCGCGATGATGCAGATCAGTCTCGGCGGCCACGAGGAGGCCCGCACGGTGGCACGAGATTGCATGCAGCGCGCCATCGCCGGTGGAGAACCCTCATTTGAGATCGAGTTCCGCACCCTGGATCGCCTGAGCAGGTTCTACGACGGTGCCGACCACGACGACGTCCTGGCCTGGTTCTCCTTCGTGAGGACAGCTCCGGTGCGTCACGAGACGAGGGCTCTGGCCACCTCGTCGCTCGCCACACTGCTCGCGGATCGTGGAGAGGTCGAGCGCAGCGCCGCGGTGCTCGAGGCGTGGATCACCCCGGAGGCGATCGACGGTGTCGAACCGATCGCCCAGGCGGTGTTGTTGTGGGGTGCTACCCAGAGTGCGTGGATCCTCGGCGACACAGCCGAGGCGATCAGGTTCGCGACCTGGGCGACCGAACTCCTGCCCCCGGGTTTTCCCACCCTGGCGGGCACCCACGTGGTGTGGCGGTGGGCCCAGTACGAAGCGGGGGTTGAGCTCACAGCCCCTGACCCGGCCGGCGGCCTCCTCGACAGCGCGCAGCTCGAAGCCGATGCGATAGCGAGCCTCGCAGCAGGCGACCCATGCGCAGCAGCAGCCGGCTTTCAGGCCGCCGCTGAATCGTGGAGACCTGTCCTGCGGCGCTGCGCACTGCGCTCGCAATGGGGTGCAGGTGTGGCCCTTACCTGTGCAGGCGAGAACGAGCGGGCGGTGCAGGTGCTCGAATCGGTCGCCTCCGAACTCGAAGATGCCGGATGCCGGGCACTGGGCCCACGGATCGGCGCCGCGCTGAGGGCAGCAGGTGCGCGTCGGGGATCCACGGTTCGCCGTGGGGCATCCCGTGAGGACATCACCGCAGCCGAACACGCGGTCATGTCGTTGGTGGCCGAGGGGCTCCGTACACCCGACATAGCTAGACGTCTGTGCGTCGCTCCGGCGACCGTCCAGTCACATGTCGCTTCGGTGATGACCAAGCTCGGAGTGCACAGCCGTGCTGCGGCGTCTGTTCAGTTGGGTGCCTCTGGCCTCGACAGGCCCGCGCACTGAGGGTGCCTGCTGCTCGTGGCGGGGCTGATGCGATGCTCAGATGGTGCCGTGGCGATCAGGCGTTGGTTCCTGCCTGGAGACGGCGGATCCTGGAACCGACCAGCGTGGCGGCCGCTGCGTTCGTGGTGGTGCCGAGGATCGAGCGTGCTTTGGCCAACCGGCGTGCAGATGTACGGGTGCTGAGGTTCACCGACCGGGCGGCCGCGTCGATGTCCATCCCCGACGCCACCGCCATCAGGAGGCCCATGTGCTCTTCGTCGAGGCCCTCGGCGAGCGGCCTGTGCTCCTCGTCATACCACTCGGTGTCCGCGATACGACGCCCTTCGTCCCAGATCCGTGACGCCCGGTCAGTGTCGGGCACACACAGTGCTACCGAAGCACCTCGGACCAACAACTTCACCGGCGCTTCGGGATCGATCGCTCCGGAGGCCGTGTACACGACAATCGGGTCGAGCTCCCAGGGCTGATCGGGAACGTCGAGGCCGGAGTTGATGGTCCGTCCCGCCGCTGAGAGAGCGGCCACCACCGCGCTGAGCGCGCCCTCGTCGGCGCACACGAACAACCTGAGTGGTCCTTCAACCTCGGAGTGTGTTCGTTCAGCGGTCATCGGGACGATTTTCACCCTGCCCAAGGCAAGGGTTGGCAGTTATAGGGGAGGCAGTGATAACAGCGTCTGGGTCAAGGTTACGTGGTGGGGGCCGCGAGGTGGATAGGGAGGATCGGGAGGACCGGGATTCCCCTACAGGAGTAGGGGAATCCCGGGGGGTGGTCTCATCCCAGCGGCTACGGGGTTGCCGGCTGGGTGGTGCGCCGTCGGATCCAACGCCTACGAGCGCGACGAGCAGTACCGTGGCCACCCTGCCCTCGAGGTCCGCGTACTGGGCGGTGACGTCCTGTCCGTCGACCTGTTGGTTCCGAAGCTCGCCGACACCGGCGAGGGCATCCAGGGCATCGTCGAAGCGGTCCGCCGGCACCCGGTAGGTCACCAGCGCGCGTGAACGCTGCGCCAGGTCGATGTCCTGGTTGGCCGCGAAACCGCCCATGGCAGCGATCGCGGTCGACGCTTCCCGCACGGAGCCTGCACCACCTGAGCGCGGCCTCGTCGGTACACACCACCAGTCTCAGTGGTTGTTCGACCGCGGAGTGTGTTCGTTTGACGGTCATCGTGACGATTTTCACCCCATCCGGGTGAAGTTGGCAGAAATAGGGGACGTGTGGCCACGGCGTTCAGTCGAAGGTTATGTGGTGGGTTGAGCAGATCCATCGACGGACCACCCCGGAGTGGTGCTTCGGTGATGGGCACACCAGCAAAGTAGGGAGAGACGATGCGAGTTCTACGTATGACTTCGGCAGTGATGGCGGTGGCGTTGATCGCGGTGTTCGTGCCGGTGCTCCAAGCCGGTGCCCAGCCCGGCGCCCCGACGCTCACCGGCTATCCGCAGGGAGCCATCGGCGCCGACTACGCGGCGTTCAGCTTCTATGAGCCCGATGCCGACAGCTACGAGTGCCGGGTGTTCACCACCGGCACAGCGGAGGGAAGCCGGCCCGCCTGGGTCGGATGTGGCAGCAACGGGTCCTACATGGCCACCGGGCAACCCGACGGGGCGCGCACCTTCGAGGTGCGTGCGCTCGATGGCGGTACCCCGGGGCCATCCACCGAACACGACTGGGAGGTCACCTCCGAAGCGGTGGTGCAGTGGATTACCGAACCGGCCGGCACCTACACCAGCCGCTATGTGACCGCCACGTTCACCGCGGCGGGCGCCACGTCGTTCCAATGCCGACTCAACGGTCAACCCGCCAACTTCGGTAGCTGTTCGGGATCCTTGGGTCAGCAGGGGATGTGGAGTTCGGGTGCGCTCGCTGACGGCGACTACGCCCTGGAGGTGCGTGCGGGTGGCACCGGCCCGGTTGCTACCGCGACGTTTACTGTGGATGGTGATCTTGGGATCGAGTGGGTGTATGAGCCGCAGGGCACGATGGCGGGTCGTTATGTGACCGCGGCGTTCACTGCTGGGGTGGCGACCGGTTTCGAGTGTCGACTCGATGGCAGTGGTGAGGATCCGTGGGGAAGTTGTT
>JBKEAI010000216.1:0-9440 GCA_047972145.1 Microthrixaceae bacterium
AGGGCGCCCGCGTGATCGTGGCGGAGGTCGACCCGATCTGCGCGCTGCAGGCGGCGATGGAGGGCTTCCAGGTCGCCCGGCTCGAGGACGTCCTCGACGTCGCCGACATCTTCATCACCACCACCGGCAACAAGGGGATCATCTCGGCCGAGCACATGGGCCGGATGAAGCACCAGGCGATCGTCGCCAACATCGGGCACTTCGACAACGAGATCGACATGGCCGGCCTCGCACGCATGAGCGACGTGAGCCGGGTGCAGGTCAAGGCCCAGGTCGATGAGTTCGTGTTCCCCGACGGCCACAGCGTCATCGTGTTGGCCGAGGGGCGCCTGCTCAACCTCGGGTGCGCCACCGGTCATCCGAGCTTCGTGATGAGCTGCTCGTTCTCCAACCAGGTGCTCGCCCAGATCGAGCTGTTCACCAAGACCGGCAACTACCCGGTCGGGGTGTACGTGCTGCCCAAGCAGCTGGACGAGCGTGTCGCGAGGTTCCACCTCGACGCCCTCGGCGTGCGGCTCACCTCGCTGAGCCAGGACCAGGCCGACTACCTCGGCATCCCCGTCGAGGGTCCCTACAAGCCGGACCACTACCGGTACTGAGTCCTTCAGCCGGTGCTTGGGCCCCTCAGCCGGTGCTTGGACCCCTCAGCCCCGCGACCACGGATCATCTGAGGGTCTTGAACTGCTCCAGGAGCGCATCGAGCGCTTCGGCACGGCGCGCACCGGCTCCCATGGCCCAGTCGGGCACGATCAACTCGTCGATACCCACCTGCATGTAGCGAGCGGCGGTCTCGGCTATCTGTGCCGCGGATCCCGCGAGTGCGGCACGGGGAGCGGCAGCCTCCACGAACGCCCGCGCCCGGGTGGCATCGTCGGTGAGGAGAACCAATGCCTGGGTAGACCTCTCGATGTCTGCGGGGTCGCGGTCGATCCGTCCACACGCGGTGTCGAGAACCTCCATCCGCTGCGCCACCGTGTCGGGAAGGCCCCAGCAGTTCCACTCGTCGGCGAACCTCGCTGCCACGCCGAGCATCCGGTCGCCCTTGGCTCCGATGAGGATCGGCAGCGGTTGCTGGAGCGGCTTCGGTTCGCACACGGCATCGGTGATCTTGAACCACACACCCGCGAAGGTGGATCGCTCCTCGCGCAGCAGCGCCCGGGTGACCTGCACCGACTCCACGAAGCGTGCCACCCGATCACCGGTCGGGGGGAGGGCGATGCCGTACTGATCGTGCTCGTTGGTCTGCCAGCCAGCACCGAGCCCGAGCACGAGGCGACCGCCGCTGAGTCGGTCGACCGTGGCCGCCCAGTTGGCCAGCACCGCCGGGTGGCGGTAGGTGGTGCCGAGCACGAGCGAGCCCAGCCGTAGGTGTTCGGTGGCGTTGGCCAACGCCGCGATCAACGCTGTGGATTCCAGCACGGGTGCATCCACCGCCCCGAAGCCTGCACCGTCGCCCATGAAGTGATCCGACACGTAGAGGCCGTCCCAGCCGGTGCTGTCCGCGTGCCGCGCCACCTCGAGCAGGTCGCTGACCGGCTGTGAGGGCGACGGCCACACCGAGAAGCGCATGGACAGAAGCTAGGCCCGTGCGGCCCACGACGACGCTATGGCGAGAGCTTGCATGACGGCGGCTCTGTACGGCCACAGCCCGTATTGAGCGGGGCTATCACGACCATAGCTACAACCGATCGAGAGGGCCTATCGAAGTCAAACGAAAGAGACTATGGTGGCTATTGCAAGTCAGTTACCGTCCAATCAGGAAAATCAGGAAAGAAGCGACACACATGTCCTTGGTAGATACAAAGATCAAGCCCTTCCAGGCGACCGCATTCAAGGCCGGCGAGTTCGTCGACGTCTCCGACCAGGACCTCGCCGGGTCGTGGTCCGTCATGTTCTTCTACCCCGCAGACTTCACCTTCGTCTGCCCCACCGAGCTCGGTGACCTGGCGGATCACTACGAGGAGCTCCAGGCCCTGGGCGTGAACGTCTACTCGGTGTCCACCGACACGCACTTCACCCACAAGGCATGGCACGGTTCATCCGACACGATCGCGAAGATCAACTACGCGATGATCGGTGACCCGACCACCGAGATCTCGGCCAACTTCGACATCCTGCGCGAAGGCCAGGGCCTGGCAGATCGCGGCACCTTCGTGATCGACCCCGATGGCGTCATCCAGGTGATGGAGGTCACCGCCGAGGGGATCGGGCGCAATGCAGCCGAACTGGTTCGCAAGGTCAAGGCCGCCATCTACGTGCGTGAGCATCCCGGTGAGGTCTGCCCCGCGAAGTGGGAAGAGGGCGAGGAAACCCTGTCGCCGTCGCTCGACCTCGTCGGAAAGATCTGACCAACCACCGGGTTGAACCCGGTGAACCCCGCGGGCGCGGGGGACGGCGTGGCCGTTCCCCGCGTGTCCCGCCGGGGTCAATTGGATGCCAGGCCGGCCACCCGGTAGGGGAGTCGGCACCAAGTGCGGCGCAGGTGCCGCAGCTGCGAAAGGAACCCAGATGCTCGATGCAGACCTCACCTCCCAACTCAAGGGCCACCTCGAGAAGGTGACCCTTCCGATCGAGCTCGTCGCCTCCCTCGACGACGGCTCCAAGTCCGCCGAGCTGTGGACGCTGCTCGAGGAGATAGCCGCACTGTCGCCGAACGTCACCGCGGTGCGCACCGAAGACGCCCCTGATGGCCGCACCCCGGCGTTCTCTATCGTGCGCGTCGGCACCGACGTGTCGGTGCGGTTCGCGGGGATCCCCATGGGCCATGAGTTCACCTCGCTCGTGCTGGCCCTGTTGCAGGTCGGTGGCCATCCGCCGTCGGTGAGCGAGGAGACCGCGGCTGCCGTGCAGGAGCTCGAGGGCAGCTACGAGTTCGTCACCTACATGTCGTTGTCGTGCCAGAACTGCCCCGATGTGGTGCAGGCCCTCAACGCGATGAGCGTGCTCAACTCCAACATCTCGCACACCGCGGTCGACGGTGCGCTGTTCCCCGCGGAGGTCGAGCGCCACAACGTGCTCGCAGTGCCCACCGTGCTCCTCGACGGCGAACCGTTCGACCAGGGCCGCATGACCCTCGAGCAGATCCTCGGCCGCCTCGACACAGGGATGGCCGACCGTGAAAGGGAACGGATCGACGCCCTCGACCCCTTCGACGTACTGGTCCTCGGCGGCGGACCCGCAGGTGCGGCATCGGCGATCTACTCCGCTCGCAAGGGCATCTCCACCGGAATCCTCACCGAGCGCTTCGGCGGCCAGGTCCTCGACACCATGGGCATCGAGAACCTGATCTCGGTGCCCTACACCGAGGGTCCGAAGCTCGCCGCCGCACTCGAGGCGCACGTCTCGGAGTACGAGGTCGACGTCATGCACAACCAGCACGTCGAGCGGCTGGTTCCCGCGGCGGAGCCCGGTGGCCTTGCGACCGTCGAGCTCGACAGCGGGGCAACCGTCTCGGCCCGTTCGGTGGTCATCTCCACCGGCGCACGTTGGCGGGCCCTGGGGGTGCCGGGGGAGGTCGAGTACCGCAACAAGGGTGTCACCAACTGCCCGCACTGCGACGGGCCGCTGTTCAAGGGCAAGCCGATTGCGGTCGTCGGAGGCGGCAACTCCGGAGTCGAGGCGGCGATCGACCTTGCGGGCATCGTCGGACACGTGACGCTGCTCGAGTTCATGGACGACCTGCTTGCGGATGACGTGCTCCAGGCCAAACTGCGCAGCCTCGACAACGTCGACGTCATCACCGGGGCGGCCACCACCGAGATCGTCGGTGACGGCGAGCGTGTGCAGCGGCTCCGCTACGAGGACCGTGCCAGCGGCGAGGGCCACGAGCTCGAACTGGCCGGTGTGTTCGTGCAGATCGGCCTGCTTCCCAACACCGAGTGGCTCGGCGACGCCGTGGAGCTCTCGCCGCGCGGCGAGGTCGTGATCGACGACCGCGGCGCCACCTCGGCCGCGGGCGTGTTCGCCGGGGGCGACTGCACCACGGCCCCCTACAAGCAGATCGTGGTCGCCCTAGGTGCCGGAGCGACAGCGGCGCTGTCTGCGTTCGACCACCTGATCCGGACCTCGGCTCCGGTGCCGGAACCAGCTACAGAGGGCGAGCCGGTCCCGGCCTGAGCGGCCCGGATCGAGCGAAGCGACGCGCTGCGGTGGCCGGCCGGTGAACCTCCAGGAGCTCCGCTACCTGGTGGCGGTGGACGACCAGCGCCACTTCGGCCGTGCCGCGGAGGCGTGCTTCGTGAGCCAGCCGACGCTGTCCACCCAGATCCGCAAGCTCGAGGGCGAGCTCGGTGTGGAGCTGTTCGAACGCGCACCGCGGCGCATCACCCCGACCGAGGCCGGCGAGCGGATAATCGCGCATGCCCGCGAGGTGCTCGACGAGGTCGAGCTGATCGAGGCGATCGCCCGTTCGGCCAGCCAACCGGGCACCGCGACGCTGCGCATAGGAGCGTTTCCCACGCTCGCTCCCTACCTGTTGCCACACGTGGTGCCGCGGCTGCACGAGCAGTTCCCCAAGGTCGAGCTGTTGTGGGTGGAGGAGAAGACCGAGCAGGTCATCGAGGGACTCCTCGACGGCAGGCTGGACGCGGGTCTGCTCGCCCTTCCCGTCCCCGAGCCGCAGTTCCACCGAGAGGACCTCTTCACCGAGGGTTTCGTGCTCGCGGTACCTGCGGATCACCCGCTCGCCGGCTCGGACCGCGTCGACCCACATGTGCTGGCCGAGACCGACGTGCTCCTACTCGCGGACGGACACTGCATGCGCGACCAGGCGCTCGAGGTGTGCAGCCTGGCGGGAGCCTCTGAACGACGGGGGTTCCGGGCCACCAGCCTTGAGACGCTGCGCCAGATGGTCGCTGCGGGTGTGGGGGTGACGCTGTTGCCGAAGATGTCGGTGAGCCCTCCCGTGCCCGCCAACACAGGGATCACCACGGTCGGATTCACCGAGCCGATCCCGAGTCGCCAGATCGCCATGTTCTGGCGTCGCACCAGCGTCCACGCGGAGCTGCTCGCACAGGTGGCTGCGGTGATGGCCGATCTGCCCGCTGACCTGCTGCGGGGCTGACCTGCTACAGGGCTGACCTGCGACAGGGCTGACCTGCTACAGGGCTGACCTGCTGGAGGGCTGACCTCCAGGCACACCCGTGCGGGGCTGTCGATAGGCTGCGCCGATGGACGAGCTCGAGGGCAGGGTCGGCGTCATCACCGGAGCGGCTTCGGGGATCGGACGTGCCATGGCGCTGGTGTTCGCGGCAGAGGGAATGCACCTGGCGCTCGCGGATGTGGAGGACGAGCCGCTCGAGCAGACCGCAGAGCTGGTGCGTGCCGAGGGGGTGAACGCGATCGCGGTGCGTACCGACGTGAGCGATGGCGACGCCGTGGAGGCGCTGGCCGAGCGGACCGTCGCCGAGCTCGGAGCACTGCACCTGGCCTGCAACAACGCGGGGGTGTCCGCGGGTGGACTCACCTGGGAGGTAGATCTCGACACCTGGGACTGGGTGCTCGGGGTGAACCTGTTCGGGGTGATCCACGGACTCCGCAGCTTCACCCCCAGGATCATCGATTCGGGCGGAGGGCACATCGTCAACACAGCGTCGATGGCCGGGCTCACCTCCCCGCCGGGTATGTCGCCGTACAACGTGTCCAAGCACGCGGTGGTGACGCTCTCCGAGGCGATGGCGGTCGAGTTGTCCATGACCCATCCGGAGGTGGGGATCTCGGTGCTGTGCCCCGGCTGGGTACGCACCCGCATCCACGAAGCCGACCGCAACCGTCCGCTGGATCCAGCGGATGCCCTGGAGGGGGCGACAGCGCTGGATGCCGGCGAGCAGCCGGCTCTCGAGGGCATGCGCGACCTCGTCGAGTCGCTGATCGAAGGGGGACTCGATCCCGCCGATGTCGCCGAGCAGGTGCTGGACGCGGTGCGAGGGTCGAGGCCGTGGGTGCTGACACATCCGGAGTGGATGGACATGGTGAGCTCCCGCACCGAGCGGATCATCGCGGGAGAGCCACCCTCGGTCGGTTTCCTGCCCGGGGTCGACTGAGTCCCCCGGCGCGAACCGCCGGCTCTGCCCTCGCCTGCACCGCCTGCCGTTGCCACCTCCGCCTGCACCGCCGGCCGTTGCCACCGCCGCCTGCACCGCCGGAGGTTGCAGCATACGGTCGACCGAACCGGCAAGCTCACGCGACGGCTTGCTCACGCGACGGCTATCGCCGCACCCAGCACCCGGCTGGCTCCAGCGCTTCTCAGCGTTTGCGCGGCATGGGCCATGGTGGAGCCGGTGGTCACCACGTCGTCGACCACCAGCCATGTACCTGCCAGGCGCCCGAGTGCGGTGAAAGCCGTGTTGGCGCGTCGCTCGAGGGCGCCGTGGCCCATCTGGGGCCCACCCACGCGCTCCAGGCACCGCACGCCGCGCAGCCCGAGCGCCTTCGCCACCGCGCGTGCCAACACCTCCGCCTGGTCGAACCCGCGCTCGCGTGCCCTGGAGCGGGTGGTGGGCGCCCAGGTGACGCCGAAGGCGCGACGGGTGGTCGTTGCACCTGCCACCGATTCGGCGATCGCGCTGCCCATGAGGGGCACGGCGCCGCGGCGGTTTCCCCGCTTGAGCGCCAGCACGAGCTCGCGCCCGGCTCCTGCGTAGGCACAGATCGCGAACAGTCGCTCCACGCCTTCTGGCACCGCTGTGACCCTTGGCGCTTCGAGCATCCCCGCGCAGCCTTCGCAGAGGCCTCCTCCGGCAGCGGAGCACAGAACACATCGTCGGGGGAACAGCGATTCGAGCACGGGTCAGAACGTATCGAGGGCCTGTGACAGCCCCGATCGAGGCTCCCAACCGGGGTACCCGGAACCGACCCGCCTGGCGCGGTGTGCAGACCAGCGGTCGGTAGAGTGGTCGGGCTATGGGATTCATGGATCGACTGCTCAAGGCCGGCGAGGGCAAGAAGGTCCGGGCCCTCAAGGACCTGTGCCCCGACATCGGTGCTCTCGAGCCCGAGATGCAGGGTCTCTCCGATGTGGACCTCGCCCGCAAGACCACCGAGTTCAAGGAACGTCTCGACAACGGTGCCGAGCTCGACGACCTGCTCATCGAGGCGTTCGCGGTGGTGCGGGAGGCCGCGACGCGCGAGATCGGCCAGCGCCACTACGACGTGCAGTTGATGGGGGGTGCGGCCCTGCACTTCGGCTGGGTCGCCGAGATGAAGACAGGTGAGGGCAAGACCCTGGTGTCGACCCTGCCCTGCTACCTCAACGGGCTGACGGGCGAGGGCATGCACGTGGTCACGGTCAACGACTACCTGGCCACGCGCGACGCCGAGTGGATGGGTCAGATCCACCGTCGCCTGGGCCTGTCGGTCGGACTCGTGCTGCCCCGCAACGATCCGCCGGACTACAAGCGTGAGCAGTACGCGTGCGACATCACCTACGGCACCAACAACGAGTTCGGCTTCGACTACCTGCGCGACAACATGGCGATGACCGAGGCCGACAAGGTCCAGCGCGGCCACGCGTACGCGATCGTCGACGAGGTCGACTCGATCCTCATCGACGAGGCGCGCACGCCGCTCATCATCTCGGGCAAGGTCGGCGATGCGGCCAAGCTCTACGTGAAGTTCGCCCAGGTCGCCAAGGGCCTCAAGCGCGATGTCGACTACGAGGTCGACGAGGAGAAGAAGGTCGTATTCCCGCTGCCTCCGGGCATCGAGAAGGTCGAGCGCGAGCTCGGCGTGGAGAACCTCTACGACGACGTCGCCACCAGCCTGGTGCACCAGTTGCAGGTCGCGATCAAGGCCAAGGAGCTCTACCGGCGCGACACCGAGTACCTGGTCACCGACGGCGAGGTGAAGATCGTCGACGAGTTCACCGGTCGGGTGCTCGAAGGGCGCCGCTGGTCAGAGGGCCTGCACCAGGCGGTCGAGGCAAAGGAGGGTGTGCGGATCAAAGAGGAGAACCAGACCCTCGCCACGGTCACGCTCCAGAACTACTTCCGCATGTACGACAAGCTCGGCGGGATGACCGGCACCGCGCTCACCGAGGCGGCCGAGCTGATGAGCACCTACGGCCTCCAGGTCGTGCCGATCCCGACCCACCGGCCGCTCGCGCGTGCCGATCGGGCCGACCTGATCTTCCGCACCGAGGAGGCCAAGTTCAACGCGGTCGCCGATGACATCGAGGAGCGGTCCGCCACGGGCCAGCCGGTCCTGGTGGGCACGACCTCGGTGGAGAAGTCCGAGCGGCTCTCACGGGTGCTGGAAAAGCGCGGCATCGACCACAACGTGTTGAACGCGAAGCAGCACACCAGGGAGGCCGAGGTCGTTACCCAGGCCGGCCGGGTCGGTGCGGTTACCGTCGCCACCAACATGGCGGGCCGCGGGGTCGACATCCTCCTCGGGGGCAACCCCGACGGCCTCGCCGAGCGCGAACTGCGCGCTGCGGTGGCGGCGGGGGACTTCGGCGAGGACATCGTGCTCGGCGACGGCGCGGATGACGGCGTGCTGGATGTCGAGGCGCTCGGCAACGAAGAGATCACCAAGCGCTTCGAAGCCCTCAGCGAACGTTTCACCCAGGAGTGCGAGGCCGAGGGTGAGAAGGTTCGCGACCTCGGTGGCCTGTACGTGCTCGGCACCGAACGTCACGAGTCGCGACGGATCGACAACCAGCTCCGGGGTCGTTCGGGACGCCAGGGCGATCCCGGGGAGAGCCGGTTCTACCTCAGCCTCGAAGACGACCTCATGCGTTGGTTCGCCACCGGCGCGATCGAGTGGGTGATGGGCAAGGGTTGGGACGACGAGGTGCCCATCGAGGCCAAGATGGTCACCCGTGCGATAGAGAAGGCCCAGAACACCGTCGAGGCCCGCAACGGTGAGATCCGCAAGAACGTGCTCGAGTACGACGAGGTGCCCAACGAGCAGCGCAAGGTGATCTACGCCCGGCGCGACCAGGTGCTCGCGGGTGGCGACCTGAGCGAGAACACCACCGAGGCGCTGGCATCGGTGGTCGATGACCTGCTCAGCACCCACTGCGAGTCCAACTTCACCGAGGAATGGGACCTCGATGCGCTGCTGGCCGACTCGGCCACGTACTGGCCGGTGTCCCTCGACGCCGGGGGACTTTCCCACGCCGCCACCTCCGACGAGGTCTACGACGCGCTCATGGCCGACGCTGTGACCCACTACGAAGGGCGCGAGGAGGAGTTCGGTTCCGAGGACATGCGCCAGATCGAACGCCAGGTGATGTTGCGGGTAATCGATGCGCGTTGGCGCGAGCACCTCAAGGAGCTCGACCACCTGCGAGACGGCATCAACCTGCGCGCCCTGGGCCAGAAGGACCCGCTGTCGGAGTGGCAGCGTGAGTCCTACGACATGTTCGGCCAGCTCGTGGACACGATCGACCGCGAGTACGTGCAGTACGTCATGCACGTGCAGGTCGCCCAACAGCCGGA
>JBKEAI010000258.1:0-11792 GCA_047972145.1 Microthrixaceae bacterium
CCCGAGCGCAAACAAGATCGCCGTCACGACTGTGTGGGCGTGACCAAGCCCCCATCGTCTAGCGGCCTAGGACACCACCCTCTCAAGGTGGCGGCACGGGTTCGAATCCCGTTGGGGGTGCAAGCACGAAAGCCCTGCAATTGCAGGGCTTTCGTCTTTCCAGGGGTCGTTGGTCAGAGCTGACCACCTCCTTTGGTAACCCGTTTGGTAATCCCTGACCGGTAGCATGAGCCCATGGCCAGCGGGCACATCGTGGAGCGGAACGGGTCGTTCCGGGTGATGATCTACGCAGGTCGTGATCCCGTGACGGGGCGCAAGCGCTACGTCACCCGTACGGTGCGAGGCAGCCGCAAGGACGCCGAGCGTGTGCGCAACGAGATGCTCGTTGAGGTGCAGCAGGGCAGGACGTCACCCGCCTCAGCCACCTTCGGCGACCTGCTCGACGCCTGGTACGAAGCAGCGTCACCGGACTGGTCGCCACGAACGGCGTTGGAGCACCGCCGGGTGATCGACTCCGTGCTCAAGCCCGCGCTCGGATCGAAGGAGCTCGCGAAACTGCGGTCGTCGCACCTGGACTCCCTCTACGGAACCCTGCGGACGGGTTCGGAGAAGCGGCGCCCATTGGCGCCGGCCACGGTTCGCAAGTACCACACGGTCGCTCGCTCCGCGTTGCAGCAGGCCGTGCGGTGGGAGTGGATCACGTCCAACCCGGCGGCGAACGCCTCACCGCCGAAGGTGCGCCGCACGGAGCCGACCCCGCCGACACCGGACGAGCTAGGCCGGATCCTGAAGGCGGCCGAGGCCGAGGACCCGGACCTGTACGTGTTCGTCCGGTTGGCGGCAGTGCTTGGAGCACGCCGTGGTGAGGTGCTCGGCATCCGGTGGTCCGACCTTGCCGAGGACTGCCGCTCGGTCGAGATCAGCTCCTCGGTGGTGGTCGCGAAGGGTGAGGTCGTCCGCAAGGAGACCAAGACCGGCCGGGTGCGGCGGGTCGCCATCGACGACGCAACGGCCGCGCTGCTGGAGCAGCACCGGATGGTTTGTGAGGACCGGGCCGAGACCTGCGGGGTGGACCTCCTGCCATCGAGCTACGTACTCAGCTACGAGCCCGACGGATCTCGTCCATGGCGGCCCGACAGCGCCAGCCGGCGGTTCACGAAGCTACGCGGCGGGCTCGGTCTGGACACTGTGCGGTTGCACGACCTGCGGCACTACGTGGCCACAAGGCTGATCTCCAACGGCGTCGATCCGAAGACCGTGGCCAACAGGCTCGGCCACGCCAGCCCGACCACCACGCTCGCGATCTACAGCCATTTCGTGCCCGAGGCGGACCGTGATGCCGCCGATCTGCTCGGCGACCTAATCGATGGCGAGTAGCCAGGTCAGCGGGACCACGACCTGAGCACAGCATCGAGCCTTTCGCTCAGCGGCTTGCCGAGCCTGGACTGGGCCGCGGGGAACAGGTCCATGATCCGGGCTCGAGATGGAGCCAATGGTGGTCGTCGGCTGAGGCTGGCCCAACCGTCGACGACTGCGGTGACGCGATCGACGGCTCGCTCATCCAACTGGTGCGGACCCTCCGCCAAGACACGTAGGCAGGTCTCCAGCTCGACCCACCCGCTTGGTTGGGAGAGGAGCCACAGTGTCCATCGAGCTGAGGTCATCGGAGCCGACCTCAGTGCCGCCCATAGTCGGTCGCGGTCGAGCGATCCGATGGCCGGTCGAAGCGCCGCTGCCGCCGCCCGTGCCACTCGGGATGAACCATCGCCCAGAGCGTTGATGAGGTCGTCCACGCACGCATCGCCGTCGAGGCGGCCGATGCCGGTCACCGCTGCTACTCGGGTTCGGGCACGAGAGTCGACAAGGAACGGCCTCAACGCCTTAGTGTCCGACGCCTCGCCAGTCTCACCGAGACCTGCTACCACCGCTACCGAAGAGTCCCCATCGAGCAGTCTCGAGCGGTACTCCGCAGCGGGGTCCCCACCTCTTTCTCGGATCACCTGTTGCGCAGCGTCGCGGACTACTGCCGAGGCATCGCTAAGCGCGGCGGGGGCGAGGTCATCACAAGCTCCGGTTCGACGACTCGCCCACACCGCTCGGGCACGTACTGAGCCGTGCCGTGACTTTGCCGCCAAGCGCAGCTCTTCCTCAGTGGCCTCAGCGCTGTCGAGCACTGGCAGCGCAACGAACGCTGCCGTGGCCGGGTCGTCCTGAGCAAGGGCGCGTTTGAGTGCCTCGCCGCGTTGAGTCTTGGGCAGGTCGAGTGTGGAGATGCGGCGACCGCATGCCTGGCGAACCCTGAGGTCAGTGCTCATCAGTCCGATCGAAACTGCTGGAGCGAGTTGGGTCGAGCGAAACGTGGACTCGAGTAGCCGACCGGTGGGGCTATCGCGTAGCGCGCCGGAGACGTCGAGCATGGGAAGCCACGAGACCAAGCGCTGGGGCGCCACATCGAGCTCGGCCGATACGGCTGACGCTGCCACCCTCCGGACCGGCTCTACCCAGTCGGCAGTGCGGATGACCAAAGCTCCGAGCGCCGGTCCTTCGGGGGTCACGGACAACGACCGGACAGCGGCCTCGCGCAGGTACCCGTTGCGGGACATCGATGCGATCACGGCCCCTGTCGAGCTGACCGGCCAGAGTCGCTCGAACCCGGGCAGGTCCGCTGGCCTCAGGCCGTACCAGCCCGACGAGCCCCACCCAGCGGAAGCGCGAATGCGGCGAGACAGCTCGAGGAGCGTCCGCGCATCGGAGCTCGTCACAAAGGACTCGATCGCATCGAGCACCGGTTGGTCTTCGTTCAACCGCTGGAAGCCGAGGATCAGCCGGGTCGCCGCCGATGGGCTGCCACTACGTGCCTGCTCGACGAGGAGGGCGCGCTGGTGGCGTTGCTCGGCTGACAGGGACCCGTCAGCCTCGCCGGATCGGTCGCCCCGGCGCCATCGCCCCCAGATGCTCCTTCCGCGCACCGTGACAACGGTACGGGCCCTGACGCAGGTTGCCACACGGAAACTCATGACTCGCGCGCTTAGGCCCTTGCCAGACGACGTCCGTCGGGTGGCGACGAGACCGGGAGGTCCGAACATGAAGACGAGTGACGTGTTGTCATTGACGATGTCGGTGACCGAGGCGGCAAGTGTGCTTGGCATCTCACGATCATCGGCGTACGAGTGCGTACGGCGGGGTGAGCTGCGGGCGGTACGTCTGGGCCGTCGATTGGTCGTGCCACGGTCTGCCGTCTCGGAGTTGCTGGACGGCCGACGCGCTGAGGTCCCAGGCATCGACTCCGAGACCGGCTCGTGACATGCCATGGGCGCGCGCTACAGCGGTTCCTGGCGCTCCAGTCGGTGCTTTGGGACGTGGTCATGAAGTGGCACAGACTGGCTAGTTCCGCAGGCGGAACTAGCGGAAGCAGCGGGTGGAAGCACCGCCTACGTGTCGATCGGAGCGGGCGATGAGCTGGGATCGGCCCTGGAGCCGACGCCGGAGCGGAAGGCCGAGGAACGCGAGCGGGAGGGCCGTCGACTGGAACGGCTCGACGGGGTGCTGACAGAGGCGAGCCAGGAGCTGGTCGACCTGAGGTCTCGGGCCGAGCTGGAGGCGGCGAAGCTCAGGGAGCTGGAGGGGCTGCTCGAGGGAAAGAGGGGGCTGCTCAGGGAGATTGCGCTGATGCAACGGGACCGGACCGAGACGGAGAAGGCGACCAGGGCAGCGGAACGGCGGTTGGAGTTCGAGCGGCGGCGCTTCGAGCGGCTCGGCCAGCGTCGTAGCGGTCCTCGGGATGGTCGTCCGGTCAGGGTCGACGTCGACGACGGCGCGTGGGCGCTGCTCCAGCGTGACGTCGTGGTGCAGGGCACGTATCTGATCTGGCGGATGGGCGAGTTGGTGCGGTCCGAGTTGGAACAGCTTTCTGCGGGCGCCGTGTCGGGCCGGCCGTTGTCGCGGCAGCGCCGGAGCCCCGGGGAGGGGGAATCGTCACCTCGTCGCCGCTTCCTTCGCATCCAAGTCGACGATGAGACGTGGAAGGCTGTCCGGCTTGCCGCCGTCGACCTCGGGGTGAGCTCGGCTCGCTATCTCGGTGAGATCGCCGAAGTGGAGGCGCACCGACTCGGTTGGCGAGCGATCTGAGGACTTGTGGACGACCGGTCCGCCGGTCGGCTGTTCCGACAGTTCACGACCCAGTCCATCTCGGTACCAGATGGGTGTTGACGAGCGGTGGAGAACACTCGCGCCACGCGTACCTTGAGCGGAGGAGTTCGACACCCCGTGTGGCGATTGCCTGGGCTGGTGGGGGCGCGGTACTTGCAGCGTTCCCACTGCTCGCACTGCGGAACGTCGGCGCTGACGACGGGAACTTCGAGTTGGCTGGCGCGTGAGCGTCCTCTGTGCCGCACTCGCCTCGGCAGCTCCTAGGTATGCATCTGGTGAATTCCCAGGAGGGTGCGGCGCCCAGTAGTGGTTCACGGCCGTGTCTGGTTGGTCAACCTGGGCTTGTCCGGGGTTGAGGGCACATCGGGTGAACCGCGGTGGCTAGCTGCTTGTAGCCCCAGCATCGCTGCACGTGGCTGGTTTCCGTGCTTTAGTTGCTTGGTGCGCAATGTGAGGGGGTCCCGGGTGCATCGTCGTTCCGTGTTCGATTCCAGGTCGAGCCTTGGTGTTCATCGCGGATCCCCTGTCTGTCAGGGTGAGATGAGACACCGCGTATGGCGGTTCTTGACTCCTCCAGGGCGAGATACGGACATGATTCTTGATGACGTTGACGACTGCAGATCTGGTTGACCGGACCCATGATGGGCTGGTGGATGAGACTGACCCAGCACCCAGACCGAAGCGCCGTACGTTCACCGCGGCGGAGAAGCTCGCCCATCTCGACGCCTACGACGCGCTCGAGAAGGGCAGCGCGCAGCGGGGCGCGTACCTGCGCCGTGAGGGCCTCTACTCGTCGCACATGTCGGAGTGGGCCAAGCAACGCGACTCGGGTGCCTTGTCGGGTCTGGCGCCGACGGCGCGTCCGAAGAAGCGGCGCACGGAGCAGGTCGAGCTTGATCGGGCACGCCAGCGGATCGCCCGGCTCGAGGCCGAGCTGGAACGCACGACGACCGCGTTGGAGATCACGGGAAAAGTGCACGCGCTCTTGGAGCAGCTCTCCGAGAGCGCGGACACCGAGCCGAGGTCGAAGCCGTGATCGACGACCACTTCGACGACCTTGCCGAGTCGACGTGCATGACGCCGAGAACCAGCTGATCGAGACCGAGCGACCCGACACAACAGAGGTCAAGACCGCCTACCACGACGACCGCCAAGTCCACACCCAAACCGACGGCGCCGGCTCGGTCACCACCTACCTATACGACGATCTGGGCCGCCTAGCGAGCATCACCGACCCACTGTCGAACATCACGGCGTTCGGTTACGACCCGGTCGGCAACCTCACCGCCACCCAACAACCAGGCGGTGATTGCTTCGCCACCCCAACCACCGGATGTGTCACCAACAGCTACGACGCCGCCAACCAACTCCAAACAGTCACCTACTCCGACGGCACCACCCCGAACATCACCGATGTCCACTACGACGACAACGGCAGACGGACACAGGTCGACTACGGAACATCCGACACCTCCACCTGGTCCTATGACTCGTTGGGTCCTCTCACGTCATCCTCGGATGGCACCACGGTTGACTACGGATACGACCTCGCCGGAAACCTGACCACCATCGACTACCCGGGTGACAACACCGTCACACGGGTCTACGACGACGCCGGACGTCTCACCTCCTCGACCGACTGGAACTCCAACACCACCGATTTCGGCTACGACGAAGACTCGAATCTCACAACGATCGACGACCCAACAGGTGACCAAACCGACGCCTTCGGATACGACCGAGCCGACCGCATCGACACGATCGACATGGTCGCCGGATCCACCACCCTCGCCGAGCTCGACTACACCCGCGACGACAACGGACAGATCACAGCAGAAGACCTCACGAGCCTCCCCGGTGCCGATCACAGCTGGGACTACGACACCCTCGAACGACTCACCACCCAAGACACAGCCACCACCTGGGGATACGACAACGCAGACAACCCCACCACCCTCGGATCCACCGAACAGGTGTTCAACACCGCCAACCAACTCTGCTCCACAGCTCCAACCACCGGCACCTGCACCACACCCGCCCCCGGAGCAACCAGCCACACCTACGACAACCGCTCCAACCTCACAACCATCACCCCACCAGCCCCCGCCACCCCAACAACACTCACCTACGACCAAGCAAACCGACTCACAGCCCACAGCACCGCAAACGCCACCTACACCTACAACCCCGACGGACTACGAACCTCGAAAACCGTCAACACAACCACGACCGAGTTCACCTGGGACAAGACCGGTGGCCTACCCATGCTGCTCACCGAAACCCAGGGCACCAGCGGCACCCACTACCTCTACGGCCCCGGCAACCTCCCCTATGCACAAATCGACCCGACCGGGACCATCACGTATCTACACCACGACCAACTCGGCTCCACACGGCTACTCACCAACACCACGGGCACCACCACAGGAACCGCCACCTACACCCCCTACGGCACACCCGAAGCCACAACCGGCACACTCACCCCATTCGGATACGCAGGCCAATACACCGATGAAGAAACCGGATACCAATACCTCCGAGCCCGCTACTACAGCCCCACCACCGCCCAATTCATCACCAAAGACCCAATCACACCCCTCACACGCGAACCCCACAACTACGTCACAGCCAACCCACTAAACAACACCGACCCAACTGGACTGTTCGGATTCTCTGCAATAACTGGAGCCATCGGTGGCGTGGTCGGCGCCGCAACCGGGGCTGTCTCGCACGTGGCTGACAACGGCTTCTCAGATGCGAGAGGATTCGGAGCTGCCGTCTTCGGCGGCGCCGTAGGGGGAGCCATAACTGGGGTATGTATCGGGATGACCGGAGGTGCAGCGGTCCATTCTGGAGCGTGTGGAACTGCCGGGTCGGTGGTGGGCGGCTTGGTGGAAGGGCTGGTGGGTGGAGAAGGCTACAGCTTGAGACAGGCTGGCCTTGATGCCACCGTTGGATTCGCAGCAGGAGCGCTGGGCGGAATCGCTGCGAACAGGGTAGGTTTCGAGATCAACCCTGGCAGGATAAAGCCCACAAAGATGGTGAACGTAGTTCGACCTAGATCATACGCCCGTCACATCTATGCCCACACAACGGCCTCAAGCGGGCTATTTATAGGGGGAGTTTCGGTTGCCCGATGGCTGGGCTGCTAGCAGCGTACCGGTTGTCAGCCGACGGAGCCCCTGGGCGCTGATTGTTGGCCTTCTCCTTGTGTGCTTTTTCGGAGCTATGGCTATTGATCAGGCGCGGGCCGGCGACGTGGGATTCGCGACACTGATGATTGCTGCGGTCGCGGCTGTTGCAGTCAGCTTCCCCGGAAAGATTGTTGTTGGAAACGACTATATAGTCCTCAGGAGGAGGATGCATCGACGGACACTAGCTCCAAGCGATATAGAGGTCATTCGACACAATGGATTTGGAGGTTGGACCATTGTCCCAAAGCAAGGGAGGCGTTCAGAAGTCCTCACAAGAGGCACGTTCCGCAACTGGCAAGAACTTGTTTCTGCGCTGTGCCGCTTTGCTGACGACCACGGAGTAACGCTCGCTGGATCTAGACCGCAGTAGCCGATGCTCTCTTTGGAGGTCCCCCGGGTTGACCGACACCGAGTGTGAGGCGACGTTGGTCGTCTCGGGAAGGAGTCCTGATGCCTGCACCTCATCCTCCGGAGTTCCGTCAGCGAGCTGTTGAGCTCGCCCGGATGCGTGAGAAGCCTGTGTCGGAGATCGCCGCGGATCTGGGCATCTTGGACAGTTGTCTGCGGAACTGGATGAAACAAGCCGACCTCGACGAGGGCCGCTGCAACGACGGTCTGACGACTGTTGAGCGTGAGGAGCTCGTGGCGCTGCACCGTGAGCTGCGCGTGGCGAAGATGGAAAACGAGATCCTCAAGCGGGCGGCCGCGTACTTCGCGAAGGAGAACGTGCTCCCAAAATGACCTACGCCTTCATCTCCGAGCGTTGCTCGGATCTGCCTGTCGCGGTGTGCTGCCGTGTGATGGGGGTGTCGAGAGCCGGCTTCTACCAGCGGCGATCCCAGCCTGTCCCCCCTCGGAAGGCCCATTTCGCGGCACTCTCCAGATCCGCCCGGACGCCAATGGAGACGGTCAGGCCGATAACGCCTACTGCACCGCCGGGTTCAACGCCAAGCGGACGATCAGCGGCAGTTCGCAGTGGCTGGTCACCACGGCCGGACACTGTTCCGCTGGATTCAACGTGAATTGGAAGCACAGCACGGGGCAGGATCTACTGATCGGACCGGATAAGGGGTCTCAAAGCTGGCACACGGTCGATGGGGCCATCATCCAGATCAATGACCCCGGTGGATACTGGAAGCCCCAGAACACAATCTGGCGGCCCAGCAACAACAACTACCCCATCACCCGGAAGATCTCGACTCCGGGTTCCTCACTGTGGGGCAACTGGATCTGCCACGCGGGCTCAAATCTTGGTGGCTACGAGGCCTGTGGAACACTCCTCACTCACAATGCTGGCTTTCTCAACAACGTGGGTATGGGTGCGGTCCAGGCGCCGGCGTGCCCTGGCGATAGCGGTGGGCCCTGGTTCAACGGCTCGACCAACCGCGCGTATGGATTACACAAGGGCAGCACCAATGCTTCCGTGTGCCCTGGACCCAGCAATGAGACCAGCTACTTAACCTGGGTTTCCAACTTCGAGGCCGCTTTCGGGGGTGGCATCCTCACAGCTCCCGTCGGGTGGTAGCGACCCGGGTCCTCCTTCTCGCCGGCGCTGCAACATGCCTTGCAGCATGTAGCGCAGGTCCCACGGACCTCCCGGTCAATCACGCTGTTCGACTCGACCCAACGACGGTGATTCTCGGTGTCCAATGCGCTGACGATGTCACTGCCGAGCTTCGGCAGACCGATCACCGCATCGTTGTCACCGCGACTGGGTCACCGCGTGAAGGGGAGGACTGCGGATCAGAAGTCCGATTGTCGGGCGACGCACTTATCGGTGCTAGCGAACTCGTCGATGCCTCATCTGGCAAGTCGATTCCGCTTGAGATCGATCCCTCCTCTGGTGCCGTTGGCATCACCAGAGTCGTGCGGATAGGACCCGATCGCCTCGAAATACACGGCTCTTGCGCTGAGACCGTCACAGCTGATGCGAACGTGATCGACTCCTCGATTGTGATCAACCTCGCTGGTGAGGCGGCACCCCGGCTGGATTGTGGTTCCAGCACAGTTATCGAGAGCCAGAAGGTTGTCGGCATTTCCAGAGTGACTGAGGAGATCTCGGGGCGGGTGTTCGAGATCGAGCAGGCTCCACCCGACGGATCTTCCTGATGAGCTCGACGAGTCGCTGCACGGACAGGGTTATGAGTATGCCATGACGATCAACGGCATGATCAGCGGGCGTCATGTTGCCCTTAGGCCAATTCGGGCCAGCGACTACGAACCGATTAGGTTGATCGAGCAGCACGCTGAGGCGACTGCGACGTGGCGATTCCGCGGCCGGACTGTGTCTCCCGAGGCTCACGCGCAAGCTCTTTGGGCGGGCGTGCATGTGCAGTACGTCGTCGCTTTGTCTGACGGCTGGGAGTCGATCGGCCTGGTGTCCTGCTACGACGCCGACTTCGAGAACGGTCACGCGTTCCTTGCGACGCTGCGGTTCCCGGTGGCGTCTAGCGCCGTGCCATCTGGCGAGGGTGTCGCACTGTTCATCGACCACCTCTTTGGTGGGTGGGACTTTCGGTGCCTGTATGTCGACAGCTCGCAGGCCGCGTTGACGAGCTATGAGACCGTTGGACGCCGCTACCTCCGAGAGGAAGGGCGTCTCCGTGACTTCTATCGCATGCCGGGCGGCCGTCGCAGCGATCGAGTGCTTCTCACCCTGGACAGAGACACATGGATGGAGAGGTCGCCGCGACTGCTCCGTCGCGCCCGAGGCGGAAGAACATGATGCCCGAGGATGGAGTCGATGTTCCTGCTCTGCTCCAGAGCGAGTTCGCTCTGGAGCGCCCGCCGGATCCTGACTCGTCACGCCCACCACTTCGACCAGGTCTCCTTCCCCCAAGTGCTCACTCGTACCGTACGCCATGGGTATGACAGCCAATCCGTACACGGGCTGCCCACCGGGCGCACACCGGCCTCGGCGGTGCAGCGTCCTCAACAACCGGACGGCTTCGCTCGAACCTCCCGCCCGACGCGCTCGCCTCGCTCCTGAAGAGCCGATCCAGCGCGCACACATTGACAGGTTTCCCTCCCGGTCAACCTGTTCGGCCTCCTGCCGCACCTCCCGTTCGACCTCCCGTCTCCCGTTGGACCTCCCGCGTGACCTCCCGTTTGGGACGCAAGGCGGGCGCATCGTCGGCCATCAGGACATGGCCGTCGTTGATCAGCTGCGCCGGCGCGCGGAGACACAAGGGCAGGTGAGCACGCCCGCGGACACGCGTCCGGCCGACTCGATGGCGCCGATACGGGTCCGCGAGGGCACCGAGCAGGTTTCCCGGGAGGGAAACCTGCAAATGTGTGCGCGCCGGATCTGCCGCTCATGCACGACGGGAGCTGGCGGACAGCACGTTCTTCAGGTGGGGGCGAGGGCCCTCCCTCGGCGATGCTGGTGATGGCAGCGGGCCGCGTGGGGTGACCGGGCGGGAGACGCGTCGGAGCAAGCCGCTGGCTACGATCCAGCGAGTTCTTCGAAGAGGGGATCGTCCATTCGGGCGGTCCCCTCTGCTACCTCTCGACGACACGAAGGCCGCCCTGCGCCTCGGGGATGAGACGACGAACTCTTTACCGCAAGCGGTAGCGTTTTCGTCTGGAACCGAAGTGATGGCCGGAGGGATCCAGTTCCAACGGCCCGGCCGGGATCGAACTCGGCTTCAGGCCTGGTGATCGCGGCACAGGCCGCTGGCCAGGTCCTTGCTGGACCTGAGCCTTGCGGCGCAGAGCACGCAGATCCCGCCACGTACGAGCACGCTCGGCTGGTCGGCGTCGGGGGCGACCGGAAGTGTCTCATAGGCGTCGGCGAATCGTGCCGTCACGTGGGGGTGGCGTCGGCCGAGCATGGTGTGCACATCGGTGTCGGTTCTGGGCGGGTTCTTCGCGACCTCGGCAAGGGTGCGCACGCCTTCCCGGTATGCGTGCTCGCTGAACCGGAGCGCCATGAAGTAGTCCGGGCTCACGGCACTCAGCCCATGGGCCTTGAGATCCTCCAGGGCGAAGTCATCCACGTCGGCGGTAACGAGGAACCGTGCACCGGCCAGCACGGCATCCGCGAGCACCTGTCGGTCCTCGGCGCTGGCCGTCAGCAGGCCCTCGGTCGAGGGAGCGGACTCGGACAGCTCCATGCCGAGGATGTCCTGGCGCACGACCGACGTGCGGGACGAAGCACCGCGAACATGGCGGTCGGCTTCGGCCTCGACGTGCGCAGACCACGTCAACAGGAGGCCGTCCGCCCGGCCTCCTGCGAGCACCAGCGTGCGCGTGACGGGCGACGCCAGCACGTTGGCGTCGAGGAAGACGACGGTGTCACTCACCGAAGAGCTCGGCCTCGATGTCCTCCGCACTGGCTTCGGCCATCCGACGCATGAGCTCGTGGCTGTACCGCTCGAACTCGACGAGCGGGATCCGGTGGTGGGTGCCGACCTTCGTTGCCTTCAGGTCGCCATCTGCGATCCGGCG